>JAUNSA010000144.1:1915-6369 GCA_030539405.1 Propionibacteriaceae bacterium
GCGTCAGTTGCCCCGCGAGCGACCCACCTCGTACAGGGCCACCGATGCGGCCACGGAGGCGTTCAGGGACTCGACGTCCGACGAGATGGGGATGGTGGCCAACACGTCGCAGTTCTTGCGGACCAGGGCGGCCAGTCCGTTGCCCTCGGAGCCCACCACGAGCAGGACGGGGCCGTCGACACCAGGGATCTCCTGGATCGACGTCTCCCCCTCGCCGGCCAGGCCCACCACGACGAAGCCGGCTTCGGCGTAGTCGCGCAGCACCCGGTTGAGGTTGCCCGCCAGGGCCACCGGGACGCGGGCGGCGGCGCCGGCCGAGGTCTTCCAGGTGGCGGCCGTCATGTGGGCCGAGCGGCGTTCGGGGACGATCACGCCCTGGGCGCCGAAGGCAGCCGCCGAGCGGATGATCGCACCGAGGTTGCGCGGGTCCGTGATCGAGTCGCAGGCGACGATGATCGGGGCGGTCGAGTCGGCCAACGCATCCTCGAGCAGGTCGGAGGTGTGCGCGTACTCGTACTCGGGCATCTGCAGGGCCACGCCCTGGTGGATGGCCCCCGAGGTGAGCCGATCGAGCTCGCTGCGGGAGGCCTGCAGCAGCGTGACCCCCTTCTCGGCGGCGAGCTTGAGGATGTCGCTGATCCGGCTGTCCCGCTCGGCGCCTTCCATCAGGTAGGCGCGGCGCACCGGCAGGTCGGCCTGCAGGGCCTCCAGCACCGGGTTGCGGCCGATCACCCAGTCCGCGCCGGGGGCCTTGCTGCTCGCCTGGCGCACGCGCTGCTCGCCGGGGGGCGTCCGACGGCTGCGGGTCGCGCCGGTGGTGATGGGCGACTCGTTGGGGCGACGCTTGCGATAGGCCTTGTGGTAGGGCCGGTCCTCGGCCTTGGGGGTCGGGCCCTTGCCCTCCAGGCCGCGCCGAACACGTCCGCCCGAGCCGGCCGTGATGCCGGTGTTGCCCACGCCCTTGCCGCGCTTGCGAACCGCGCCCTTGCGCTGCGAATTGCCGGCCATGTCAGCCCCTCTCGCGGGACCAACGGGCCCCGTCCTTGGTGTCGGTGATCGTCAGGCCCGCGGCGGCCAGCGCATCGCGGATCGCGTCCGCGCTCGCCCAGTCCTTGTTCGCCCGCGCCGTCGCCCGCTGTTCGAGCATGGTGGACACCAGCGCGTCCACCACGCCGGTGAGGTCATCGGACGCCGCCCCGCGGGTGTGCGCCCACTCCGGGGCGTCCGGGTTCAGGCCGAAGACGTCCAGCATCCAGGTCACGTCGCAGGCGGCGGCTGCCACCGCGTCCGCGTCGTTGGCGGCCAGGGCCTGGTTGCCGTCCTTGACCCGGCCGAACAGGGCGGCCAGGGCGGCGGGCGTGGCGAGGTCGTCGTCCATGGCGGCGGTGAACGCGGCCCGAGCCGGAGAGGGCGAGGCGGCGTCCGGAGCCTGCCCGCCAGCCTGCGCGGCCCGCGCCAGGAACGAGTCGATGCGCTCCAACTGGGCAGCGGACTCGGATAGCGAGGCGTCCGACAACTCGATCGACGAACGGTAGTGGGGCCCGGCCAGGTACAGGCGGACGGCCCGGCCGCCGTAGCGCTCGACGGCCTCACCCACGTCGGCGGTGTTGCCGAGGCTCTTGCTCATCTTCTCCCCGGCCATGGTGACCCAGGCGTTGTGCATCCACACGCGCGCGAACGGACGCCCCGCCGCCTGGCTCTGGGCCATCTCGTTCTCGTGGTGGGGGAAGCGCAGGTCGAGCCCGCCGCCGTGGATGTCGAACTCGGGGCCGAGGTACTTGCCGGCCATCGCCGAGCACTCGATGTGCCAGCCGGGGCGTCCACGACCCCACGGCGAGGGCCAGGACGCCGTCGCGGGCTCGCCGTCCTTCGTGCCCTTCCACAGGGCGAAGTCACGCGGGTCGCGCTTGCCGCGCAGGTCGGCGTCGGCGTCCGAGACCATGTCGTCGGCGCGCATGCCCGACAGCGACCCGTAGGCCGGCCAGCTCGCCACGTCGAAGTAGACATCCCCCGAACCGTCGTCGGCGGCGTAGGCGTGCCCGGCGTCGATGAGTTCGGCGATCAGCTCCACCATCTCGGGGATGTGGCCGGTCGCCTTGGGCTCGTAGGTGGGGGGCCGGACGCCCAACGCCGCGACCGCGTCGTGGAACTGCGCCTCGACGCGGAAACCCAACGCCCACCACGGCTCCCCGGTCTCGGCCGAGATCGCGAGGATCTTGTCGTCGACGTCGGTGATGTTGGCCACGAAGGTGACCTCATAGCCCGAGTGCTCCAGCCAGCGGCGCAGGACGTCGAAGTTGACCTCCTTGCGCACATGGCCGAGATGGGGGGCCTTCTGCACCGTCGGGCCACACGCGTAGATCGAGACCTTCCCCTCGACGAGGGGCTGGAACTCGGTCTTGGCGCGGGTGGCGGTGTCGTACAGGTGCAGGCTCACCGGGCAAGCGTACCGAAGGGCCGTGGCCGGCGAGCTCGGCTAGCCCTCGGCGCGACGCCGCAGGGCCTCGATGTCGAGGAAGTCGGGCAACATCGCCGTCCCCGGCGCGAAGGCTTCGGACTCCCACGGGTCCTCGGGCATGGGGTCGTCCTCGACGAACCCCTGCGACGGGTCGAGCGGGTTCGCGAGCTGGCGAGGCTCGCCCAGGGGAGAGAAGGACTCGTGCGAGATGACCTCGTCGGGCAGCACGCTGAGCACGTCGTTGATGTAGCCGTGGACGGCCTCGGTGAGGGGGACGTCGCGGTGCTCGCGCTGGCTCTGGTACCAGCGGTAGTCCAGGACCTCGTGGAAGATCTGGGCCGGCTCCCGCTTGCCCGCCAGGTGAGCCGGGATGGTCGTGACGACCGGCTCGAACGCGTGGGTCAGCCACTGGTGGGCCACCACCGACTCCTCGACGTGGCTGAGGTTGTTGCGCGCCCGGTAGGTGTCCAGGTCGTTGAGCAGGCGGCGGGCCTGGTGTTCCTCGGTGTCCAGGCCGGTCAGCCGCAACAGGCGGCGGCTGTGGTGGCCGGCGTCCACGACCTTGGGCTGGATGCTGATCGTGTCGCCGGTCGGCGAGGTGCGGATGTCCAGCTCGGCCACGTCGAAGCCCAACTGGTTGAGGCGGCGCACGCGCGACTCGATGCGCGCCAGCTCGCTGCCGGCGAACTTCTCCAGGCCGGTGAGCTCGCGCCACAGGTCGGTGTAGCGCGTCTTGATCTGGTCGACGAGCTCGAGGGGGGACAGCGACTCGTCCAGCATCTTGCCGGCCTCCAGGTCGGAGAACTCGCCGAACAGGTTGACGATGGCGATCTCGAGGTCGTGCAGCCGCTGGCCGTCGGAGAGTTGGGTGTGCAGCTCGGCGGTCTCGGCGTCCACGAGGTAGGCGGCGAACTCGCCGGCATCACGCCGGAACAGGATGTTCGACAGCGACACGTCGCCCCACAGGAACCCGATCAGGTGCAGGCGCGCCAACAGCACGACCATGGCGTCCAGGAGCCGGGAGACCGTCTCGTGCCGCACGCCGGTGGAGAACAGCGAGCGGTAGGGCAGCGAGAACTGCAGGTGGCGGGTCAGCAGGATCGAATCGAGGGGTTCGCCGTCGGTGCTGAACCGGTTGGTGACCACGCCCATGGGTTCGACCGCGGGGGTGTTCAGGCGGTGCAGGTCGGTGAGCATCCGGTACTCGTGGGCGGCCGACGCTTCCAGGACCTCCTTGGCGGCGTACACCTCGTCGCCGACCTGGATGAACCGCACCACGTGCCGGGAGATGCCCCGCGGCAGGGCGACCAGGTTCTCGTGCGGCCACTCGGCCAGGGGCAGGTGCCAGGGGAGGGGGAGGAGGCGGGCGTCCGGCTGGGCCGCCAGGAATCGAGGCACGAGGGAATCCTCTCACGACGAAGGCCCCCGGCGGGTGCCGGGGGCCTTCGGTCGAACAGGAGCGTCAGCTCAGGCGCTCGCCGGTCTTGTTGCTGAACACGTGCATGCGGCTGGCGTCCGGCTCGAGGCGGACGACGTCGCGCTTGGTCAGCGGGTGACGCGACTGCAGGCGCGCCACGATCTGGTTGGCGTTCAGCTTCTCGTCCGCCGACAGGCCCGCGAGCGTGCCGTACAGGTACGAGTCGGCGCCGAGCTCCTCGACGACGGCGACGTCGATGGCGATGCCGCTGCCTTCCTCGGTGGTCTGGAAGTGCTCGGGGCGGATGCCGAGGGTCAGGTCGGCCTCACCCTGGGCCTTCGCCAGGATCTCGCGGGCCACCGGGACGACGTGGTCGCCGACCTGGACGCCACCGTCGACGACCTTGCCCGCGATCAGGTTCATGGCGGGGGAGCCGATGAAGCCGGCCACGAACAGGTTCACCGGGGCGTCGTACAGCTCCAGCGGGGAGGCGACCTGCTGCAGCAGGCCGTCCTTCATCACGGCGACGCGGTCGCCCATCGTCATGGCCTCGACCTGGTCGTGGGTGACGTAGACGGT
>JAUNSA010000021.1 GCA_030539405.1 Propionibacteriaceae bacterium
AAGCACGCTGTTGAGTTCTCAAACTTCCGACACACACCACAAGAAACCACAACCAACCGGCCGCAATCCCCCGCAGGGCACTCGATCTACTTTAGAGAGTCATTCGCACCGAGTCAAATCGGCGGTCTTGCTTCTCTCACCATCCGTCGACGATGTTGCCACTTGCGTGGTGGTCATCATCGATGGGGGCGGCCTGCGTGGCGGTCCGAGTCTCTCGTTCCGGCCTCCGAAGGCTTGGTAAACATTACGCCGTCTTCCGGGCAACGTCAAATCGGGGGTGCGCCCACGGCGTCCGGCCTTGTCAGGGGCACCTCGAGCCACACCCACGACCCAAACCAACACCCGGACACGACACAAGGCCCCCGTCCACCTGGACGGGGGCCCTGCCTGGTCGTGCTGCGTCAGTTGGCCTCAGCCGGCTTCAGACGCGCGGTGTCCACCGCAACGCCGGGACCCATGGTCGAGGCGATCGTGATCTTCTTCAGGTACTTGCCCTTGGCCGCGGACGGCTTGAGGCGCATGACCTCGTCCAGGGCCGCGAAGTAGTTCTCCGACAGCTTCTCGGCGTCGAAGGACGCCTTGCCCACGATGAAGTGGAGGTTCGAGTGACGATCCACCCGGAACTCGATCTTGCCGCCCTTGATGTCGGTGACAGCCTTGGCGACGTCCATGGTGACCGTGCCCGTCTTCGGGTTCGGCATCAGGCCGCGCGGGCCGAGGACGCGGCCGAGCTTGCCGACCTTGCCCATCAGGTCCGGGGTGGCGACGACGGCGTCGAAGTCGAGGTAGCCGCCGGCCACCTTCTCGATCAGCTCGTCGGCACCGACCTCGTCGGCACCCGCCTCGGTGGCCGCGGCGGCCTTCTCACCGGTGGCGAAGACGAGGACCCGTGCCGTCTTGCCCGTCCCGTGGGGAAGGTTCACCGTGCCACGGACCATCTGGTCCGCCTTGCGGGGGTCGACGCCGAGTCGCATGGCGACCTCGATCGTCTCGTCGAACTTGGCGGACGCCCCGGCCTTGGCCAGTGCGAGCGCCTCCTCGGCGGTGTAGAGCTGCTCCGCGTCGATGGTCTCGGCTGCGGCGCGATAGGCCTTGCTGCGCTTCATGTCTGGTTCCTTTCGTCAGCCCCGAAGGGCATCACCAGGTGTGGTGCGGGCCGCGCTGGCCCTCCCACGGGGGAACGGCGTCCGACACGTGCCGGGCGCCGGGATGGGGTCAGCCCTCGACGGTGACGCCCATGGAACGTGCGGTGCCCTCGACGATCTTCATCGCGGCATCCACGTCATTGGCGTTGAGGTCAGGGAGCTTGGTGTTGGCGATCTCGCGAACCTGGTCGCGGGTGATCTTGCCGACCTTGTCCTTGTTGGGGGTCGACGAGCCCGACTTCAGGCCGGCGGCCTTCTTGATCAGCTCGGCGGCGGGCGGCGTCTTCGTGATGAAGCTGAACGTGCGGTCCTCGTAGATCGTGATCTCGACGGGGACGACGTTGCCGCGCATGGCTTCGGTCTGGGCGTTGTACGCCTTGCAGAACTCCATGATGTTGACGCCGTGCGGACCGAGGGCGGTACCGACCGGAGGTGCAGGGGTAGCCGCGCCCGCGTTCAAGGCAACCTTGACGAGCGCCGCCACCTTCTTCTTGGGAGGCATGTTGGGTCCTTGCTACTTGGTGGCACGGCCGGGACGCCGCGCCAGTGTTGGTGCTGCCCGGACAGGCCCGGGCGATGCGAACTCCTGCGCTCAGTCCTTCTGGACCTGGGCGAAGGTGAGGTCCACAGGGGTTTCCCGCCCCAGGATCTCGACCAGCGCCTTGAGACGCTGGTGGTTCGCATTGATCTCGGTGATGGTGGCGTGCACGCCCGAGAACGGACCCTGCACGACCATGACGGAATCGCCCACGTTGAAGTCGGCGACCTCGACCTTCTTCTTCTTGGGCGAGGAGGTGCCGGCCGTCGCCGCGTTCGCCTTGGCGATCGCGGCCGGGGCCAGCATCTTGACGACCTCGTCCAACGACAACGGGACGGGCTGGCTGGCGTGCGCGACGAAGCCCGTCACCGACGGGGTGTGGCGCACGGCCGACCACGAGGCGTCCGTGAGCTCCATGCGCACCAGCACGTAGCCGGGCAGCACGGTGCGGGTCACCGTCTTGCGGGTGCCGCTGCGGGTCTCGGTGTGCTCCTCGGTGGGGACGACCGACTCGAAGATGTAGTCCTCCATGCCGAGCGTGGTGATGCGGGCATCGAGGTTCTGCTTCACACGGTTCTCCATGCCGGAGTAGGTGTGGATGACGTACCAGTCGCCGAACTCGCCGGCGAGCTTCTCGCGCAGCTCGGCCACGACGGCCTCGTCGTCGGCGCTCGTGTCCTCGTCCGCCTCCTCGGCGGGGGCGTCATCGGTGTCCTCGAGGTTGAGGACGATGTCGTCGTCCTCGTCCGGGAGGTCCTCACCGAAGTCGAGGTTGAGCTCCACCTCGTCGGATGCCCCGGCGTCCGCGGGACCGAGATCGATCTCGATCTCGTCCGGGGTCACCTCGTCGTCGCGAAGATCAGCCATGCGTGTCAGTCCACCTTCCAGAAGTCTTCTCAGCCGAACAGCCTGAGCAGCAGCCAGCCGAACCCGAGGTCCAGCAGCCCCACATAGGCGATGACGATCAGCACGAACACGAGCACGGCCCAGAAGTACTGCTGGACCTGGCTCCACGTCGGCCAGATGACCTTCTTCAACTCCTCGACCGACTCGCCGACGAACTGCACCGGCCCCGCGGGGCGGTCGGCAACGTCGGTGGAGCGGCGGGAGCGGGACGCCGTGGCGCCGCCCTTGGGTGCCGTGCCGGCCCCCGCGGATGCCGTGGCGGCACCCTTGCGGACGGGGCGCGAGCTGCGTGCGCGCTGGGCCACCGACTCGGCGGCGGCCAGCTGGGCGGGATCATCAACCTCGGGAGCATCCGAGGCGGCCTGCTCGGTCACCGGCTGCGTGGAGTCGAGCTCCTCGGCCTCGGCCTCATCAGGGGCCACGGCGTAGGGCTCGGGATCGACCAGCTCCTCCCCGAGCAGTTCGCCCGGCAGGTTCTCGCGGTCGTCAGGGGACGCCAAGGACTCGGCTGAGTCATCTCTGGGTGCCACTGCACAACCTCACATCTGCTGATCGTCGCCTTCCAGGGCCCCGGTGGACCCAGCAGGGCAAGAGGGACTCGAACCCCCAACCTGCGGTTTTGGAGACCGCTGCTCTGCCAATTGAGCTATTGCCCTTCAGTGAAGCCACCCTACCCGTGCTGCCGAGGCATGCCCCAGTAGTGGTCAGTTCCACCAAGATCGAAAGTGTACGGGTTTTCGCCAGCCACGTCGAACCAGCGCTCAGTCGAGGGCGACCCCGACGAGCACGGGTTCGGGCACGAGGGTGACGCCGAACCGCGCCGCGACGCCGTCCCGGACCGCCCGCGCGAGCGCCACGATGTCGGACGCCCGCGCCCCACCCCGGTTGGTCAGGGCGAGGGTGTGCTTGGTCGACAACGTGGCCGGGGGCGTCCCGTACCCCTTCGCGAAGCCGGCCTGTTCGATCAGCCAGGCGGCACTCGTCTTGACCCGCCCGTCGGGGGTCGGGAAGCGGGGGGCGTCGTCGGGGAGCTGGGCGGCCACGTCGGCGTCCACGATGGGGTTGGTGAAGAAGGACCCGGCGCTCCACGTGTCGTGGTCGTCGGCGTCCAGCACCATGCCCTTGCCGCGCCGCAGCGCCAGCACGGCCTCGCGGACCTGTTCCAGCGGAGCGCGTCCCCCGACCTCGACGCCGAGGCGGCGGGCGAGTTCGCCGTAGCGGATGGGGGCCCCGAGCGAGCCCTGCAGGAACTGGAAGGTCACCGACACCACCACATAGCGGCCGGGCTCGGCCTTGAAGCGGCTGTGCCGGTAGGCGAAGCCGCACTCGGCGTTGGCGAAGGTCTTGTAGGCGCGCTCGCGACGGTCCCAGGTGCGGACGCTCCAGATGGTCTGGGCGACTTCCTGGCCGTAGGCGCCGACGTTCTGGATGGGGGTGGAGCCGACCGCCCCCGGGATCCCGGAGAGGGCCTCGACGCCGAGGTAGCCCTGGCCGACCGTCCAGGCGACGAAGTCGTCCCAGTTCTCACCGGCCTGCACCTCGACGAGGATGCCGCCGCAGCTGGCCCCCTCGCTGGTGGAGCCCACGGCGTCCGCGTCGATCTCGCAGAAGGTGCCACCATCGGTGCGGACGCCGCGGGTGGCGACGTGGACGACCACGCCGTCGAAGCCCGCGTCCGCGACGACGACGTTCGAGCCGCCCGACAGGACCAGGACGGGTTCACCGGCGGCGTCGGCGTCCGCGACGGCCGCGACGAGCGCGTCGGTCGAATCAGCCTCGACCCACCGGCGGGCCGGACCACCGACGCGCAGGGTCGTGTGGTCGGCGAGCAGCTCAGGCAACGCGCACCTCCGCGACGGCCGAACCGAGCACCTTCGCCTCGCCGCACACGGCCTCGATCGACACGGTCGCCACCCCATCGGCGACTCCGGTGACGCGCCCGTTCACGGTCACGACCGTGCCGACGCCGTCATCGGGCACCGGCACCGGCTTGGTGAACCGGACGCCGTACGCCACGACCCGGGCGGGGTCCCCGACCCAGTCGGTGACGACGCGCAGGGCCCGCCCCATGGTGAGCATGCCGTGGGCCAGGACGCCGTCCAGGCCGAGCGCGTGGGCGGCGTGGTCGGAGTGGTGGATGGGGTTGAAGTCGCCGGACGCCCCGGCGTAGCGCACCAGGTCGGTGCGGGTGAACGTGAGCTCCAGCGACGGGAGTTCGGTGCTGACCTCGATGCTCATGCGGACTCCTCCTTCGGCCAGGTGTGCAGCAGGGTGGACGTCGACGTGGCCACCGGCTCCCCGGCGGTCGTCTCGATGCGCACCGAGACGGTGATGAAGGCGCTGTTGCCCCGGGCCCGCACCTTGTCGATCCCCAAGACCGAGACGACCTCGTCGCCGGCGCGCAAAGGGCGGACGATGTCGAAGCGCTGGTCGCCGTGGATCAGCCGGGACAGTGAGATGTCGAGCTCCGGGTCGGCGAAGAGCGCCTCCCAGGCGTCGAAGGCGACCACGATCGCGAAGGTGGGCGGCGCGACGGCGTCCGGACCGCGGTAGGCGGGGTTGTCGTCGCCCAGCGCGTCCGCGAACTCGGCGATCTTGCCGGCGGTGACCGGGTAGGGGGCCGTGGCCGGGTAGGTCCGGCCCACGTGTGCGTCGGTGATCGGCATGCACGGCAGGCTACCGCTTGCGGCTAGGGTCTCGGGCGTGAGCCTGCGCCTGCTGTTCGTCTCGATGCACACCTCCCCTGCTTCGTCGCCGGGAGCCGGTGACGCCGGCGGCATGAACGTCGTCGAGCTGCACCAGGCCCAGGCACTGGCCGCGCTCGGGCACCGAGTCGACATCGCCACCCGCCGCTCCTCCCCCGACCAGCCGGAGGCGACCGACCTGGGCGGGGGCGTCCGGTTGCTGCACCTGGCCGGCGGGCCCGCGGCCGACCTGGCCAAGAGCGCCATCGACGCCCACATCGAGGAGTTCTCGGCCGGGCTGGCGGCGCTGGAGCCGTACGACCTGGTGCAGTCCCACCACTGGATGAGCGGGGTGGCCGCCCTGCCCGTGGCCCGCGCCTGGGGCGTGCCGCACGTGCAGAGCTACCACTCGGTCGCCGCCCACCCCGGCTCGCCGCTGTCCGAGGGCGAACCGCCCGAATCGGACGCCCGGGTCGCGGGTGAGGCGCTGATCGCGCGCGAGTCGGACGCCATCATCGCGGTCTCGACCGCGGAGGCCCGCACCGTCGTCGAACGCTGCGGCGCGGACCCGGCCAGCGTGATCGTGATCCCGCCCGGGGTGGACCTGGAGACCTTCCACCCCGTCCGCGCCGAGGACCGGCGTCCGGCCTGCCCGTGGTGCGGCTCAAGCGCCGGGTACGTGCTGATGGCCGCGCGGCTGCAGCCGCTGAAGGGGGCCGACCTGGCGATCCGGGCGCTGGCTGAGGTGCCCACCGACGTGCGCCCCGACCTGATGATCGCCGGCGATGTCTCGGCCGACTTCGCCGACTACCGCGACGAGGTGGAGGCGCTCATCGACGCGCTGGGGATGCGCAACCACGTGCACTTCGTCGGCGCGCAGTCCCGGGAGAAGCTCGCCGCCCTGATGCGCCACAGCCAGGCACTGCTGGTCCCCTCCCATTCGGAGACGTTCGGGCTGGTGGCGCTCGAGGGGGCGGCGTCCGGGGTGCCGGTGCTGGCGTCCTCGACCGGCGGGTTGCGCGAGGTCGTGGTGCACGAGGAGACCGGCTACCTGCTGCACGACCGGGATCCGGCCCGTTGGGGCCGCACGCTGGGCGGGCTGTTGGCCGACGAGCCGCTGCGGGCCCGCCTGGGCGTCATCGCCCGCGTGCACGCCCGCCGGTTCGACTGGCCCGACATCGGCGTCCGGTTGGCCTCGACCTACGAGCGGATCGCCCGCACCCGGCCCTGACTGGCTCCGCCCGGCCGGCACGGCAAACGGGCCGCCCCAGCAGGGACGGCCCGTTCGGAAGACTGGGTGTCAGCGAGTCTCGCGGTGCGCGGTGTGCGTCTTGCACTTGAAGCAGAACTTCTTCAGCTCCAGGCGATCGGGATCGTTGCGCTTGTTCTTCTTGGTGATGTAGTTGCGCTCCTTGCACTCGGTGCAGGCGAGCGTGATCTTCGGGCGGATGTCGCCGGACTTCTTGGCCATGACAGCCCTCCTTGAAACTCGTGAAACGTCGAACGATCGTGGTAGCGGAGACGGGACTTGAACCCGTGACACAGCGATTATGAGCCGCTTGCTCTACCACCTGAGCTACCCCGCCACGGCCGCCGGCCAACACCGGCAACCAGAGCCCCCATGCGGATTTGAACCGCAGACCTCGTCCTTACCAAGGACGCGCTCTGCCAACTGAGCTACAGGGGCAAGACAGCGTCGTACAACATACAACACGCCCGCAGCATCCCCCAAATCTCACTCCAGGGGGCCCCGGACGCACATGACCCGGCCTCAAGCCGGGTCATGGTGGCAGGTGTAGGGTTCGAACCTACGTAGGCTATGCCGACGGTTTTACAGACCGCTCCCTTTGGCCGCTCGGGCAACCTGCCGTGCTGATCGCTCAGCGGGTAGCTACTCTAGCAACCCCGGTGGCCCCGGGACCAAATCGAGAGGTGGACACGATGGCTGGCGACAGCTCGTTCGACGTGGTGAGCAAGTTCGACGCCCAGGAGGTCGAGAACGCGATCAACATGGCGGCCAAGGAGGTCGGCCAGCGATTCGACTTCAAGGGCACCGACTCCTCCATCCGCAAGTCCGGCGACCTGATCGAGATCGAGTCCAGCGGCGAGGAACGCGCCAAGGCCGTCCTGGACGTGTTCCAGAGCAAGCTGATCAAGCGCGGCATCTCTCTCAAGGCCCTCGATGTCGGCGAGCCCCGCCTGTCGGGCAAGATGTGGAAGATCACCTCCTCGATGCAGGCCGGGATCTCGCAGGAGAACGCGAAGAAGATCGCCAAGCTGGTCAAGGACGAGGGCCCCAAGGGCGTGAAGACCCAGATCCAGGGCGACGAGCTGCGCGTGTCGTCGAAGTCGCGCGACCACCTGCAGGCGGTCCAGAAGTTGATCAAGGACGCCGATTACGACTTCGCCGTTCAATTCGTCAACTACCGCTGACGTGCGCCGCCCCGCTGCCCTGGCCGTCGTCGCCGCCGTCGCGTTGACCGGCTGTGCCGGCCCCACCCGGACGCCCGCGAGCCCGGCACCCATGGCGTCAGGCCCGGCATCGGCGCTGCCGGTCGGGATCACCCCGTCCATGACCACGTGGGACTCGACGGTCGAACTGCCCGGCGTCGGCGAGGCCCGGTTCACGCGCGAGGGCGACGACGCGGTCGTCACGCTCACCGCCGGCGTCGCGGGCGTGCGGGTCGGCCTGGCCCGCGGCGCCCGGATCACCGACGACGTCGCGTTCGCGTGCGGGGCGCAGGTGCTGTCCGGGGCAGCGGCGGACGGTGCGCTCGGGGCCGGTCGCACGGCCGTGGTGCGCTACGAGGACTGCGCGCACGGCGACACCTTCGCCTGGAACTACATGGTGGACGCCGAACGCACCCTTTCGTTCGGGGTCCAGGACGCCTGAGCCTTTGTTCGACTCTGGCAGGCTGGGGCCATGACCCCGACCACCGTGAACATCCCCCAGGCCGTGACCATGGGCGTCACCACGCTCGCGTGGTACGCACTGCCGGACGCCGTGCGCTCCCGACCGGCGCGTGCCCTGCTCAAGGCCGGGTTGCTCGTCGCCGGCGGGGCGGTCTGGGTGCAGGCACGCACCCCTGATGACCGGGTGCAGTCCGGGCCGGACGCGTTCGACGACGCGCTGGCTGCGGTGAACGAGGCGCCGGGCAAAGCCCTGGCGATCGGCGGGACCGTGCTGGCACTCGGCACCGCGCTGAGCGTGGCCGGCGAGAAGGCCATCTTCGCGTTTGGCGAGCGGCGTCGCGCCCGCGGCGTCCGGTTCGCCCACACGCTGCCCGCGCTCGGCCTGGGCGTGCTGGGTGCGCTGACCACCCTCCCCCTGCCGGATGAGGGCAACGCCTCAGGCGCGTGAGCGTCAGGTTTGTGAACCTCAGCCGTGGAGGGAGGCGTCGGCCGGCCCCATCGCCCAGCGCGTGAAGCGGACGGTCAGCCCCGCGCGCGTGGGTGCGCAGCAGTAGGGTCCGGCTGCCACGTCGGCCTCCGGCGGGAAGGGTGCCACCCGGACGAGACGCCACGGATCGTCGTCGACCCGCGCCCGCACCGTGACCGCGTCACCGTCGCGTGAGGCCCGGACGGTGACGGCGCGACCCAGCCAGGACGGGACGGGGGCCACCGACCAGTCCGAGACGGGATTGGTGAGGACGGCGCCCACCTGGGGCGTCCCATCGGCCCACTCGACGCCCGCCTTGAGCCACACATCCTCGGCGGCGCGCAGGAACAGGCCGGCCTGATCGAACTGGGCCTCGAACGCCGCCACGAACGTGACCTCGACCGCCCGCCCTTGGGCCAGCGGTGCCAGTAGCGCGTGCTCGGTGTCATGGACGAAGCCGTACGACGTGACCCGCCACGCGTCGCTGCCCTCGGCGGCCTCCACGAGCAGGTCGGGGCCGTCGTTGCGGGTGGCGATGGGCGGGGTGGTCCACTTACCGGCGCTCCAGTCGATCAGGTCCATGCGGCCAGTCTCGCAGCATCCCACCCGGCGAGAGGCCGGGTAGCCTGACGCGGTGCTGCGCATCGCCTCCTACAACGTCAACGGCATCCGTGCCGCCCAGCGGCGCGGCTTCGAGGGCTGGCTGGAACGTCGTCGTCCGGACGTGGTGGCGCTCCAGGAGATGCGCTGCCCGGCCGACCTCGTGCCCGAGGGCGTGTTCGGTGACCTGCACCTGGCCTACCACCCCGGCAACCGACCGGGCCGCAACGGGGTGGCGATCGCGTCCACGGTGGCGCCGACGGCGGTGCGGCAGGGTTTCGGCAGCCGCGTGTTCGACGCCGAGGGTCGCTACCTCGAGGTCGACCTCGACCTGCCCGGGCGTCCGCCGCTGACGATCGGCTCGTTGTACCTCACCAAGGGCTCCCCCAAGGTGGGGCCGGACGCCGACCTGGCCCGGTACCGGCGCAAGATGCGGTTCATGGCGTCCTTCCGCGCCTATCTCGTGGCGGCGCGTCGCCGCGCCCGGCGGGAAGGCCGGGAGTTCCTGGTGATGGGCGACTTCAACGTCGCGCACGAGCGTGCCGACCTGAAGAACTGGCGTGGCGCCGGCCAGAAGGAGGGCTTCCTGCCCGAGGAGCGGGAGTGGTTCGGCTCCCTGCTGTCGGAGCGCACGCTGGTCGACGTCGTGCGCCGCCTGCACCCGGACGCCGAGGGTCCCTACTCGTGGTGGTCGTGGATGCCCGGCGCCTTCGACCGCGACTCGGGCTGGCGGATCGACTACCACCTGGCCACCCCCGGGTTGGCCGGCACCGCCGTCGCGGGCGGCACCGACCGAGAGGCCTCAGCGGCAGGGCGGGTCAGCGACCACGCGCCGGTCGTGGTCGACTACGACTGCTGACCGCGACGCTCGCCTCCGCGATTGCGTCCCCGCAGGAACATCACGACCACGGCCACCAGGCCGAGTGCCGAGGCCACCGTGAGGGCCATCGCCACCGGGTCACTGGATGCGGTCGAAACGTTGAGGGCCAAGGTGATCCCGAAGGTCAGGAGCAGGAGCACCAGCATCAGCCGACTCACCGCTCGAAGCAGGCCAGCACCTCGTCGCGGGTGACGTCCTCGATGCGGGCGTGCTGCCAGACGGGGTTGCGGTCCTTGTCGACGAGCTGGGCGCGGACGCCCTCGGCGAAGTCGGGCCGCGGGATCAGGTGGCGGGCCAAGGTGAGGTCCTGGGCGAGGACGTCCTCGACGCCGGACATCGTCTTCGCGCGGCGGATCGCCTCCAACGTGACGGCCACGGACAGCGGGCAGCGCTTGCGCAGGTCGGCGGCTGTGGCGTTGGCGTCCGGGTCGGCGTGTGCCTCGAGCGCCTGCACGATCGCGGCCGGGTCGTCGGAGGCGTAGCACTCGTCGATCCAGCCCCGCCAGGTCTCCAGCACCGACGCCGGCGCCTCTCCGCCGGAGGCGTCGATCTCGTCGGCCAGGCCGACCAGCACGGCGTCGGCGGCGTTGATCGGGTTGCCCGTCATCGCGACGTGGGTGCCGAGCTCGCCGGGGGCGGCGGCCAGGTACCACAGGATGCCGACGTCGGGGATGAAGCCGATGATCGTCTCCGGCATCGCCAGCGTCGAGTCGGGGTAGACGATGCGCCGCGAGCCGTGCGCCGAGACGCCCAGGCCGCCGCCCATGGTGATCCCGCGCATGTGCGCGATGTAGGGCTTGGCATAGGACGTGATCGCCGCATTCATCGCGTACTCGATCTCGAAGAACTCCATCGGGTCCCCGCCGGAGAGCAGGTGCTCGCGCAGGGCCCGCACGTCCGCGCCCGAACACAGGCCACGCTCACCGGCACCGGAGATCTCCACGCGGACGATCGAGCCGTCGTCGGCCCAGTCGTCGAGGGCCTCGTGGATGCCGGACAGCATCGCGGGCGTCAGGGCGTTGATGGCGCGCGGCCGGTTGAGGACGAGGCGGCCCACGCCGTCGCGGGCCTCGACGATGAGTTCGTCGGTGGTCATGGCAGTCTCCTTGCGTCGATCAGGTTCAGGCTACGCGGCCACGGCGCCCCTCGGCCCGCAGCCGGGCCGACGGCTCGAGTTCGGCCTCCCGCGGCGAGCCGATCACGGCGTCGCTCCCGATGCTCGGCTCCAGGGGCTGGGTGGCCCGGCGCGCGCGGGCCCGCAGGATCAGCCACACGCCGGCCGCAGCGACGGCCGCCAGGGCCAGGGCGACGGCGTCGTTGCGCCAGGCCAGGTTGCCGGCCCCGTACACCAGCAACACCGAGGTGACGGCGGCGGCCCGGCGCAAGGTGCGTGCGCTGGTGTGGGCCACCGGCAGGAACAACGCCCCCCACAGCAGGTACCACGTGTGCAGGGCCGGCCCGAGCACGGCGAAGGCGAGGTAGCCCCACGCCAGGAAGGTGAGCGGGCGCGTCCGTGCGTGCCGCAGCGCCAGCCAGGCCAGCGCCAGCAGCACGATCCCGTAGGACACGGTGGTGACCACCCCGGGGACGACGGCGGCGGCCTGCGTCAGCCCCATCCCGGCCAACGCCTCGCGGATGCCCCACCCGATCAGGCTGGAGGGCGCCAGCGTCACGATCATGCCGGGGACGCCCACCGCCCCCAGCCAGCCGAACCCCAGCCCGGTGAGCGCCGAGATGCCGGCGAAGACGCCGAGCACGCCGGCGAGCACGACCAGCATCCGGGGGACGAAGCGCGCCACGTCACGCGCCGACCACGACGCCCAGCCCGAGCCGATCACCGCCACGGGCACGGCGGCCAGCAGGGCGGGTTGCTTGATCGCCATCCCCACGCCCAGGGCCAGGATCGCCGCCCAGAACCAGCCCCGGTAGGCCAGGTACAGGGCCAGCACGACGAGTCCGAGCATCAGGGCGTCGTTGTGGGCGCCCCCGACCAGGTCGATGACGAGCAGCGGGTTGATGGTGGCGAACCAGGCGGTCCGGCGCGGGTCGAGCCCGATCTGGCGGGCGATCCGGGGCAGCAGGTGCACGATCAGCGCGACGCCGACCAGCGCGGGGAGCCGCTGCGCCACCGCCGAGTAGTAGGGGTTCAGCCCGGCCAGTTCCACCAGGCCGTGGCTCAGGGTGAGCGACAGCGGCCCATAGGGGGAGGTGGTGTAGCGCCACAGCCAGGCCACCTGGTCGGCGAACGTGCCGGGCAGCACCGAGGGGGCCACCTCGTAGGGGTTCAGCCCGTTGTGCATCAGCCAGCCGTGCGCGGCATAGCTGTAGGCGTCGTGGCTGAAGATCGGGGGCGCGAACAGCAGCGGCAGCACCCACCACACCAGCACCGCCCAGTGCTTCACCTCGTGGTAGACCGCCGGGCGCAGGTGGTACCACGCCCAGATCAGCAGGCCGACGGCGCCGACCACCAGCGCGGTCGCCAGCGCGCGGGCGAGCCAGGTGTCCAGGCCCAGGAAGCGCATCAGCGGCCAGTACGGGGACGCCTGGGGCAGGTACGCCGGGGACAGCGAGCCGAGCGCCAGCAGGGTCGTGCCCACCAGGCCGAGCCACACCGGGCGCAGGCGCAGGGCGGCCAGCAGGTCCCCCCACACGGAGGCCAGCCGCGTCGCGACACCGCCCACGCCGCTCGCCTCCCCCCGTCCGGCCCCCACCGTCTGGCCGCGCGCGCGGCCGGAGCCAGCCTAGCCCTGTGGCAGTCTTGCCCCGTGCGCTACTACGACTGGTTCGACGACGGCTCCGTGGTCGTCGGGGCGATCGGGCTGGCCTGCTGCGTCGTCGAGACCGAGGCGGCCACGCTCGGGCGTCCGGAGCTGGCGGATGTCCCCGACGGCGCCCGTGTGGTCCTGGCCGTCGCCGGGACGGTCACCGACGCGGTGGCCCCCCTCGTCGCCGCGACCGTGGCCGCCCACCCGGGGGCGTCCGTGGTCTCGTTCGGCGCCTGCGCGAGCGCCGGCGGCCCGTACTGGGACTCCCCCGTCGTCACCAAGGGCGTCGACCAGCTCGTGCCCGTCGACCACTACCTGCCCGGCTGCCCCCCCTCCCCGGCGGCCCTGTCCGCCCTGATGGAGCAGGAGTACCGGCATGGCTGACGACGTGCAGCGCGTCGAAGCGTCCGCCTGGCACGACGCCGTGGCCGCGGCCGTGGCGTCCGGGTGTGGGTGGTTCGACTGGCTGGGCGCGGTCGATGAGATCGGACGCGCCGACGCGATCCGCGTGGTCGTCCGGTTGGCGCCCGGTCCCGATGCCGACGGCGTCCGGTTGGAGGCGCTGGTCCCGCGCGAGGGCGGCGCGCTGGCGTCCGTCGCCGATGTGGTGGCCGGCGCAGCGTGGCACGAGCGCGAGGTCACGGAGTTCTTCGGCATCACCTTCGCCGGCGGGGACGCCCGCCCCCTGCTCCTGCGTCCGGACGCCGTGGGACACCCACTGCGCCGCGACGCCGTCCTCGCCGCCCGCGTGGTGCGGCCGTGGCCGGGAGCGAAGGAGCCCGGCGAGACGGTCGCGGCCGGCCGGCGCCGGATGGTGCCCCCGGGCGTCCCCGACCCCGAGGTGTGGGGCGAGCGCGAGGGTGACCCGGCCAGCCCCGAGGAGGTCGCGGCGTCCACCGCCGGCGGTCGCGTGCGGAGGCGGCGATGAGCACACCCCAGCAGGCGCCCCAGCACCGCTCGATCAAGCTGGTCTACGAGAACTGCACCTCGTGCATGATCTGCGTGCGCGAGTGCCCGGCCTGGTGCATCGCGCTGTCCAGCCACTCCGAGCCGATCCCCGGCTCGCCGCCGGGGCCGCGGCAGCGCACCCACAACATCCTGGACGCCTTCTCGATCGACTGGTCGCTGTGCCTGTACTGCGGCATCTGCATCGAGGAGTGCCCCTTCGACGCGCTGGAGTGGAGCGACGAGCTGCCCGGGGCGGCGTCGGTGGCAACCGGGCTGGTCCAGGAGATGGTGGAGCAGCCCGCAGCGACTACTGTGGTCCCTTGAGTCCTGAGTCCAGAAAGAAGCCACAGCACGTGACTGACGTCCAAACACTCGAACGCGTCGTGATCCGCTTCGCCGGCGACTCCGGCGACGGCATGCAGCTCACCGGCGACCGGTTCACCTCCGACTCGGCGACGCTGGGCAACGACTTCGCGACGCTGCCGAACTTCCCCGCCGAGATCCGCGCCCCCCAGGGCACCATCGCGGGCGTGTCGAGCTTCCAGCTCCACTTCGCCAACGCCGACATCAAGACGCCCGGCGACAAGCCCGACGTGCTGGTCGCCATGAACCCGGCGGCCTTGAAGGCCAACCTGGCCGACCTCAAGCGCGGCGGCCTGATCATCGCCGACACCGCCGACTTCACCAAGCGCAACCTCGCCAAGGTGGGGTACGCCACCAACCCGCTCGAGGACGGCTCGCTGGTCGACTACCAGCTGCACGCCTTCGACCTGACCGCGCTGGCGGTGGCCTCGGTCGAGCGGTTCAAGCTGGGCCGCAAGGAGGCCAGCCGCGCCAAGAACATGTTCTCCCTGGGGCTGCTGACCTGGCTGTACACCCGCCCGGCCGAGCACACCCTCGACTTCCTGGACAAGAAGTTCGCCCGCGACGCCAGCATCCGCGACTCCAACAAGGCCGCGTTCCTGGCCGGCCACGCGTTCGGTGAGACCACCGAGGCGTTCGCCGTCCGCTACGAGGTGGCCGCCGCGCCCGTGCCCGCGGGAACCTACCGCCAGATCACCGGCAACAAGGCGCTCGCGCTGGGCCTGATGGCCGGTGCGGCCAAGGCGAACCTGCCGCTGTTCCTGGGCGCCTACCCGATCACGCCGGCGTCCGATGTGCTGCACGAGCTCAGCCGCGCCAAGGACCAGGGGGTCACCACCTTCCAGGCCGAGGACGAGATCGCCGCCGCCGGTGCCGCGCTGGGGGCGTCCTATGCCGGCCACCTCGGCGTGACGACCACCTCGGGCCCGGGCATGGCCCTGAAGTCGGAGACCATCTCGCTGGCGGTGATGCTGGAGCAGCCGCTCGTGGTGTGCGACATCCAGCGCGCCGGCCCGTCGACGGGCATGCCGACCAAGACCGAGCAGGCCGACCTGTTGCAGTCGCTGTTCGGACGCCACGGCGAGGCCCCGCTGCCCGTGCTCGCCGCCCAGTCGCCGGCGGACTGCTTCGCGACCGCCGTCGAGGGCGTCCGGATCGCACTGCGCTACCGCACGCCCGTGATCGTGCTCTCGGACGGCTACCTGGCCAACGGCGCGGAGCCGTGGCTGATCCCCGACCTGGCCGAGATGGACGCCATCGACCCGGCCTTCGCCACCGAGCCCAACGGTCCCGAGGGCACCTTCCTCCCCTACCTGCGTGATGATCGCCTCGCCCGTGCGCTGGCGATCCCCGGGACGCCCGGGCTGGAGCACCGCGTCGGCGGCATCGAGAAGGCCGACGGGACGGGCAACATCTCCTACGCGCCGGACAACCACGAGCGGATGGTCGCGCTGCGGCAGGCCAAGGTGGACGGCATCGTCGCCGACATCCCGGACCTGGCCGTCGACGACCCCAGCGGCGAGGCGTCCGTGCTGGTGCTGGGCTGGGGCTCCACGTGGGGCCCCATCGCGGCCGCCGCCAAGCGCGTGCGCGACACGGGGCGTCCGATCGCGGTGACGCACCTGCGCCACCTCAACCCGCTGCCCGCCAACACCGGTGAGGTGCTGCGCGCCTACGACCGCGTGATCGTGCCCGAGATGAACACGGGCCAGCTCGCGATGATCCTGCGCGCGAAGTACCTGGTCGACGTGCAGTCCTACAGCCGCGTGCGGGGGTTACCGATCAGCCCCGCCGAACTGGCCCCCCACCTGATCGACGTCATCGACGGAAAGGACGCCCGATGAGCTCCGGACTCGCCGGCATCCCGTTGGCGGTTGAGCCGCTGAACCGCAAGGAGTTCGTCTCCGACCAGGAGGTGCGCTGGTGCCCCGGCTGCGGCGACTACGCCGTGCTCGCCGCCTTCCAGGGCCTCATGCCCCAGTTGGGCATCAAGCGGGAGAACACCGTGATCATCTCGGGCATCGGCTGCTCGTCGCGGTTCCCCTACTACGTGGACACCTACGGCATGCACTCGATCCACGGGCGCGCGCCCTCGATCGCGACCGGGGTGGCCATCGCCCGCCCCGACCTGGCGGTCTGGGTGATGACCGGCGACGGCGACGCGCTGTCGATCGGTGGCAACCACCTGATCCACGCGCTGCGCCGCAACGTGAACATCACGATCATGCTGTTCAACAACCGCATCTACGGCCTGACCAAGGGCCAGTTCTCGCCGACGTCGGAGTCGGGCAAGGTGACCAAGTCCTCGCCGTCGGGTTCGGTGGACCACCCGTTCAACCCCGTGACGCTGGCGCTGGGTGCCGAGGCGTCCTTCGTGGCCCGCACCATCGATTCAGACCGCAAGCACCTCACCTCGGTGCTGCAGGCCGCGATCGAGCACCGCGGCGCCTCGCTGGTGGAGATCTACCAGAACTGCCCCATCTTCAACGACGACGCGTTCGCCGGGCTGAAGGAGGTCGACTCCCCCGCGGTGATCCCGCTGGTGCACGGCGAGCCGGTCACCTTCGCCGGCGGCCAGCTCGGCGTGGTGCGCGGCCCCGACGGACGCCTGGCCGTGCGGCCGCTCTCCGACGTGGCCGCCTCCGACCTGGTCGTGCACGACGCGCAGTCCCCCGACCCGACGCTGGCGTTCGAGCTGTCCCAGCTCACCGACACCCAGGACCTGTCGGCGTCCCCGATCGGCATCTTCCGCGACGTGGCGCGTCCGGTGTTCGACGACGAGGCCCGCCACCAGGTGAGCATGCCGGCCGACCGCGAGGCCTCCCTGCAGCGGCTGATCTCCGGCCCGGACACCTGGACGGTCGTCTGAGGGTTGCGTCGCCGGGTCCGGGTTCAGGCGGCCCGGGCCGGGGTGAAGGCCGCCAGCTCGGCGCCGGCCACCCCGATCCGCTCGGCCAGCGGCGCTGAGGGCCGCGGGCCCTCCCACTCGTCGGCGGTCACGTACAGGCAGTTCGGGAGCACGATCGCGCGCTGGTAGCCCAGCATGGGCCGCACCGCCTGGTCGAGCACGAGCGTGTGCCGCTGGGTACCCCCGGTGGCCGCGATGGTGGTCGGCACCGACCGGAGCGCGTCGGGCGGCAGCACGTCGAGGAACGACTTCAGCAGCCCCGAGAACGACGCGTTGATCGTCGGCGTCACCACCACGAGAGCATCCGCGTGCTGCACCGACGCGACGGCGTCCTGCAGCGCGGGCGTCCGCTCGGCGCCGAGCAACGCGGTGGTGACGTCGACCGCCACCCGGCGCAGCTCGAGGTGGGTCACCTCGGCTGGGCGACCGGCCGCGGCGAGGGCATCGTGGGCGGCGGAGCCGAGGAGTCCGCCCAGCCGGGCGGTGCTGGACGCCTCCACGTGGCCGGCACTGAGCACGACCACGCGGGCCTCGGCGAGCGGCGTCTGGGTGCGCGGGGCGGCCGCCAGAACCGTCACCGGGCGCTCCTCTCGTCGCGGCGCTGGCGCGGGGTGGCCAGGGCCCACCGGGCGACGACGTCGAGCGCGAAGCCGATGGAGCCGATCACCACGATGAGGGCGGTGATGTGGTGGAAGGCGAGCTGGTCCTTGGCGTTCAGCACCGCATACCCCAGCCCGGAGGTGACGCCGAGCATCTCCGCGGGGACGAGGACGACCCAGCCCAACCCGAGCGCGAGCCGCAGGCCGGCCAGCACGTTGGGCCGGATCGCCGGGACGACCACGTGCCGGACGACCTCGAACGGCGTGGCGCCCAGGTTGCGGGCCACCTGCCGGTGGGCCGGCCGGACGCCGCGCACGCCATCGGCGGTCGCGGTCAGGATCGGCCACACCGCGGCCGCCGCCACGAGCGCCACCACCGGCCAGGTGCCGACGCCGAAGGCGATGATCGCCACGGGCGCCCAGCTCAGCGGGGAGACCATGCGCAGGAACAACTGCACCGGCCGGGTGGCCGCCTCCAGCCAGGCGAGTTGGCCCAGGGCCACGCCCCCGGCCAAGCCGAGCACGAACGCGACCGCGAGCCCGGTGAGGAGCCGGAAGACCGAGGCCGCAGCGGCGTCCACCAACGAACCGGACGCCGCCAGCTCGGCCAGGCCACTGACGGCCAGCACGGGCGAGAACCCGGCGACCAGGGGGCGTTCGGCGAACAGGACGTCGGTCAGCAGCCACCACAGGCCGGTGGCCGCGGCGATGCCGGCCAGCGGGTACCACCAGGTGCCGAGCTTCAGGGGTGCGCGGCGCGGTCGTGGGGCGGCGACGGGGACGTCGAGCGCGGTGGCGGTCATGCGATCAGCTCCTGTCGGGCGGAGGTGGGCAGGCCGGCCGCGGCCAGCGATGCGGTGACGAAGCGGTCCTCGACCAGGTCCGCGTGGATGCTGGCGGCGTCCGTGGCGAGGAAGGAGGTGTCCCCATCGATGCTGGTCTCACGCAGCAGCTCGACGAGGGCCTCGGTGTATCCGGCCTGCGGGAAGGCGCTGAAGCCGAGCCGCTCCGGGCTCCAGTCGGGGTGCCGGTTGATGCCGGCGTACGGCTCGGGCGTCCGGGTGAACACCCTCGAGACGGCCGGCTCGGGCTGGGGCAGGTAGCCGCCGCCGGTGAGCAGCGCCCCGGCCCCGGCACGGTTGGCCTCGAGCCAGGCCTGGGCCGCGACCACGGCGTCGGTCAGCGCCTGGACGGCGCGGGGACGGGTGGCGATCAGGTCCTCGCGGACGGTGATGGCGCAGCAGGCGTGGTCGTGCCAGACATCGCCCAGGAAACGGTGGACGTGGCCGACCTGCTTGGCCTCGGCGACCGCGCTGAAGGGGTCGGCGACGGTGAAGCCGGCGATCGCCCCGGACGCCAGCGCCGGGACCATGTCGGCCGGCGCCATCACCACGAGTTCGACCTGGCCGGGGGCGGGCGGCGTCCCGTGGACCGGCCGCAGGCCGGCCTCGCGCAGGATGCGCTGGGTGAGCACCGAGTGCACCGACCACCACGACGGGACGGCGACCCGGCTGCCGGCGAGGTCGGCGGTGTGCTGCACGCCGGTGCCGACGGTGAGCGTCGAGCCGTTCGTGTGGCCCCACGACACCACCTTCAGCGGCACCTGCTTGCCCAGGCGCAACTGCAGCGCGAACGGCATCAGCAGGTGGACGGCATCCACCTCGCCGACGGCCAGCGCCTGGGCCAGCGCGTCCCAGCTCCGGAACAGGATCGGGCGCGCCGACGGAAGGCCGGCCGCGGCGAGGAAGCCCCGCTCGTGGGCGACGAGCAGCGCCGAGGCGTCCGTGATCGGGAGGTAGCCGATGCGGAGCTCGCGGTCGAGGGCGGGGGTGAGCCGGGACAGGGCGGGTTCGGCGGCCAGCCACGCACCGCGTCCGGCCAGGGCCGTGAGCCCGGCGGCGGCGCCGACGCGTCCGGCGGTGCGGAGCAGGGTACGGCGGTCGAGGTCAGCCACGGCGTCCGCCCTTCGACAGGCTCACGGTCCCGGGGGCGAAGCCGGAGAACTCCTCGTCACCGGGTTCCAGGGCCGGGTCGGCGTCGTAGCCGCGGCGCAGGACCGAACGCAGGGGGTGGACGAGCGCGGCCGTCGCGTCGGCGGCCGGAGGGTCGTTGTGCCAGGTGTGGGCCAGCCGCCCGGTGCGGTCGACGAGGACGATGGTGTCGCCGACGACGAGGGCCTCGTCCAGGTCGTGGGTGACCAGCACGGTCGTCAGCCCGCGTTCGGTGGCCGTGCGGCGTAGCCAGACCTGGAGCTCGTGGCGGGTGGCCGGGTCGAGCGCGCTGAACGGTTCGTCGAGCAGCAGCAGGTCGGGGTTGATCGCGAGCGCGCGGGCCAGCGACACGCGCTGGGCCTGCCCGCCGGACACCTCGTCGGGATAGCGGTCCACGATCGCTTCGAGGCCGAGCAGCGCGACGAGGTCGTCGATCCGCGCTTGGGCGTCCTTCGGCTGGGAGTCGGCCCGGTTGGCGGATCGATTGGCGGCGAACCGGAAGCCGAGCGCGATGTTCTCGGCCACGGTGAGCCAGCCGAACAGCTCGGGATCCTGGGTGACGACGCCCTCGGTGAGGTCCTGGCGGGTGATCGTGCCGCGCAGGGGTTCCAGCTCACGGGTGAGCAGGCGCAGCAGCGTCGACTTGCCGGCACCCGACGGGCCGAGGACGACCAGTTGGCGTCCGCGGACGACGTCGAGTGTCAGGCCGGTGAGGACCGCGCGTCTGCCATAGCCGGCGTCGATGTCGATCAGGCGAGCGAGGAGAGTTCCCACCGCAGGTGTCCTTCCGAGGGTGACTGGACGGGGAGGAAGGCGGCCTCCCGGAAGCGCCGGTTGGCGGCGTTGGCGGCCAGGTAGCCGCGGCCGCCGGCGAGCGTGAGCTCGAGGCGGGTGGCGCGCTGGGCCAGGTGGCTGGCGTCCAGCCGGAGCTGGAGGAAGTCCCGCACGGGTGCCCCGGTGACGTCGGCGGCCAAACCCTGCCACCGGTCGAGGAACGCCTCCACGTCGGCGCCGAGCTCGCGGGCCTCGGCGCCGAAGACCGCGTTGTCGGAACGGTCGAGCGCCTGCTCGATCTCGTGCCAACTGCGCCGGATCAGGCCGGCGGCGAACGAGCTCTGCAGCACCAGAAAGGACGGCTTGACCGCCTGCACGAACCCACGCAGGTCGGTGCTGACCACCTGGTCGGCGGGCACGTGCACGCGCTCCAGCTTCAGGGTGCCGGACGCCGTGGCGTCCAGCGCGAGCAGCCCGGAGATGTGGCGCGGGCCCAGGCCTTGCGTCCCGTAGCGGACCCACACGACCAGCCCATCGTCCACGCCACCCGACCCGCCGGCGACGCTGGCCGGCAATACCAGGACGGCGCCGTCGACGAGGTTGCTGATCCAGGCGACGAACCCGTCCAGGTACCAGCCACCATCCCCGTCCGGGGTGGCCTCGATGCCCAACTCGCCGACCCCGGCGTCCGCCTTCAGCGCTTGCGCCATGCCCGTGGCGCCCACGGCGTCCCCGGCCCGGAGCTGCGCCAGGGCCGCGACGTTGGCGTCCGTGCGGGGCGCGCGGGCGAGGTAGCCCTCCACGACCCTGTGGGCCCACAGGCCGAAGGCGGTGGGCAGGCACTCCTCGGCGAGCGCGGCGATGGTGGTGGCCGACGCGCGGACGTCGCGGGCCTCGGGGCGGCCCTCCAGGAGGTCCTCGACGCCCTGGTCGAGCAGCCCCGCCGCGGCGAGCGCTCCGAAGTGCACGGTGGCGGGCGCGCCGGTGTCCACGGACGGGGCGGCCGCGGCGACGTCGCGGGCCACGGCGTCCAGCAGCGCCGGTTCGATCGTGGCGGTCACTTCGAGAACCCCGCAAGCGGCACCTGGACGTTCACCAGCGCGTGCAGCCGGTCGACCGGCGTGCTGACCACATCGCGGGCGTGACGCACGGCGTCCTCGTCGGGGCCGTTGTAGAAGCACAGGCACTTGGCCATGTCCTCGCGGACGTAGGTGCGCAGGAAGTCGACCTCGGGGACGTTGGCGTACAGCGGCGTCTTCTCGGCCTTGCGGGTCAGGTAGGTGTCCATGTCGATGTGGGCAGGGATGTCCCACTCGACGAGGTAGCCGGCATCGGGACGGGCCGCCTTGATGTCGTCGAGCTCGGCGCCGACCAGGCGCACCTTGGCGGGGTCGGAGACCTCGGCGGCGTCCAGCCCCTCGGTCGCCCCGGTGACCAGGCCGGAGTGCTCGGCCTCGACGATGGAGAAGATGCGTGCGCCGCCCTCGGCGACCTGGGCCTCGATGAGCTGAGCGCCGGCATCGCGGACGCGCTGGTCGAGCTGGGCCAAGGTGGCCAGGGCGGCGTCGCCGGTCGTGGTGGTGGGGACGACCTCGACGAGGAACAGCGTGGTGGACGTGGACATGGTTCTCTCCTTGGGTGTGGTGGTGCCGGGAGGGCAGGGTGGGGACGCGCCGAGGCAGGCGGGCGCGTCGAACCGGACGCCGAGGGCGCCGGTGAACCGAGGGTGAGCGCGGATGAGGCCCCCGTCAGGGGCGGATCAGGTCAGCGCGGTGGTCGGTGCAACGCCTCAGGCGTCACAACACGCGGAGGAGCACATCATCGCGGCGAGCCCCATGCTCGCGGCGGACAGGGCGAGGGTCGCGTTGCGCGCCTCCCAGACCTGCATCATGTGTCGAATCCTCACGTCGGGTCCGGGTGCGTCCCCAGACCGTGGAGTGAAGTTAAGGCCCAGCGGGCCGGTCACGCAAATCCGTCCCAGGTTTCGGACGTTCACCACCGGCTAGGTTGGGGGCATGGAGCAGATCCAGACACTCGTCATCCTCGGCGCCTCCGGCGACCTGACCTCCCGGCTGCTGTTGCCGGGGCTGGCCACCTACCTCACCGGAAACCCCGAACGCCGCGTGCAGGTGGTCGGCTCGTCGCGGGAGGACCATCCGGACTGGGCCGCCCTCGTCCGCGACGCCTTCGACGAGGCCGGGGCGTCCGGCCCTGCCGCCGAGCACGCCGTCGAGACCACCCGGTGGGTGACCGCCGATGCGACCTCGGGCGAGGACCTGGCCGCCCTGCTCGCCGAGGTCGAGTCACCGGCGTGCCTCTACTTCGCGCTGCCGCCCGCCATCACGCAGGAGGCCGTGGCCGCCCTGGCCAAGATGGACCTCTCCGACGACCTGGCCCTGGCGCTGGAGAAGCCCGTCGGGACCGACCTGGAGACGGCCCGCGAGATCAACCGTCTGGTCGCGCGCGTCGTGCCCGAGGAGCGCACGTTCCGGGTCGACCACTTCCCCGGCATGCCGGGCGTGCTGAGCTTCATCGGGCTGCGGTTCGCCAACCGCCTGCTCGCACCCCTGTGGAGTTCTGAGCACGTCGAGAGCATCGCGATCACCTTCGACGAGACGCTCGGGCTGGAGGGGCGGGCGTCCTTCTACGACTCCACCGGCGCCCTGCGCGACATGTTCCAGAGCCACCTGCTGCAGGTGATGGCGCTGGTGATGATGGATCCGCCGAGCCGCTTCGACCCCGTCGAGGTGCCCGCCGGTGCCGCGCACGTGCTGCGCAACACCCGCCTGTGGGGCGACGACCCGGCGCGCAGCGTGGTCCGGGGCCGCTACACCGCCGGCACCGTCGACGGCGAGGAGCTGCCCGACTACGTCGCCGAGGAGGGCGTGGACCCCGGCAACGAGACCGAGACGTTCTTCCAGGTGCGGCTGGAGGTCGACTCGTGGCGCTGGGGTGGCGTCCCGGTGACGCTGCGCTCCGGCAAGGCGATCGGCAGCCCCCGCCAGGAGATCGCCATCACCTTGAAGCGCCCCCCGCACGAGTACGACGCCCTGTCGACGAACTTGCCGCCGAACACCCTCACGATGGGCTTCGAGGACGAGCACCTGCAGGTCGCCCTCAACGTGGGCGGGCCATTCGACAGCCGCGGCCGCTCCCGCGTCACCGTCAGCTCGTCGATGCCCGAGGCGGGCCTGACCGCCTACGGCTCGGTGATCCGGTGGATCCTGGAGGGCGACCCCACGTTCACCGTCCGCGGCGACGCCGTCGAGGAGGGCTGGCGCATCACCGAGGATGTCCTGGCCGCCTGGGCCGACCAGCCCCTGCGCGACTACCCGGCAGGCTCGTCCGGGCCCGTCTGACCGTTGCGCTCCTCACGGTTGGGCTCCTGACCGTTGCGCTCCACCTGGCCGTCCCGCTCCACGTGCGGGGCGGCCAGCGCGTCCGCCGCCCGGATCAGCCCCAGATGGCTGAACGCCTGGGGGAAGTTACCGGCCAGGCGTCCGCTGGTGGGGTCGAACTCCTCGGCGAGCAGGCCCAGGTCGTTGGCGCACCCCAGCAAGGTGGCCATGAGGGCGTCCGCATCGTCACGACGCCCGGACCGGGCGTACTGCTCCACCAGCCAGAACGCGCAGATGAGGAACGGGTACTCGTCCCCCTCCAGCCCGTCGACCCCGGCCTCGGTGCGGTAGCGGTGAATGAGGCCGTCCGGGCCCTGGAGGTCCTCCTCGATGGCGGCCACGGTCCCGAGCATGGCCGGGTCGTCGTAGGCGATGAAGCCGGTCTGGGGCAGTTGCAGCAGGGAGGCGTCCACCTCGCTGTTGTCATAGGTCTGGGTGAAGGTGTTGCGGTCGGCGTCGAAGCCGCGCTCCCAGATCTCGGCGTGGAGGCGTTCGCGGTACTCACGCCACGCCTCGACGTCCCCGTCCAGGCCGTCCTCCTCCACCGCGCGGACGCCGCGGTCGAACGCGGCCCACATCATGACGCGCCCATGGGTGAAGTGGTGGAGGTCCCCGCGCATCTCCCAGATGCCGTGGTCGGGCCGGTCGATGTTGCGGATGCAGAAGCGCAGCAGGTTCTTCTGCATGCCCCACGAGTGCTCCGACTCGGTCCCACCGGCCTTGCGGAGCGCGGCCAGGGCGAGCATGACCTCCCCGGCCACGTCGGCCTGGTACTGGTCGGCGGCCCCGTTGCCGATGCGCACCGGGCGCGACCCCTCATAGCCGGCGAGGTGGTCCAGCTCCTCTTCGGGGAGGTGCTTCTCCCCGCCGATGCCGTACATGATGCGCACGTCGTCGGGCTCGCCTGCGATGGCGCGCAGCAGCCAGTTGCGCCACAGGTGGGCGCCGTCCAGGTAGCCGTGGCCGATCATGGCCTCGATGGTGAACGCGGCGTCCCGCAGCCAGGTGAAGCGGTAGTCCCAGTTGCGGGAGCCGCCGAACTCCTCGGGCAGCGAGGTGGTGGCCGCCGCCACGATGCCGCCGGTGTCGGAGTGCGTGAGGGCCCGCAGCACCAGCAGCGAGCGGATCACGGCGTCCTCGTGGGGGTGCGCCGCACCGTCGGGCGCACACACCTGGCCCGCCCACTCCGACCAGGACGCCAGCGTCTCGTCCAGCGCCCGGTCGACATCGGCCGGCTCGGGGTGCGGGCGATAGGACGGCCACCAGGTCAGCGTCCAGCAGGCCTGCTCACCCTCGGCCAGGTCGAACGAGCCGGCCAGGTGCCCGGTGGGGGCACCCTCCCGGTCCGCGGCGTGGGCGTCGTCCTCGTCCACGGGGGTCAGCAGCGGGCCGGTGAGCTGGAGGGCGTTCGGCCCGGCGACGGCCACCACGGACGGGCCGCCCCCCAGGTCCACCCGCCGCGTCCACGGGGTGCGGGTGCCGTACTCGAAGCGCATCACGAGGTCGTGCTCGACCGTCACCGAGCCCTCCACGCACTCCACACGGCGGATCAGGTCGGCATGGTCGGTGCTGGGCGGCAGGAAGTCGGTGACCCGGGCAAGGCCATCGGGGGTCTGCCACAGCGTCTCCAGGACGAAGGAGCGCCCCACATAGCGCCGGTCCACGACCTCGCCGCCGGCGATCGAGAGCTTCCAGCGTCCGTCGTCGGGCTCACCCAACAGCGCGGAGAACACCGCGGCGGAGTCGAACCTCGGGAAGCACAACCAGTCGATGCTGCCCTCCCGGCTCACCAGCGGTGCGGTGTGCAGATCCGCGAGCAGGGCATAGTCCTCGATCGGCGTGCTCATACCCCTTGCTTACCAGCCCGGCCAAGAGCCGAATCCTCAGCCCTGGGCGATCAGGCGCTTGAGGGCGTCCACGTCATTCGGCAGGGCCAACACGGTGCGGGGCAGGTCCTCGATGCCGGCGAATCGGTCGGGGCGCTCGACGTCGTGGCCCAACGCCTCCTCGATCGTGGCCGAGAACTTCACCGGCAGCGCGGTCTCCAGCACGATCACGGGGCCGGCGATCTCGTCGGAGGCCAGCAGGTCGCGGGCCACCTTGACCCCGTCCGCGGTGTGCGGGTCGAGGACGTATCCCGACCGCCCCGCCTCGGCACGGATCGTCTCCAGCCGATCGGCGTGGCTCGACGAACCGGCCACGAAACCGAACCGCTCGCGCACCTCGACGAACTCGGGCAGCCCGGTCAGCACGAACAGCCCGTCGCGGGACAGGTCACGCCCGAACAGCCGCCGGATCGCCCAGGCGTCCCGGCCCAGCAGGTCGAACACGAAGCGTTCGAAGTTGGACGCCTTCGAGATGTCCATGCTGGGCGAGGAGGTTTCGAGGGTCTCGGCCGTTCCCCGCACCCGGTAGACGCCCGTGGCGAAGAACTCGGCGAGCACGTTGTTCTCATTGGTCGCGAGCACGAGGGTGTCGATCGGGACGCCCATTTCGCGGGCGATGTGCCCAGCACAGATGTTGCCGAAGTTGCCCGAGGGCACCGCGAACGTGACCGTCTCGTCGTCGGCGGACGTGGCCCGCAGCCAGAGGGCGATGTAGTAGACGACCTGGGCGACCAGGCGCGCCCAGTTGATCGAGTTGACCGCGCCGAGGGAGTGGGCGGCCTTGAATTCGGCGTCGGCGTTGACCTCCTTGACGAGGTCCTGGCAGTCGTCGAACACGCCGTCGAGGGCGATGTTGGTGATCGCCGGATCGTCGATGCTGAACATCTGCGCCTGCTGGAACGGGCTCATCCGGCCCGCCGGGGTCAGCATGAACACGCGCACGCGCTCCTTGCCGAGCATCGCGTACTCGGCCGCCGACCCGGTGTCCCCCGAGGTGGCGCCCAGAATGGTCAGCCGCTGGTCGCGCCGCTCGAGCTCGTATTCGAACAGCTCGCCCAGCAGCTGCATCGCCATGTCCTTGAACGCGGCGGTCGGGCCGTTGCTCAGGTGGCCGAGCCGGACGCCGTCGCCCAGGTCGGTCAGCCCGACGATGTCTGCGGTCCCGAACTTCTCGGCGGTGTAGGCCCGCTCGCAGATCGCCCGCAGGTCGGCGTCCGGGATGTCATCGATGTAGAGGCCGAGCACGGCCGCGGCCAAGGCCGGGTAGCCCTCCTCGGCGAGCAGCGTGCGCCACGCGGCCAGCGTCGCGGCGTCCACCTGCGGGTAGCTCTCGGGCAGGTAGAGGCCGCCGTCGGAGGCCAGGCCCTCGAGCAGGATGTCGCAGAACGGCAGCGGCGTCCGCCCATCGGCGTCGCGGGTGGAGATGTACTTCACAACGCGCCAGCCTACCGGTCCTCGACGTTCACGCCGCCGGTCGTCGGC
>JAUNSA010000022.1 GCA_030539405.1 Propionibacteriaceae bacterium
GTCCAAGCGTGATCGGGTAGTCGCCAACCGCATCGCTGCGGCTCTCGCGGAGGTGGGCCGACTTGATGACCCTCGGGATCGGGGGGCTGCGCTCACGGGCAACTTGTCGGGTCTGTGGAAGTACCGGGTTGGGGACTGGCGGGTGATCGCTGACCTGCAAGACGATCGCCTGGTCGTGCTGGCTCTCGATATCGACCACCGGTCGCGGGTCTATCGACGCCCCTGATTCATAGCTGTGGGGCGCTGGCTCGCGCCTCGTTGGTGCCTCCCGACACGTCGTCGAGCGCGGCCGCGATCTCGCGGGGCAGGGTCAGCGATTCGGCCTCCAGGTAGGGCGCCACCTGGGCCGCCGTGCGGGCCCCGAGCAACGGGGCGGTGACGCCGGGGGCGTCCCGCACCCACAACCAGGCCACCTGGAGTGGGCTGACGCCGAGCCCGTCGGCGGCCTTGGCGACCGCCTCGACGACGGCGCGGGAGCGCGCCTCGAGATAGGGCTCCACGTACCACTGGAAGTGCGGGGCCGCCGCCCGCGAGTCCCGTGGGACGCCGCTGCGGTACTTGCCGGTCAGGACGCCGCGGCCCATCGGCGACCAGGGGAAGAAGCCCATCTCGAAGTGGCGCAGCGCCGGCAGCACCTCGACCTCGGCGCGGCGCGCCAGCAAGGAGTACTCGACCTGGTTGCTCACCAGCCGGGCCCGGCCGGGGAAGGCCTGCTGCCACGTGGCCGCGGCTGCGGTCTGCCAGCCCACGAAGTTGGACAGCCCGGCGTAGCGCACGACACCGGTGGTGACGGCGTGGTCGAGGGCGGCCAGCGTCTCCTCCAAGGGGGCCGCGCCCCAGGCATGGACCTGCCAGACGTCGATGTGGTCGGTTCCCAGCCGGCGCAGCGAGTCGTGCAGGTCATCGAGCAGGACACGCCTCGAGGTGTCCACCACCCGCGCGCCGTCGCGGAACGTGAACCCGGCCTTGGTCGCCAGGACGACATCGTCGCGGTGGACGTCGGAGCGCAGCAGCGAGCCGATCATGCGTTCGGCCTCCCCGCGCGCGTAGGCCGGGGCCGTGTCGATGAGGTCACCACCGGCGTCCACGAACGCACGCAGGAGGGCGCGTGCCTCCTCCAAGGACGTGTCGCGCCCCCACGTCATCGTCCCGAGCCCGGCCCGACCCACGGTCAGGCCGCTGGCCCCCACACTCCGGCGTTGCATCCGGCCACCCTAGCCAGTCGGCGTCACACCGGGGTGATGATGCCGGCCAGCAGCAGGCCGCCGATGATCAGGCCCACGATGACCCGGTACACCACGAACGCGGTGAAGTCGTTGGTGGCCACGAACTTCAGCAGCCACGCGATGGATGCGTACGCGACGACGAACGAGACGACGATGCCGATGATGGTCGCGACCCACCCGATGCCGCCCGGGGCGGCGATGTCGGACGCCGAGCTGACGGCCTGGAACGTCCCCGCGGCCACCAGCGTCGGGATGCCGAGGAAGAAGCTCATCCGCGTCGCGGTGACGCGGTCGATGCCCAGGAAGAGGGCGCCGGTGATCGTGGCCCCGGACCGGCTGACGCCGGGCACCAGCGACAGGCACTGGATGAGGCCCAGCAGCGCGCCGTCCTTCCAGGTGATCGAGTCCTCCCCGCGGTTCTGCTTGCCGACGCGGTCGCCGATGAACATGGGGATGCTCCACAGCAACAGCCCGCCCACGACGAACCACAGGGAGCGCAGGGGACCCTCGATGACATCCTTGAGCAGCAGCGCGATGACGGCGGTCACGGTGAAGCCGGCGATCACGGCCCAGCCGAGCTGGTAGTCGGGCCCACGGCGTCCCTTGTCGGCGATGCCGGCGAACCACGCGCCCGCGATCCGCACGATGTCGGACCAGAAGTAGACGATGGAGGCCAGCATGGCGCCGATCTGGATGATCGCGGTGTAGGCGGTCACCGAGGGGTCGTTGATCTGCAGGCCCATCAGCTTCTCGACCACGGTGAGGTGGCCGGTCGAGCTGATCGGGAGGAACTCCGTGATGCCCTCGACCACGCCGAGGATCACCGATTGCCACCACTCGAGCATGTTGTCCGTCCCGTCCGTCCCGCCCGGCACCTCCGAGCCGTGGGCCAGCGTAGCCCGCCAGTACGCTGACGGCCATGAAGGCTTGGCAGCGCCCCGACATTCCCGCGATCACTCCCGACCTCCGGCTCCCGCGCGTGCACGACACGGCGACCGGTGGGCTGGTCGAGGTGGGGCCGGACGCCGACGCGGCCCAGCAGGCCCGCCTGTACGTGTGCGGGATCACCCCCTACGACGCCACGCACCTGGGCCACGCCAACACCTATGTGGCCTTCGACCTGTTGCACCGCACCTGGCTGGACGCCGGGCTGGACGTGCACTACACCCAGAACGTCACCGATGTGGACGACCCGCTGCTGGAGCGCGCCGAGGCCACCGGCGTCGACTGGGTCGATCTCGCCGAGGAGCAGACCCAACTGTTCCGCACCGACATGGAGGCGCTGCGGGTGATCCCGCCGGCCGACTACGTCGGGGCCGTCGAGTCGATCGACCTGGTCACCGACCTGATCCAACGGCTCATCCCGACAGGGCTCGTCTACCAGGTCGAGGACCCCGAGTTCCCCGACTGGTACTTCGCCACGGGCCAGGCACCCGGCGCCGGCGAGGTCGCCCACCTGGACCGCGAGGCCGCCCTGGCGATCTTCGGTGAGCGGGGCGGTGACCCGGATCGTCCGGGCAAGCGGGACGCCCTCGACTGCCTGGTGTGGCGGCTGGCCCGCGAGGGCGAGCCGAGCTGGGAGTCGCCGCTGGGCGCCGGACGCCCGGGCTGGCACATCGAGTGCGCCGCCATCGCCCTGGAGCACCTGGGGGAGGCCTTCGACGTGCAGGGCGGGGGATCCGACCTCGTCTTCCCCCACCACGAGATGAGCGCCTCCGAGGCCCGCGCCGCCACGGGGCAACCGTTCGCCCGGGCGTTCGTGCACGGCGGCATGGTCGGCTACGAGGGCGAGAAGATGAGCAAGTCCAAGGGCAACCTGGTGCTGGTCTCGAAGCTGCGCGCCGCCGGGGTCGACCCGATGGCCATCCGGCTGGTGTTGCTCGACCACCACTACCGCAGCGACTGGGAGTACACCGACGCCGATCTGGCCCGCGCCACCGAGCGGCTGGCGGCCTGGCGCGCGATCGCGAACAACCCGACCGCGTTCCCCGCCGGGGAGACCGTCGCGGCCATCCGGGACGCCTTGCGCGACGACCTGGACGCCCCTGCCGCGCTCGCCGCGGTGGACGCCTGGGTGGCGGCCTCGGCGGCGGTCGACTCCGACGAGACCGAGAGCGTGAACGAGGTCCTGACCCTCGTGGACTCCCTGTTGGGCGTCCGGATCTGAGGGTCAGGACCTCGTCGCTGGCGTTCGGCCCCTACGGGGTCGCGGTGGTGAAGGCGTCGTTGACCAGCTCGTCGACGGTCAGCGGGGTGTCGTAGTCGATCTGGCCGCCCTCCATCCAGATGGTCTGCATCTGCTCGATGGTGGCGGGCTGCGGGGCGAGCTTCGCGTCGAAGGTGTAGAAGGGGAGCGCCTTGATGGCGTCCACCTCCTGGTTGGTGGCCTTGGCCAGGATCGCCAGGTTGTCCTCATCGCTGATGCCGTCGCCCTGCAGGTCGGCGGCACCCTTCGCGACGGCGTCGAAGAACGCCTGCGCGGCGGCCGTCTCGGCGAACTCGGGGCCGAACATGAGGCCCGAGGAGCTGACGCCCTTGGCCGGGACGCCGATCGCGGTGCCGGCCTTGTCGGCCACGATGCGGCCCGAGGTGGGCGCGGACGCCAGCGCGGCGTCAACCGCGCCGGTGGACAGGGCGTTCGGCATGTCCGGCGTGGAGAGGTTCACGATCTCGACGTCGTTGAGGGTCAGCCCCGCGGTGGCCAGGATCGATGCGGTCAGGAAGCCACCGGTGGCGCCCGGGCCGCCGGCCGCCGCGACCTTCTTGCCCTTCAGGTCGGCCACCGACGTCACGGTGCCGGCGTCGTAGCCCTGCTGGCCGGCCAGCAGCATGGTCGGGGAGTTGGCCGGGTCGCCGGTGTTGACGCCCATCGAGCCGACGATCTGGAACTCCAGGCCCTCGTTGCGGGCGTTGAACATGCCCGCGGAGAAGCCGGCGGCCAGGGCGTCCAGCTTGCCGGAGGCCAGCAGCGGGATTGCGTCCTGCCCGGACTTCACCGCCTCGAGCTCGACGGTGAGCCCGGCATCGGTGAAGTAGCCCTTCTCGGCGGCGATGTAGAGCGGCGAGAACAGGGTCGAGGGCAGGTGCGCCACCCGGACCGTGGTGGGTTCGGCGTTGGCGGTGCCGTCGGCGGGGGCTGAGGGTGCGGGCGCGCCGGTCGTGGCGCAGCCGGTGAGGGCGAGGGCCACGGTGGCCACGAACGCTGCGATGCGCTTCATGGGGACTCCTTGGGTCAGGTGGTTGGTCGGTCGGTGGGGGAAAACGTGGGGGTCAGGCCCGGCGGCCCCGGCGCCACGGGATGGCCCGGCGCTCCAGGAGGGCGAACACGGCGGTCAGGCCGGCACCCAGCAGCGAGACCATGACGAGGCCGACGTACATCTTGTCGGGCATGAAGAGGGTCCAGCTGTTCCAGATCAGGTAGCCCAGGCCGGTGTTGGAGGCCAGCATCTCGACGGCGGTGATGACGATCACGCCGGTGCCGACCGCGACGCGGGCGCCCGCGAAGATGTAGGGGAGCGCCCCGGGCAGGATCACGTGGCGGAAGCGGTCGATGCCCCGGGCCCCATAGGCGCGGGCCGCCTCCAGCAGCTTGGCGTCGATGGCATGGACGCCCGCGACGGTGTTGATCTGCATGATGAAGAACACGCTGATCACGACCGACAGGATGCGGGGGGTCTCGGTGAGGCCGAAGATGAACAACAGGATCGGCAGGATGGCGACCTTCGGGAGGGCGTACAGCGCCGAGAAGGTGGGGCCGAGCGCGGCGTGGAGGGCCCGGGACGTCCCCATGAGCAGCCCCACGGCGACGCCGAGCACCGCCCCGATCAGGCCGCCGACGGCGAGGCGGGCCAACGTGGCCAGCGTGTGCTCGGCCAGGGACCCGTCCGCGGCCATCTCGGCGCCTTGTGCCGCCACCTCCGACGGCGAGGAGAACACGCGCACGTCGATCCAGCCGAACCGGGCGGCGACCTCCCACAGGGCCAGCAGGGCCACCGGGGTGAGGATGGCCAGCGTCAGGTCGCGGGTGCGCAGGCGGCGCTCGCGGGCACGTTCGGCGCGCGCGGCGGTCAGGGTGCGGGAGTCGCGGTCGTGGCCGGTCATGCCGTCTCCTCGCTGGCGCGCACGTCGTCCTTGAGCAGGGACCAGATGCGGTGGCGGAGCTCGACGAACCCGGGGTCCCGCTCGATGCCCACGGTGCGCGGGCGGGGGAACGGCACGGTGATGTCGTGGACGATGCGCCCGGGGCGGGCCGACATGACCAGGATGCGGTCGCCCAGCAGGATCGCCTCCTCGATGTCGTGGGTGACCATGAGCACGGTCTTGCGCTCGGACTCCCACAGCGTGAGCAGTTCCTCCTGCATGAGCTGGCGGGTCTGGGCGTCGAGCGCGCCGAGCGGCTCGTCCATCAGCAGCACCGGCGAGCCGGTCGCGAACGCGCGGGCGATGGCCACCCGCTGCCGCATGCCCCCCGACAGTTGGTGCGGGTAGTGGCCCTCGAACGCGCTCAGTCCGACGCGGGCGATCCAGTCGCGGGTGCGGGCCAGGCGCTCGGCGGACGGCACCCCCGACATCCGCAGGCCGAAGGCGACGTTGTCGAGCACCGTCATCCAGGGAAACACCCCGTGCTCCTGGAACACGAACGCCTCCGGGATCCGCTCCTCGGTCCGCCCGCGGCGCACCTCGCCGGACGTCAGCGGCTCCAGCCCGCCGACGATGCGCAACAGAGTGGACTTGCCGCAGCCCGAGGGGCCGACGATGCACGTGAACGAGCCGGGGGCGAGGTCGAGGGAGACGTCCTCCAGCGCCCAGACCGGGTCGCTGCCCGAGAAGAAGACCTTCGAGACCCCGTGGGCCTCGAGTCCTGCCGTCGTGGTCATCGTCCTCCTGTCGCGCGCGAACCTGCTGGTCGGAGCAGACTAGGGCTCCGGGCCGCAGGCGGCGTCCACCCACCACATGGTGGGCCGATGGACGGCCCGCACCACCGCCGCGGGCGCCGCGTAGACTCGCGCCCCGTGAAGACGTTCGAGGAGCTGTTCGCCGAACTCAGCGAGAAGGCGGTGACCAGGCCCGAGGGGTCCGGCACCGTGCGGGAGCTGGACGCGGGCGTCCATTTCATCGGCAAGAAGGTGGTCGAGGAGGCCGCCGAGTCGTGGATGGCCGCCGAGTTCCAGTCCGATGCCGAGACCGCCGAGGAGATCAGCCAACTGCTCTACCACGTGCAGGTGCTCATGATCGCCAAGGGCCTGACCCTCGACGACGTCTACCGCTACCTGTGAGAGGCACCGAAGTGAACGATCGTCCCCTGCTGCGCATCGCTGTCCCCAACAAGGGGTCGCTGGCGGAGTCGACCCACGCGATGCTGACCGAGGCGGGCTACAAGCAGCGCTCCGACTCCAAGGACCTCGTCCTGCTGGACGAGGCCAACGGCGTCGAGTTCTACTACCTGCGCCCGCGCGACATCGCCGTGTACGTGGGCGAGCGCACGCTCGACCTGGGCTTCACCGGCCGCGACATGCTGCTCGACTCCGCCGCCGCCGCCAACGAGGTGCTCGCGCTGGGCTTCGGCGGCACGAAGTTCCGCTTCGCGGCCCCAGGCGGTTCCACCTGGACGGCCGCCGACCTCGACGGCAAGCGGATCGCCACCTCCTACCCGGGCCTGCTCGGCGCCTGGCTCACCGAGCGCGGCATCGCGTCGCGGTTGATCAAGCTGGACGGCGCGGTCGAGTCCGCGGTCAAGCTGGGCGTGGCGGACGCCGTCGCCGACGTCGTGGAGACGGGCTCGACCCTCAAGCGGGCCGGCCTGGAGATGTTCGGCGAGCCGATCCTGATCTCTGAGGCCATCGTGATCCAGCCCGACGGGGTGGAGCGCCACCCGGGCCTCGACCTGCTGATGCGCCGCCTCGCCGGGGTGATGACCGCGCGCAACTACAAGATGGTCGACTACAACGTGGCCGCGGCGAACCTGGAGCGCGCCAGCGCGATCACGCCCGGCATCGACAGCCCCACGGTGTCGCACCTGGCCCGCGAGGGCTGGCTGGCGGTGCGCGCGATGATCCCTGCCAAGGACGCGCCGCAGATCATGGACGAGCTGTGGAACGTGGGCGCCGAGGGCATCCTCGTGACCGACATCGCGGCTTGTAGGCTCTGAGGCATGGCTGAGCCGGTTTGGGAGTACACCGCACACCCGCACATGATCCGCCGTCAGGCTGCCATCTGGACGGTGGTGCTCGGGGGGAGCGCGGTCTTCGGGTGGTTCATGCTGCCGGCCGGCATCCGCGCCCTGTTCACCGAGCTGCAGGTGCTGACGCTGGCGTTCTTCGTCGTGTTCATGCTCGGCGTCGTGTGGAGCGTCGCCCTCGGGTACGTGAAGGCGGGGCCTTCTGGGCTCAAGTTCCGCAACGGGCTCAACACCCGCGAGCTGGCGTGGTCGGAGGTGGAGTCGATCCGCTACCTGCCCGCCGACCACTGGGCGTTCGTCGAGCTCACCGATGACTCCGACCGTGCCCTGTTGGGTATCCAGCGCTCCGACGGCCCCAAGGCCCAGGAACAGGTGGACGCCCTGCGCGCCGTGGCCGCGAAGTACCTGCCCGCCGGGCGGGTCGATCAGGGCTGAGCCCGGCCGGCCGCCCTCGGGTGCGGCCTCAGTTGATGCCGCGCTTGCGCAGCAACTCGGCGATCTCGTCGAACTCGGCATCGCCGGCCGCCTGCCCGGACGGCGCCTTCGCCGGGGCGGACGCGGGACGCGACGGCGAGGGCGCCGGTGCGGCCGGACGCCCCGCCACCGCGGGCTTCGCTGCGGACGCCTCCTGCTTGCGCTTGTCCTTGGCCAGCGCCCGACGGTCCCGGAACGACTCCGAGGGGATCAGGCGGCTGCCCAGCATCAGCAGCACCGACAGCGTCGCCAGCGCGACGCCGACCCACACCATCGGGGTCAGTTGGAGGCCGATGGCCCAGTCGCGCAGGGTCTCCCACGCGCCGGTCACGGCCGGCCCGAGCCCCAGGAAGTACACGCCCAGCGGCAGCAGGGTCAGGCCGATCCACCAGAAGACCGTCTTCACCTGGGCGCGCGACCAGATCAGCGCGGTGATCACGACGAAGACAAGGGTCAGCACACCTGCGACGACCAGGTGGAGCACGTTCGGGTCCATGCCCCCAGCCTACGGGCATCACCAGGCGCCGGTTTGGGGGGTGGCCCCGGTTGTGACACGGTGGAAACCATGAAGACGCTCGGACAGCCCAACGCCGCCTTCGCCGGGGACCACGGTCACCCCGACCCCGAGCTGCGCGCGATCCTGGCCGAGGCGTACTCCGGCGGCACCAACTACCACCGGGCGATCGCGGCCCTGTGCACCGCCCGCCTGCTGCTCCCGATCGTCGCCGCCGGGGACGAGGGGGAGCCCGGCTCGGGCCCCGACCCCGAGCGTCAGGCCGAGATGGCGGCCGTCCTGATCCGCTCCGAGGCCGGCGACACGGCCGTCCCGGTGTTCTCCGGCATCGATTCGCTCCAGGCGTGGAAGCCGGACGCCCGGCCGGTGCCCTGCACGCTGGACGACGTGGCCGCCACCGTCATCGAGACGAAGTCCACCGCGCTCATCATCGACCTGCCCGGCCCGCACCCGGTGGTGATCGAGGGCGCCGTGGTGGCCGAGCTCGCCCAAGGCCACCGCCTCGTCGAGCTGCCCGATGGCGGCTTCGGCTGGATGTACCTCGACCAGGACTCCGGCGCGCAGGCGCAGGATTCCGGGCACCACGACCACGACTGAACCACCGATTGGGTCGTGACGCACCGCGTCCGCTATCATGGAACGGTTCGACCGCCCGAGAGGGTGCGTCCGTGACAAGTGGAGTCGCCAAGCTCCCACCCGCCACAGCATCGGCTGATCGGGTCCAGGTGCCCCCGGCAACGGGGTGAGTGCCGTCGGCTTGGGCTTCCGCGTCGCGGGGGCCCTTTTTCGTTCGGTCGCTGCCCATCCACGAACCATGGAGGACCACATCAGCACCGAACCGCGCATCAACGAGCGCATCCATGTGAACGAAGTCCGACTTGTTGGCCCCAACGGCGAACAGGTGGGCATCGTGCGCATCGAGGACGCCCTGCGTCTGGCCCGTGAGGCCGACCTCGATCTGGTCGAGGTCGCCGCCCAGGCCCGTCCGCCGGTCGCCAAGCTCATGGACTACGGCAAGTTCAAGTACGAGTCCGCGCAGAAGGCGCGTGAGAGCCGCAAGAACCAGGCGAACACCGTCATCAAGGAGATGAAGCTCCGCCCCAAGATCGACGAGCACGACTACGAGACCAAGAAGGGTCACGTGGTGCGGTTCCTCAAGGGCGGCGACAAGGTGAAGATCACCATCATGTTCCGCGGTCGCGAGCAGAGCCGCCCCGAGCTGGGCTTCAACCTGCTCAAGAAGCTGGCCGAGGACGTCGCCGAGGACGGCACCGTCGAGAGCCAGCCGCGCCAGGATGGCCGCAACATGCTCATGGTGCTCGCGCCCACCCGCAAGAAGGCCGAGGCCCGCGCGGAGGGCGAGACCGCCAAGGAGGCTCGGATCTCCCAGCGCAAGGCCGCTGCGGAGGAGGAGGCGCGCCAGTTGGCCGAGCACCGCGCCGCCCACCAGGCCACCGCCCAGCCCAAGAAGAAGCGGGGGCCGGCCGACAACCTGGACCCCGACATCGACCTGTAAGTCAGACCCCGGCCCGGGGCCGCCCAGGCGGCACGGGCCCACGAACGCGAGTTCACGAGAGAAAGAGAGCGGCGCATGCCGAAGATGAAGACGCACTCCGGTGCCAAGAAGCGGATCCGGGTCACCGGCAGCGGCAAGCTGATGCGCCAGCGCGCTGGCAAGCGGCACCTGAACGAGCACAAGCCCACCAAGCGCACCCGTCGCCTCAGCAACGACGTGCAGCTCAGCCCGGCTGACACCAAGACGGCACGCCGCCTGCTCGGCCTGTGACCTGCTGACCCGACCCACTTCGTAAGACACAAGGAGATACACCATGGCTCGCGTCAAGCGCGCAGTGAACGCGGCGAAGAAGCGCCGCGAGGTGCTGGAGCTCGCCTCCGGCTACCGCGGGCAGCGGTCCCGCCTCTACCGCAAGGCCAAGGAGCAGATGCTCCACTCGGCGACCTACAGCTACGCCCACCGCAAGGACAAGAAGGGCGACTTCCGTTCGCTGTGGATCCAGCGCATCAACGCGGCTGCCCGCGCCAACGGCATGACGTACAACCGATTCATCTCGGGCCTCAAGGCCGCTGGCGTTGAGGTCGACCGCAAGATCCTGGCTGACCTGGCCGTCACCGACGAGAACGCGTTCGCGAAGCTCGTCGAGCTGGCCAAGGCCAACCAGCCTGCGGCCGCCTGAGGTCGTCCCGCACCACGCGACAGCGGCAGCTCCCGGTCCATCACCGGGGGCTGCCGCTTGCGCGTGGGGGACGTGTGGCAAGGTGAACCTGCGCAAGAGTGAGGATGGAAGCGATGACCACTGACCGGATCGAGCTGGACGAGCCCAGCCAAGCCGTGCTGCGCGAGGCGCGCCGGCTGGTGCGCCGCAAGGAGCGCAAGGAGATCGGCGAGTTCCTCGTGGAGGGCCGCCAGGCGGTCCGAGAGGCGCTCAAGGCGTCCGGTGTCGTGAAGTGGCTGTTCGTCCGCTGGGCGAGCGTGCACGACAACCTCGATCTGGTCGACCTGGCCCGTGAGGCGGGCGTCCAGGTGTACGCGGTGAGTGAGCAGAACCTCGCCACGATGTCGGACACGGTGACGCCCCAGGGCGTCATCGCCGTGGCCCGCAACATCGACGTCACCTTGTCGCAGGTCCTGGGCACCAAGCGCAAGGACCCGTCGAAGGAGAAGAAGAAGCACCGCCGCAACGACGTGGGCCTGATCGTGATCTGCGCCCAGATCCGCGACCCCGGCAACGCCGGCACGGTCATCCGGTGCGCGGACGCCTTCGGTGCCGACGCCGTGATCCTGTCGACCGACTCGGTCGAGGTCTACAACCCCAAGACGGTGCGGGCGAGCGTGGGCAGCATCTTCCACCTCCCGATCGTCACCGGGGTCGACCTGGAGCAGGCGATCACCGCCTGCCGGGCCGCGGGCATGCAGGTGCTGGCCACCGACGGCGACGCCGGGGTGGACCTGACCGACCTGGACGCCACCTTGTCCCGCCCCACCGCGTGGGTGATGGGCAACGAGGCCTGGGGGCTGCCCAGCGAGCACCTGGCGCTGGCCGACGAGACGGTCGCCGTCCCGATCTACGGGCACGCCGAATCCCTGAACCTGGCCACCGCCGCGGCGATCTGCCTGTACGCCTCGGCGTCGGCCCAACGCGCCTCGAACTGACCGCCGAGGGCTTGGGTTTCTTCCGCCGAGGGCTTGGGTTCTGGTGGAACACAAGCCCTCGGCAGTCAAAAGTCAAGCCCTCGGCGGTGTGGGGACCCACGCAAGAACGCACGAACGAATCGACAAGGAGGGCCCATGTCCGGGCCGAACGACACCTACGATCCCAAGCAGGTTGCTACGCTCAGCGCGGAGTCCCTGGACGCCATCGTGGCCGACGCCCTGGCGGCCTTCGCCGCGGCGTCCAGCAGTGCCGCGCTGAAGGAGGCGCGCCTGGCCCACGCCGGCGAGCGGTCGCCCATCGCGCTGGCCAACCGCGAGATCGGGGCCCTGCCCCCGGCCGCCCGCAAGGACGCCGGGCAGCGGATGGGAGCCGCCCGCGGTCGGATCAACGCCGCCCTGGCCGAGCGCCAGGAAGCCGTGGACGCCGCCGAGCTGGAGCAGGCGCTCGCGTCCGAGGCCGTGGACGTGACCCTGCCGGTCGACCTGGCACCGCAGGGCGCCATCCACCCAATCACCGGCCTGATCGACCTGATGAGCGACGTGTTCGTCGCCATGGGCTGGGAGATCGCCGAGGGCCCGGAGGCCGAGGCCGAGTGGCTGAACTTCGACGCCCTCAACATCAGCGCCGACCACCCGGCGCGCGGCGAGACCGACACGCTGTTCGTCGCGCCGACCGACGCGCACATCGTGATGCGCACGCACACGTCCCCGGTGCAGATCCGCTCCCTGCTGGAGCGCGAGCTGCCCGTCTACGTCGTGTGCCCGGGCAAGGTCTACCGCGCCGACGAGTTCGACGCCACGCACGTCCCGGTCTTCCACCAGATCGAGGGCCTGTGCGTCGACCAGGGCATCACCATGGCCCACCTCAAGGGCACCCTCGACCACCTGGCCCAGGCGATGTTCGGCGACATCCGGACGCGCTTCCGCCCCAACTACTTCCCGTTCACCGAGCCGAGTGCGGAGTACGACCTGGAGTGCTTCGTCTGCCACGGCGCCTCGGTCGGCAACCCGGACGCCCCGTGCAAGACCTGCCGCAGCGAGGGCTGGATCGAGTGGGGCGGCTGCGGCGTGGTCAACCCGCGCGTCCTCGAGGCCGCCGGCATCGACTCCAGCGTGTACTCGGGCTTCGCGTTCGGGATGGGGATCGAGCGCACCTTGATGTTCCGCAACAACGCAGCCGACATGCGCGACATGGTCGAGGGAGACGTCCGGTTCGCCCGGATGCTGAAGGGAGAGGCCCGATGAGGGCGACGAAGAGCTGGATCGCCGAGTACGCCGACCTGCCCGCCGGGCTCGACGCCTGGCAGTTGGCCGACGCCCTGGTCAGCGCCGGGCTGGAGGTCGAGCAGGTCGAGGCCATCGGCGGCGACGTGGCCGGCCCGGTCGTCATCGGACGGGTCGTCGACTTCGTCGAGGAGCCGCAGAAGAACGGCAAGACCATCCGCTGGTGCCACGTCGACGTCGGACCCGACCACGCCCCCGAGGTCGCGCCGGGCCCCCTGGTCAAGGGCGGCGAGGTCGCCCAGCTTGAGGGTGGGTACTGGCCCCGCGGCGTCATCTGCGGCGCCCTCAACTTCGCCCCCGGCGACACCGTCGTCGTGGCGCTGCCCGGCGCCACCCTGCCCGGACCGTTCCCGATCGGGTCGCGCAAGACCTACGGCCACCTGTCCGACGGCATGATCTGCGCCGAGGACGAACTGGGCCTGGGCCACGACCACGCCGGCATCATGGTGCTCGGCGACGCCGACGAGTCCGGGACGCCGTGGGTGCTCGGCGCCCCCGCCCTGGACGCGATGGGCGTGGCCGACGACGTGCTCGACATGCCCGTGACCCCGGACATGGGCCACTGCCTGAGCGTGCGTGGCCTGGCCCGTGAGGCAGCCCAGGCGCTCGGCGTCGGCTTCCGCGACGTGATCGCGCACACCACGCCGGCCCCGACCCAGGCCGGCCACCCGGTGGTGCTCGAGTCCGAGGGCTGCCCGCTGTTCGTGGCGCTGACCGTCGAGGGCTTCGACCCGACCGCTGAGTCGCCGAGCTGGATGAAGCAGCGCCTCGCCGCCTGCGGCATGCGGTCGATCAGCCTCAGCGTCGACATCTCCAACTACGTCATGCTCGAGACCGGCCAGCCCAACCACTGCTACGACGCCGACGCCCTCCAGGGCGCCATCGTCGTCCGGCAGGCCGCGCCGGGGGAGACGATCACCACCCTCGACGACGTCGAGCGCACCCTGGCCGACACCGACCTGGTCATCGCCGACGACCGCGGCCCCATCGGCATCGCCGGCGTCATGGGTGGCGAGGACACCGAGCTGCGCGACACCACGACCCGCATCGTGATCGAGGCCGCCAACTTCTCGCCGGTCTCGATCGCGCGCACGTCGCGGCGGCACAAGCTCGGCTCCGAGGCGTCCCGGCGCTTCGAGCGTTCGGTCGACCCGGGGGCCGCCTACGGTGCCGCCCGCCGCGTGGCCGACCTGCTGATCGAGCTGGGCGGCGGACGCCTCGTCGCCGAGACGGTCGCCGGTGAGGTGCCGGCCATGCCCGTCCAGACCATCGACGCCGGCCTGCCCGCGCGCATCCTCGGCATGCCCGTGGACGCCGACCGCGTCGTCGAGATCCTCACGGCCTCGGGGGTGGAGGTTGCCCGGGACGGCGACAGCCTGACCCTGACGCCCCCGTCGTGGCGAGCCGACCTCGTCGACCCCTACGACTACGTCGAGGAGGTCGGCATCAAGGTCGGCTACGACCACCTGCCCTCGATCGTCCCGGCGGCCCCGGTCGGTCGCGGCTACACGACCGAGCAGAAGCTGCGTCGCGCGATCGGGCGGGCGCTGGCGTCCTCGGGCTTCGTCGAGGTGCTCACGTTCCCCTGGGCGAGCGAGGCGGACGCCGACGCGCTCGGCCTGGACGCCGACGACCCGCGCCGTCGCACGGTCGCCCTGTCGAACCCGCTGGCCGAGACGGCCCCGCTGCTGCGCACCTCGCTGCTGCCGGGCCTGTTCGGGGCCGTGGCGCGCAACGCGTCCCGCGGCGCCGACGACCTGGCGCTCTTCGAGGCCGGCCGGGTGTTCTTCGCCTCCGATGAGGGCGGGGCCGCCCCGCTCCCGGCGGTGACGGCACGCCCCAGCGACGACGACCTGGACGCCATCGAGCGCGCCATCCCCTGGCAGCCCCGCAACCTGGCCGCCGTCCTGACCGGCGCCTGGCGTCCGGCCGGCTGGCAGGGCGGGGCGACCCCGGCGTCCTGGGCCCAGGCGATCGCCTTCGCCGAGGTGGCCGCCGGCGTGGTCGGCGTCCGACTGGAGCGCCGCACCGCCACCCAGGCGCCCTGGCACCCCGGCCGCTGCGCCGAGCTGCTGGTCGGCGACACGGTCGTCGGGTATGCCGGCGAACTGCACCCGGGCGTGATCAAGGCGTTCGACCTCCCGGCCCGCACGGCGGCCGTCGAACTGGACCTCGACCTGCTGGTGTCGCTGTTCGGCGGGGCGGGCACGCTCGATCCTGTCTCCGCCCATCCGGTCGCCAAGGAGGACATCGCGCTCATCGTCGACGAGTCCGTGCCGGTCGCCGACCTGCAGGACGCCGTCGCCGAGGGCGGGGGAGAGCTCCTGGAGTCGGTGCGCCTGTTCGACATCTACCGCGGCGCCCCGGTGCCCGAGGGCAAGAAGTCGGTGGCGTTCGCCCTGCGCCTGCGGGCCTCCGACCGCACCCTGACCGATGCGGACGCCGCGGGCGTGCGCGAGGCGTCCGTCGCCGCGGCCGTGGAGCGTTTCGGGGCGGAGCTGCGCGGCTGAGGGGGAGGCCCGGTGGGCATGAGACGATGGCCCTGACATGAGCCTGCTTCCCTTCCTGCCCGATGACCGCACCGACGAAGACGCGCTGTACGACTCGTTCGCCGCTTGGGCGGAGCGGGACGGCCTGACGCTGTACCCGCACCAGGACGAGGCCCTGCTCGAGCTGCTGTCGGGCAACAACGTGATCGTGACGACGCCGACGGGGTCGGGCAAGTCCCTGATCGCGGCGGCCGCCCACGCGGCGGCGTTCGCGGCCGGGCAGCGCACCTACTACACCGCGCCCATCAAGGCGCTGGTGAGCGAGAAGTTCTTCGACCTCGTGGCGACCTTCGGGGCGGCGAACGTCGGCATGGTCACCGGCGACGCCTCGGTGAACGCCGACGCGCCGATCGTATGCTGCACCGCCGAGATCCTGGCCAACATCGCGCTGCGTGAGGGCCGCGACGCCGACGTAGCCCAGGTGGTGATGGACGAGTTCCACTTCGTCGCCGACCCGGACCGCGGCTGGGCCTGGCACGTGCCGCTGGTCGAGCTGCCCCAGGCCCAGTTCCTGATCATGTCCGCCACGCTGGGCGATGTCAGTCGGCTCGCCGCCCAGCTCGAGGCCACCACCGGGCGCGACACCGCCGTCATCGGTGGCGTCACCCGGCCCGTGCCCTTGACCTTCACCTGGTCGCTGGACCCGATCCACGAGACCATCGCCCAGCTCATCGCCACCCACCAGGCACCCGTCTACGTCGTGCACGGTACGCAGGCGGCCGCGGTCGAGCGGGCCCAAGCCCTGCTCAGCCAAGGCGTCACGGACGCCGACCGGCGCGCCGAGCTGGCCGAGGCGCTCAAGGGTTTCACCTTCGCGACGGGCTTCGGCCAGACCTTGGCCAAGCTGCTGCGAGCCGGGATCGCCGTTCACCACGCCGGCATGCTGCCCCGGTACCGCCGCCTGGTCGAACGCCTGGCCCAGCGCGGCCTGCTGGCCGTGATCTGCGGCACCGACACGCTGGGGGTCGGCATCAACGTGCCGATCCGCACCGTGCTGTTTTCGGCGCTGACCAAGTTCGACGGACGCCGCCAGCGCGTCCTGCGCAGCCGCGAGTTCCACCAGATCGCCGGGCGCGCCGGACGGGCCGGGTTCGACACGGTCGGCTTCGTGGTGGCCCAGGCCCCCGAGCACGAGGTCGAGAACGCCCGCATCGTGGCCAAGTTCGCCGACGACCCCAAGAAGCTCCGCTCGGTGCGCCGCAAGCAGGCACCCGAGGGGTTCGTGAACTACACCGAGGCGACCTTCACCAAGCTGGTCGAGTCCACGCCCGAAGAGCTCCACCCGCGGTTGGCCCTCAGCCACGCCACCCTGCTCAACCTCCTCCAGCGCGACGAGGACACCGGCGCCGCCGTGGTCCGCCTGATCGACTCGGTGGACCCGGACGCCCCCACGCGCCGCCGCCTCATCAAGCGAGCCGCCCAACTGGGCCGCTCCCTGCTGCGGGCCGGCGTCGTCACCCGCCTGGACGCCCCCACGGCCGGAGGACGGCGCTATGCCCTCAACGTCGACCTGCAGCGCGACTTCGCGCTCAACCAGCCTCTGTCCGCCTTCGCCCTGGCCGTGATCGAGACCTTCGACGCCACGGCACCCGAGTACGCCCTCGACGTCGTCAGCGTCATCGAGGCCACCCTCGAGAACCCGATGGTCATCCTGCTGCAACAGCAGTTCATCGCCCGCGGCGAGGCCGTCCAGGAGATGAAGGCCGACGGCCTCGACTACGACGAGCGCATGGACGCCCTCGATGAGGTCACCTGGCCCCAGCCGCTGGCCGAGCTGCTTGAGCACACGCACGAGCTCTACGCGGCGTCCCACCCGTGGCTCGCCGAGAGCCCGGTCCGGCCCAAGTCGGTGGTCCGGGACATGTACGCCCGCGGCATGACGTTCGGCCAGTTCGTGGCCCACTACAAGGTGCAGCGCTCCGAGGGCCTCCTGCTGCGCTACCTGTCGGACGCCTACCGCGCCCTGCGCCAGACGGTGCCCGAGGCGTCCCGCACCGAGGAGCTGGCCGACATCATCGCGTGGCTGGGGGAGGTCAACCGGCTCACCGACTCCTCGCTGATCGATGAGTGGAACAAGCTGGCCGACCTGTCCGGGGACGCCGCCGCCGGCGTGGACGAGGCGCCGCCGCCCAGCCGTCCGGTGACCGGCAACGAGCGGGCCTTCCGCGTGCTGGTCCGCAACGCGCTGTGGCGACGCGTCGAGCTGATGGCCGAGGACGACCTGGACGCGCTGGCGTCCCTGGAGACGGGGCAGTCCGTGGTGATGACCCGCCGGCACTGGGACGAGGCGTTGGGCGACTACTGGGACGAGCACGACGAGATCGGCACCGACGCCGACGCCCGCGGCCCCGCCTTCTTCGACGTGACGACCAAGGGACGCACGTGGCAGGTGCGCCAGATCATCGCCGATCCCGAGGGCAACCACGACTGGGCGCTGCACGCCTGGGTCGACCTCGATGAGTGCGATGCCGCCGGCGACCTGCTCGTGCACACCACCGACTTCAGCCGGCAGGACTGAGGGCGCCCCGCCTCACTCGTCCACGAGGGCGCGACGGGGGAGCGGGTCCATCAGGATGGTGGCGTCCGCGTCGCCGGCCTCGGCGGACGGCAGCGACGCGGCGGGCTGCTCGGTCAGCAGGCGCGCGATCAGCGCCGCGGTGGGCCGCTCGTCGGGATCCTTGGCCAGGCAGGCGGTGACGAGCTGTTCCAGGTCGGGCGGCGTGCCCTCCGGTAGGGACGGCGGCTGCTCCCGCACGTGCGCCAGGGCGGTGGCGATGGGCGTCCCCTTGTCGAACGGCTTGCGCGACGACAGCATCTCGTGGGCCAGGACGCCCAAGCCGTACACGTCGGTGGGCGGGCCGACCGTCTGGCCCATCGCCTGCTCGGGGCTGAGGTAGTGCGCGGTGCCGAGCACATTGCCGGTCAACGTGCGGGAGTCGGTGTCGATGGACCGGGCGATCCCGAAATCCATGAGCTGGGCCTGGTCGCCGTTGATGAGGATGTTGGCGGGCTTGATGTCGCGGTGGATGATGCCGGCGGCGTGGGCCACCGCGAGCGCGGCGGCGAGCTGGCCCAACAGGCGGCGGACGTCGGCGGCCGACAGCGGGCCGGCCGCCAACACCGCACCGAGCGTGGGGCCGTCGACGAACTCCATGACGAGGAATACCAGGCCGTCGTGCTCACCGAAGTCGTGGATCGTGACCGTGTTGGGGTGGGAGAGCTGGGCGGCGAAGCGGGCCTCGTCGCGGAAGCGCTCGACCAGGGCGAACTCGTCCTGGGTGTGCGGGTGCATGATCTTGAGCGCGACCGTGCGCTCGAGGGTCTCGTCGAAGGCCTCCCACACCTGCCCCATGCCGCCGGAGGCGACGTGGCGCACCATGGTGTACCGACCGGCCAGGACGAGACCGGGTTGCAGACGCTGCATGACCCCTCCGTTCGCGTCGGTCGACGTGCGTGCCGCGAACCGAATGTGACAAGCATAAAGGGTGCGGCCCACCCACTCGGTGCGCGGCGTGCCTCAGTCCTCCCGGCACACCCCGTCGGCCACCGCGGCGGCCTGCGCGGCGGCGGCCACGGCCGGGGCGACGCGCGCGTCGAACACCGTCGGGATGATGTGGACCGGGCTCAGCTCGTCCCCGACCACGTCGGCGATGGCATGCGCCGCGGCCAGCTTCATGTTCTCGGTGATCGAGCGCGCCCGGGCGTCCAGCGCGCCGCGGAAGATGCCGGGGAAGGCCAGCACGTTGTTGATCTGGTTGGGGAAGTCGCTGCGGCCGGTCGCGATGACGGCCGCGAGGTCCTTGATGAGCTCGGGGCGGATCTCCGGGTCGGGGTTGGCCATCGCGAACACGATCGGGTCCGGCGCCATCGAGCGCACGTCCTCGACGGTCAACACGTTGGGGGCCGAGAGGCCGATGAACACGTCGGCGCCGGCGATGACGTCGGTGATGGACCCCTCGAGCCGGTCGGGGTTGGTGTTCTCGGCGAACCAGCGCTTGCTCGAGTCCAGGTCCTCGCGCCCGGTGTGCACGACCCCGGCATGGTCGACGCCGATGATGTGGGTGGCGCCCAGGGCCATCACCATCTTCATCACCGCGATGCCGGCCGCCCCCACGCCGGCGGTGACCAGCTTGATGTCGGCGATGTCCTTGCCGACGATCTTCAGGGCGTTGATCAAGGCGGCGACCACGACGATGGCCGTGCCGTGCTGGTCGTCGTGGAAGACCGGGATATCCATGGAGGCGGCCAGCCGCTCCTCGATGTCGAAGGCCTGCGGGGCGGCGATGTCCTCGAGGTTGATGCCCCCGAACGTCGGCTCCAGCTTCTGCACCAGCGCCACGATCTCGTCCGGATCGGTCGTGTCGATGCAGATCGGGAAGGCGTCCACGCCGCCGAAGTGCTTGAACAGCTGGGCCTTGCCCTCCATCACGGGCATGGCGGCGCGCGGGCCGATGTTGCCCAGGCCGAGCACGGCCGTCCCGTCGGAGACGATCGCGACGGTGTTCTTGCGGATGGTGTGGGTGAAGGAGCGGGCCGGGTCGGCGGCGATCGCCCGGCACTCGCGCGCCACCCCGGGGGTGTACAGCATGGCCAGGTCGTCCATGTCGGTGAGCGCCGACTTGGACGCGACCTCGATCTTGCCGCCTTCGTGCAGGGTGTGGACGCGGTCGTCCCACTCCACGATGTCCACGCCGTCGAGCTGCTCGATGGCGTGGCGCACCTCGGCCTGGTGCTCCACGGAGTAGCAGTACACGGTGATGTCGTCGGTGAGGACCGACCCGTGCACGGTGAACCCGTCCAGGGCGGTGATGTTGGCCCCGACGGCGCCGATGGCGACGGCGACGCGGCCCAGCGTCCCGGGCTCGTTCACCATGGACAGGCGAATGCGGATCGAATAGGCGGGCGACGGCGTCTGGCGAATCACCCGGGGAGCGTACCGAGGATTCCTCGACCGGTCCCCATCCGCTCGCACGCCGTGATCGCCGTGCCACGAGCCAGACCGGGATCAGGCGTGGTGGGAAATCAGTTAGGGTGGTGAACCCGCGGCGGCCCACCGATGCTGCCCGAGCTTCCCCAGGAGAAAGGGCAGGTGACGAGCCCCCGATGAGCATGGTGTGGACGTTGGCCGTGCTCGCCGTCGCCGTGGTGCTCACGCCCGTGCTCGACCGGCTGCTGGGACGCAACGCGGGCTGGCCCCTGGTGGGGCTGTACGCCGTGGCGACCGCGGTCTTCTGGCCCACGGCGTCCGAGGTGCTCGCCGGTCGCGAGGTGGCCGTCAGTATCCCGTGGATCGAGTCGCTCGGCGTCGACCTGGCCCTGCGGGCCGATGGGCTGGGCGTGGTCTTCGGCCTGATCGCGCTGGTCATCGGGGCCGTCGTGTTCACCTACTCGACGCGCTACCTCGAGCGCGGGCGCCAACTCAGCTTCTACCTGCTGATGACCGCGTTCACGCTGGCCATGCTGGGGCTCGTCCTCGCCGACGACCTCGTGGTGCTGTTCATCTGCTGGGAGTTCACCAGCCTGGCCTCGTTCTTCCTGATCGCGCGTTCCGGCCAGGGTGGCCAAGCGGCGTCCATGCGGACCCTGCTGCTGACCTTCGTCGGCGGCCTGGCCCTGCTGGTGGCCGTCGCCCTCATCATCGTCCGGACCGGCACGACCTCGGTCTCGGCGGCGTTGGCCGCCCCGACCTGGTCCGGCGACCCGGCCTTCACCGCCCTGGTGGCCGTGCTGGTGGCCGTCGCCGGGTTCAGCAAGAGCGCGCAGTTCCCCTTCCACGTGTGGCTCCCCGACGCCATGGCGGCCGCCACCCCGGTGAGCGCCTACCTGCATGCGGCGGCCGTGGTCAAGGCGGGCATCTTCGTGCTGATGCGGTTCTCCCCGGCGTTCCACGCCACGCCGGCCTGGAACGTGATGCTGCTGGTGGTGGGCCTGTCCACCGCCGCCCTGGGCGCCTGGTTCGCCCTGCAGCAGACCGACCTGAAGCGGCTGATGGCCTACTCCACGGTCAGCCAGCTCGGCCTGATCGTCGCCGCCGTCGGGGTGGGTACCACGGTGGCGCTGGCCGCAGCCATCACCCACACGATCGCGCACGCCCTGTTCAAGTCGGGCCTGTTCATGATGGTCGGGGTCGTGGACCATGCGGCCCACACCCGCGACGTCCGCCGCCTGCCTGCCCTGTGGCGCGAGCTGCCCGGCAGCTTCGCCGTCATGGCCGTGGGGTGCGCGTCCATGGCGGGCCTCCCGCCGCTGCTCGGCTTCATCTCCAAGGAATCGTTGTTCACCGGCCTGCTGGACGCCCCGGGCCCGGCCTGGGCAGGCTGGCTGGCGATGGGCGCCGCTGCTGCGGCCAGCGTCCTGACGTTCGCCTACTGCGGCAAGATCCTCTTCGGCGCGTTCCTCGACGGTCGCGGCGAGGACCCCACCGACACCCGGGAGATCCACCGGCCCGGGCCCGTGCTGCTGGGTGCTGCCGCCCTGCCGATCCTCGCCGGCCTGCCCCTGGGGCTGGCCGCCGGCGTGCTGGACCTCCCGGTGACCGGCGCGACCCGCGCCATGCGCCCAGGAGTCGAGCATGATGCGCACCTGAGCCTGTGGCACGGGCCGACGCCCGAACTGGTGGCGACGCTGGCGGTCTTCACCCTCGGCATCCTGATCCTGACCCAGCGGCGCGCGCTGTGGCCCCGGCTCGAAGCGCACCGATTCCCCGTCGACGGTGCCACGGTGATCGCCGGGCTCCACCGGGCGTTGCGCCGGGCGGGGCGTCCCCTGGTCGACCTGTTCGTCGTCGACCGGCCCGACCGGCACCTGGCGTGGCTGCTGGCCGCCTACATCGCCGTCGTGATCCCCGGGCTGGCCGCGGTGGCGCCCCTCACGCCGGCGTGGGCGCAGGGCCCGGTCGGGCTGATCGCGCCCATCGACGTGGTGGTGCTCGTCCTGATCACCGCCGCCGTGGTCAGCGTCTGCCGGGCCCGTTCCCGCCTGGCGGCGGCGGTCTCCCTGTCGGCGGTGGGCATCGTGGCGACCGTCCAGATCCTCGCCCTCGGGGCGCCCGACGTGGCGCTCACCCAGTTGCTGGTGGAGTCGCTGACCATCATCGTGATCATGCTGGTGCTGCAGAAGCTGCCGCTCGACTTCGGCGAATCGACCAAGCGCCGCACCGGGATCGCCCTGGCCCTGGCCGGCGGCATGGGGCTGGCGGCCGGCGCAGCCACTTGGTTCCTGTCCGCCCGCCGCCCGCGCTCGCCGGTGTCGGACTACTACGCCACCCAGGCCACCGAAGTGACCAGCGGGAACAACATCGTCAACGTCATCCTGGTCGAGTTCCGCGCCCTGGACACCCTGGGCGAACTGGCCGTGCTCGGCATGGCCGGCATCGCGATCGTCGCCCTGGTCTCCAGCGTCCGGCACCGGCTGCTGGACCCGACGCCGCAGGAGAAGCGTGTGCCCGTCCCCGAGCCGGTCCTCGACCTGCGCGAGGAGGGCACCGCGGCGCACCGCGCCATCACCAGCGCCTGGTCGAACGTTCTGCCGATGCAGTTGGTGCTGCGGTTCATGACCCCCGTCCTCGCCGTGCTGTCCGCGGTGATCTTCTGGCGTGGGCACAACGAACCCGGGGGCGGCTTCATCGCCGCGCTCGTCGGCTCTGCCATCGTCGGCCTGATCTACCTGTCCACGTCGAAGGACCGCCAGATCGGGCCGCCGCGGCTGCCGGTCGTGCTGATCGGCTCCGGCATCACAGTGGCCGTCGTCACCGGGCTGGTCGGCCTGGCCTTCGGCAGCTCCTTCCTGGAGCCGCTGCACGGCTACCTCGGCGGCGTGCACCTGGTCACGTCGATGCTCTTCGACGTCGGGGTCTACCTCGCGGTGATCGGGCTGATCACCCTCGCGTTCAACCTGCTGGGCACCGGCGGGGACACGCTCACCCGGGCGGGTGGCGAGGGCATCCGCGAACGGGCCGACGAGGCGGTCGAGGGCGAGTTGCCCGGTCCGCTGGACACCGTGCGCGGCGAGCCCGCGCCCGCCGGCCGCGTCGGCCTGCGCACCCGCTACCTGTCCGAGGGAACGCCGCCGAAGGAGCTGGGCCGATGATCCTCGCCGTCACGGTCGGAGTCCTGGTCGCCGGAGGGACCTACCTGCTCCTGGCCCGCAGCATGGTGCGGGCCGTGTTCGGGATCGGGTTGCTCTCGCATGCGGCCAACTTCGTCCTGCTCGCCGCGGGCGTCCCGGCCTGGCGGGCCGAGCCGCTGACCGACACCAGCGATCCCGCCCTGATGGGCGACCCGCTGCCCATGGCGTTCGTGCTGACCGCGATCGTGATCACGCTGGCGGTCACGGTCGTGATGCTCACCTTCGCGGTGCTCGGCCACAACGACGACACCCTCCGCATCCCCGAGACGGGGGAGACGCACGCGTGATCACTCCCGCCCTGCTGCCCCTGTTCGCCGCGATCCCGCTGCTGTGCGCCGGCCTGACCGTCCTGGTGCGCCGAGCCGTCGTGGAGCGCATCCTCATGATCGGGGTGCCCCTGGCCAGCGCCGCCTGCGCCGCCGGGCTGGCCCTCCACCACCGCAGCGAGCCCGTGATCGCCCACAACGTGGGGGCCTTCGCCCCGGGCATCGCCATCCCGTTCGTGTCGGACGCCGCGAGCGCCTGGCTGCTCGTGGTCACCGGCTTGGTCACCGCCGTGTGCGCGTGGTACCTCGTGGCGAGCGGGGAGGACCGCTACCGCTTCGTCCCCCCGCTGGTGCTCATGCTGGTCGCCGGCGTCAACGGTGCGCTGTTGACCGGTGACCTGTTCAACCTGTTCGTGTTCGTCGAGGTCATGCTGCTGCCCAGCTACGCGCTGATCTCGCTGACCGGAGGCTGGCGCCGCCTCGGCATCGGCCGCATCTTCATCCTCGTCAACCTGCTGACCAGCACCTTCCTGCTGATCGGCGTCGGCTTCGTCTACGCGGCCGCCGGCACCGTGAACCTGGCCGCCCTCCAGGGCCGCGCGGCCGAGGACCCCCGCATCGGGCTGGCCGTCGTCATGGTGCTGTTGGCGCTGGCCATCAAGGGCGGCGCCTTCCCGGTGCACGGGTGGCTGCCGACCGCCTACCCGGCCACCTCCGGCGGCATGATGGCCCTGTTCTCGGCCCTGCACACCAAGGTCGCCCTCTACGCCCTCTACCGCACCGTCGCGGTGACCTACGGCGAGGTTCCGCCGTGGGTGTGGGCCCTGGCCGCCGTGGTGGTGGCCACGATGCTGGTGGGCGCGCTGAGCACGGCCGCGGTCGGGCGGATCCGCTCGGCCCTCGCCCTGCAGATGGTCTCGGGCGTGGGGCACATCCTGGTGCCCCTGGCCGTCCTGAGCGCCGCCGCCCGGAGCGCCGGCCTGTTCTACCTGGCCCACCACGTGGTCACCGTCGGTGCCCTGCTTCTGTTGGCCGGCGCGATCGAGCACACCTACGGCAGCGGCCGATACGACCGCCTCAGCGGGCTGCTCCACCGCGACCGGGGCGTCGCGATCGCCTTCGTCCTGGGCCTGTTCTCCCTGGTCGGCCTCCCGCCCACGTCCGGACTGTGGGGCAAGGTCGCCCTGGTCGTCGGCCTGGCCGACGCCCCGCCCGCGCTGGCGGGCGTCCTGATCGGTGCCGTGGTGGTGGCCTCGGTCATCTCGCTGATGGCCCTGCAGCGGCTCTGGCACGAGGTCTTCTGGGGGCCGCCCCAGACGCAGTACGCGCCCGATGACCCCAGGCTCGGGCGAGGCGAACAGACCGACCTCCCCGACGACGTGCGCATCCCCACCAGACTGGCCGCCCCCGGGTACGCCCTGGTCGCGGTGTCGGTGCTGATGTTCCTGGGCGCCGGCGCGCTGTTCCCGTTCGCGGACGCCGCGGGGCAGGCCCTGACCCAGTTGGCCCCCTACGTCGAGGCGGTGCTGGGATGAGGGTGCTCCACGCCGTGTCGTACGTGGCCTACATCACCCGCGAGATCGTGAAGGGATCCTGGGACGTGGTGCGGGACACGGTGACCTCCGGGGTCGACTCGACCCCCGCCATTGTCGAGATGCCCCTGCGCTGCCGCTCGGACCTGGAGGTGACAGCGTTGGCGTCCTCGATCACGATCACGCCCGGCACCCTCGTGCTCGGGACCGCCGACGCCGCCGAGGGCACCGCCCCGGTGTTGTTCGTGCACAGCATGTACGGCCGGTCGCGCGATGAGATCCTCGCCGGCCTGCGGGACATGGAGGATCGCCTGCTCCGCGTCACCCGGGGCCGGGTCGAGAGGGGGGAGGCGTCGTGACCATCGCTGTCTGGATCGCCTCGATCCTCCTCGCGGCGACCGTGCTGATCGGGCTGGTGCGGATCGCGACCGCCCCCGATGCGGCCAGCCGTGCCATCGTCGGTGACCTCGTCTACTTCGCCATGATCGGTCAGCTGGTGGTGCTGGGCATCGTGACCGGCTCCGAGGCCGTCGTGGACGCCGCCCTGCTCGCCGCGCTGCTGGGCATCCTGGCCACCATCGCACTGGCCCGCATCATCACCAGGGGGCGCCGATGACCATCGTGTTGGAGGTGCTGGCCGCGATCTTCGTGGTCGTCGGCTCCCTGCTCGTGCTGCTCAGCGGGGTGGCGATGTTCCGGCAGCGCGACGCGTTCGCCCGGATCAGCGTCATGTCGCCGGCCACCGGGATGGGCCTGCCCCTGATCGTGGTCGCCGCCTTCCTGCACCGCTGCGCCACCACCGGGTTCGGCTGGCTGGACCTCGGCAAGACCGTGCTCACCGTCGCCGCGCTCCTGGTCGTCTCGTCGGTGGCCAGCAACATCCTGGCCCGGGCGGCCTACCTGTCCGGGGCGGCCGTCCACCCCGTCACCGACCCTCAGGACCTCGCCCGGGCCCCTGAACAGCCGGAGGACCCCGAGCGATGGCGCTGACGTACGCCGACGTCGTCGGCGCGGCGGTCGCCACGCTCGACACCGACGGGCTGGAGGGCCTCAGCATGCGGCGGGTCGCCGCGGCGCTCGGGGTGCAGCCGGGGGCGCTGTACCACCACGTCCCGGACAAGCAGACCCTGCTGGCGGGCATGGCCGACCAGATCCTGGCCGACGTGGAGGAGCCGCTCGGCCTGTGGCGCCCGGCCGTGGAGGCGTGGACGGCCAGCCTCCGGGCGGTCCTGCTCGCACACCGGGACTCCGCCGAGCTCGTCGCCACCGCGCGCGGCTTCCGGCTGTCGCGCCACGACACCATCCGCCACCCGGCGACGCTGCTGGGCACGGCCGGCCTGCCCGCAGCACAGGCCCGCGGTGCGGCGTCCGCCCTGTTGTACTTCGTGCTCGGGCACGTCGCCGAGGAGCAGGCGCGGCTGGACTGGGAGCGCTTCCACCCCGCCGACCCGGCGCTGGCCGGTGACGCCGACGCGGCCTTCGCGCTCGGGGTGCGTCTGTTGCTGGACGGGGTGTCCGCCCAGCGAGCCGGAGTGGAATAAGTATTCCAAGGGGGGCATACTCATGCCCATGACGACGAAGATTGCGGTCGCGGGGTGCACCGGATACGCCGGCGGAGAGATCCTGCGGCTCCTGCTCGGGCGTGACGACATCGAGATCGGTGCGCTGACGGCGAAGTCCTCGGCCGGGTCGCGGCTGGGGGAGCACCACCAGCACCTGACGCCGCTGCTGGATCGCGTCGTGCTCGACACCACGCCCGAGAACCTCGCCGGTCACGATGTGGTGTTCCTGGCCCTGCCGCACGGCACGTCGGCCGA
>JAUNSA010000023.1 GCA_030539405.1 Propionibacteriaceae bacterium
CCGAGCGGGACGCCGCGCAAGCGGTGGTGGACTCGGCCGCCGCGTTGGTCTCCGAGCATGTCGACCTCGACGCCGTGCTGGCCGTGGCGCAGGCTGCTGCACCGCTCGATGCCGAGCCCTGGTCGCCGGTTGCTGCGCTGGGGCTCGACGCCCCCACGGACCTGGCGCTGCGCCCGCGGATCGCGGTGGCCGCCGGACGGGCGTTCACCTTCCGCTACGCCGAGACCACCGAACTCCTCGCCGCGGCGGGCTGTGACGTGATCGGGTTCGACCCCCTCACCGATCCGGCCCTTCCCCCTGACACCGCCGGGTTGTACCTGGGCGGCGGATTCCCCGAGATGTATGCCACCGACCTGGCTGCCAACACCCCGCTGCTGGCCCAAGTCCGGGACGCCGTACGTTCCGCCCTGCCGACCTATGCCGAGTGTGCCGGGCTGCTCTACCTGTGCCGGACCCTCGACGGCCACCCGCTGGCCGGTGCGCTCCCCCTGACGGCGGGCATGTCCCCGCGACTCACGCTGGGCTACAACGCGTTCACGGCGGCCCACGACGGGCTGGTCGTCCGGGCTGGGGAGACCTACCGGTTCCACGAGTTCCACCGCACCACGATCGAACCCGCGGACGACCACCCGCACGTGGGTACGAGCGTGCAGGCGAGCTACCACCACGTGCACTGGGCCGGCCATCCTGAGCAGGCCCGGCGGTTCGCCGCGGCCGCGCGCGCGTTCGCCGGGAGGGCCCGATGAACCTTCGCCACCACGGCGATGCCGACGCCGCGCCCGGCCTGGTCGATCTGGCGGTCAACGTCCGGCGGCCCACCCCGAGGTGGCTGCTGGACGCGATCACGTGCGACCCGAGCCGCTGGGAGAGCTACCCCGACCCGACCCGAGCCGTCGACGCCATCGCGCGCCACCACGGCGTCCGTCCCGACCAGGTGCTTCCCGTGCCCGGCGCCGCCGCCGCGTTCGCGCTGATCGCGGACGCCCTCGCGCCGGAGCATCCCGTCGTGGTGCACCCTCAGTTCACCGAACCGGAGTCGGCCCTGGTCGACGCCGGGATCGAGGTGCGCCGCCACCTGCTCCCCGCCCCCGACTTCGCCCTCGATCCCGGCGCCGTACCCGACGGGGACCTGGTCGTGATCGGCAACCCGACCAACCCGACCGGCACCCTGCATCCCGCGGACGCCGTCCTCTCGCTCCGGCGTCCGGGGCGGACGCTGGTCGTCGACGAGGCCTTCATGGACTTCGTGCCCGGCGAAACGGAGTCCGTGCTGGACGCCGACCTGACCGGAGTGCTCGTGGTGCGGTCGCTGACCAAGATGTGGGGACTGCCCGGGCTTCGTGCCGGCTTCGTCATCGGGGACCCCGTCCTGATCGAGCGCCTGGCCCGACGCCAGCGCCCGTGGGCCACCTCCACCCCCGCCCTGGACGCCCTCGTCGCCTGCAGCACGCCGGCGGCCCGGGCCGAGGCGGAGGGAGTCGCTCACCAGACGCGGTCGTGGCGGGACTCGCTGTGCGCGCTTCTGGAACAGGTCGGACTACCCGCCTCCGGTTCGCCGCAGGCGCCCTTCGTCCTGATCGATGCGACGCGCTTGGGCACGTCTCCGCGGGAAAGGTTGGCCGAACGGGGCTGGGCCGTCCGGCGCGGCGAGACGTTCCCCGGCCTGGGGCCGCAGTGGATCAGGATCTCCGTTCCCTCCCCGGACACCGCGGCTGCCTTCGCCGCAGTTCTCGGGACGCTCCGCTGACGATGACTCTGCTTGCCGGGCTCAGGCCGACTTGGACCGGCGGGTGCTCCGTGAGGACGCCGCGCGCGGCAACATCCGGGGTTCGGCGCCCTCCCGCACGACCTCGGCGGTGACGACCACCTGCCCGATCTTGTCGTCGGAGGGGACGTGGAACATCACGTTGAGGAGGATCTCCTCCAGGATCGACCGCAGACCACGGGCGCCGATGCCGCGCGCCAGCGCCATCTCGGCGATCGCGGCGACCGCGTCGTCGGTGAACTCCAGGTCGACCCCGTCCAGCTCGAACAGCTTGCGGAACTGCTTGGTCAACGCATTGCGCGGCTCGACGAGGATGCGCACCATGGCCTCGAGGTCCAGCGGGTTGACCGTCGAGATCATGGGCAGGCGGCCGATGAACTCGGGGATCAGCCCGAACTTGTGCAGGTCCTCGGGGCGGACCTCCTCGAACGGGTTGCCCTGGTCGTTGCGGCGAAGCGCCGAGTCGTTGTTGAAGCCCAGCGGGCGCTTACCCACGCGGGCGTTGATGATCTCTTCGAGCCCCGCGAAGGCGCCGCCCACGATGAACAGGATGTTCGTCGTGTCGATCTGGATGAACTCCTGGTGCGGGTGCTTGCGGCCGCCCTGCGGGGGCACCGAGGCGGTGGTGCCCTCCAGGATCTTCAGCAGCGCCTGCTGGACGCCCTCGCCGGACACATCGCGGGTGATCGAGGGGTTCTCGCTCTTGCGGGCCACCTTGTCGATCTCGTCGATGTAGATGATGCCGGTCTCGGCCTTCTTCACGTCGAAGTCGGCAGCCTGCAGCAGCTTGAGCAGGATGTTCTCCACATCCTCACCCACATACCCGGCCTCGGTGAGCGCCGTGGCGTCAGCCATCGCGAACGGCACGTTCAGCATCCGCGCAAGCGTCTGCGCCAGGTAGGTCTTGCCGCAGCCGGTCGGGCCGATGAGCAGGATGTTGCTCTTGCCGAGCTCGACGAGCTCGTCCTCGGCGGCCCGACGCGGGCTGCTGGCCTGGGCCTGGACCCGCTTGTAGTGGTTGTACACCGCCACCGCGAGCGCCTTCTTGGCGACCGGCTGGCCGATCACATAGGAGTCGAGGAAGGAGACGATGTCACGCGGCTTCGGCAGCTCCTCCAGCAGGCCCACATCACTGGCCTCGGAGAACTCCTCCTCGATGATCTCGTTGCACAACTCGATGCACTCGTCACAGATGTAGACACCCGGACCAGCGATCAGCTTGCGCACCTGCTTCTGGCTCTTGCCGCAGAACGAGCACTTCAGCAGGTCGGAGGTCTCCCCGATGCGTGCCATGCCACTCCCCTCAACTCTCGACGCAGAAGCGTCAGTTCACGTCCTTCAGCGAGGTGAAGATCTCGTCGATGATGCCGTACTCCAGGGCTTCCTGGGCCGTCAGGTACTTGTCGCGCTCGATGTCGCGGCTGACCTGCTCGACGCTCTGGCCGGTGTCGTTGGCCAGCATCTGCTCCATCAGCGTACGGATGCGCAGGATCTCGCGCGCCTGGATCTCCAGGTCAGACCCCTGGCCGTAGCCCCCCTCGGTCGCCGGCTGGTGGATCAGGATGCGGCTGTTCGGCAGGGCGAAGCGCTTGCCCTTGGTACCGGCGGCCAGCAGCACCGCCGCAGCCGAGGCAGCCTGGCCCAGGCACACGGTCGACACGTCCGGCTTGATGTACTGCATGGTGTCGTAGATGGCGGTCAGCGCCGTGAACGAGCCACCGGGGCTGTTGATGTACATCGAGATCGGGCGCTCAGGATCCATCGACTGCAGGCACAGCAACTGGGCCATGACCGCGTTGGCGATGTCGTCGCTCACGGGGGTGCCGAGGAAGATGATCCGATCCTCGAACAGCTTGGTGTAGGGATCGACGCGCCGGACGCCGTAGCTGGTGCGCTCCTCCCACTGCGGAATGTAGTAGTCCATCGACGCGCCCGTGGGGGCCAGACCGCCGGGCATCTGGTTCATCTGCATGTCGGTCGTCCTCACTGGTTCGGGGCGTCGCTGCCGGGGATCTGGGCGGCGCGCTCGTAGACGTGGTCGATGAACCCGTACTCGAGCGCCTCCGGAGCGGTGAACCACCGGTCACGGTCGGAGTCGAGCTCGATCTGCTCCACGGACTGGCCGGTGTGCTCGGCGATCAGCTCCGCCATCTCCTTCTTCGTGGCGATGATCTGCTCGGCCAGGATCTTGATGTCGGACGCCGTACCGCCCAGGCCACCCGAGGGCTGGTGCATCATGATGCGCGCGTGCGGGAGGGCGTACCGCTTGCCCTTGGTGCCGGCGCTGAGCAGGAACTGCCCCATGGAGGCCGCCAGGCCCATGGCCACCGTCGCCACGTCATTGCTGATCCACTGCATGGTGTCGAAGATCGCCATACCGGCGGTCACCGACCCACCGGGAGAATTGATGTAGAGGTAGATGTCCTTCTCAGGATCCTCCGCATTCAGCAGGAGGAGCTGGGCGCAGATCGCGTTGGCGTTCTCATCGCGCACCTCAGAACCGAGGAAGACGATGCGGTTGGCCAGCAGCGCCTGGTAGACCGAGTCGTTCATACCGACACCCGAGGCGCCGGCTGCGGCCCGCAGGCCGGGAAGCATGTTTTCCGTCACGCAGGCGACGCTACCCGGTGCCCCCGACATTTCGGAGCGCACACCGCTGATGTTCGCTGACGGCAGACGCCGAACGCGCGGCCCCCGAAGGGACCGCGCGCTCATTAGTCGTGACCGACAGGTCGAGGCTCAGGCCTCGGCGTCGGCGTCCTTCTTCTTGGCCGGCTTCTTCTCGGTCGCCTTCTCCGCATCCTTCTTGGCCGCGGGCTTCTTGGCGGGCGCCTTCTTGGCCGGCTTCTCCTCGGCCTGCTCGGCAGCCTCGGCCTCGGCACCCTCGTCCGGGGTGACCAGGGAGCCGTCGCTCTGGACCGACTTCACGTCGACGACCGCGCCGTCGGCGTCCTTCACGCTGGCGCCGAGGACGACCTCGCGCAGCACCTTGCCGCGGCGCAGCTCGCCCATCCACTCCGACGTGTGGTTGTGCTCCATCATGTGCTGCATCTCGGCCTCGGGCGAGGTGCCGGCCTGCTGCGCACGGCGGAAGATCAGCTCCATCAGCTCCTGCTGCTCGACGGTCACGGCCTTGTCGTCGGCCAGCTTGTCGAGAATGATCTGCGCCTTCAGGGAGGTCTCGGCGTTGGTCGCGACCTGGGCCCAGAACTCGTCGGCGTCCTTCGCCGTCTCCTCCTCGGTGTCCTCCAGGTAGCGCTCGAGGGTGTAGCCCGCGCGGGCGAGCTGGTCGGTGATCTGCTGCTTGCGGTTCTCGATCTCCGCGGTCAGCATCGCCTCGGGCAGGTCGAACGGGGTCTTGGCGACCAGGTCGCTCACGATGGCGTCCGACGCCGTGTTGATCTGCTCAACACGGGCGCGGCGCGCCACGGCCTCGGCCAGGTCGGCCTTCATCTCCTCGACGGTGTCGAACTCCGAGACCATCTGGGCGAACTCGTCGTCGACCTCGGGCAGGGTCTCGGTCTGCACCTTGGTGACGGTGACGGTGATGTCGGCGGTCTCGCCGGCGGCGGGGCCACCCACGAGCTCGGAGGTGAACTCCACCGTGTCACCGGCCGACGCGCCGGACACGGCCTCGTCCAGGCCGTCGAGCATGCCGCCGCTGCCGACCTTGTAGGTCAGGCCCTCGGCCGAGCCGTCCTCGACCTGCTCCCCATCCTTGGCGGCGACCAGGTCCAGGGTGACGATGTCGCCATCCTCGGCCGCGCCCTCCTTGTCAGCGCGCGTCGCGAATCGCTGGCGCATGACCTGCAGGTTCTCCTCAACCTCGTCGTCGGTGCTCGCCAGAACCGGCACCTCGGCCGACAGCTCGGAGAACTCCGGGACGGTGAAGTCGGGGCGGACATCCAGCTCGGCGGTGAACTCGACCAGCTCGCCGTCCTCCAGCTTGGTGACCTCGACCTCGGGCTGGCCCAGCGGCACCAACTCGTTGTCGGCGACAGCAGCGCCGTAGGCGTCCGGCAGTGCGGCGTTGATCGCCTCCTGCAGCACCGTGCCGCGCCCGAAGCGCTGGTCGATGATGGCTGCAGGCACCTTTCCCTTGCGGAAGCCCGGGATGTTCACCTGCGACGCGATGTCCTTGTAAGCCTTGTCCAAGTGGGGCTTGAGGTCGGCGAAGGGGATCTCGATGGTGAGCTTGACCCGCGAGGGGCTCAGCTTCTCGACGGTGCTGGGCACGTGTGTTGACTCCTGGTGTGTGGTCGACGATTCGGTTGAACCTTCGGAGCGGATGACGGGAATCGAACCCGCGTAGCCAGTTTGGAAGACTGGGGCTCTACCATTGAGCTACATCCGCGTGCGCTCACGCGCCGCTACAGCCTAGCGGATCCTCAGAAGCTCCCGCGCGGCCAACTCGCCGCCGAGCCATGGTCGTCGAAGCGCTCCTCCGGCGAACGCACCTCACCGCGCACACCATGGACGAACGCGGCCACCTGCGAGCGCTCCACCTCCTCGAACTGCGGGGCCAACGGCCATGCGGACGCCCCGGGCTCGGCCCGGTCCACCGGCCGGGCACCCAGTTGCAGCAGCCAGGTACGGACCCTGTCGGCATTCGGCCCCGCGGGGTCATAGGCCACGGTCACGCGCGTGCAGAATTCCTCCATGAGTCCAGTGTGGAGCACGCGGATGAATCGACCTCCTGACCACGACGCCGTCAACTCGGCCGAGGAGCTCCGGGGCGCGCGTAACGCCACCAAGTGAGGGCCACACAGAGGACAGCCCACACGACCCCGATCCAGTAGAAGGTCACCGCACCGAAGGTGGTCAGCCCGATTCCGAAGAGGAACGGGCCGAAGGCAGCGATGGCCGACGTCCAGCCGATCACACCGCCGGCCTGCCGCTTGTCGAAGATCATGGGCATCTGCTTGAAGGTGGAGGCATTGCCGATTCCAGCGAACAGGAAGATGGCGAGCATGCCCCAGAAGAACTTGTCGAAACCTGCCTGCAGCGTGGCTGCTGAGGTGGTGTCGGGGGTGAGCGCGGTGATCGTGAACCCGATCGACGCAATCAATCCGATTCCCGAGACCAGAGTCCAGATGGCGCCACCCATGCGGTCGGTGAGGGGTGCGAAGGCGAAGCGGGAGACCGCGCCCACGAGGGCTCCCCAGAACACGAAGGTCACCGGATCGGGCACTTGATAGCCGGCCACCAGCACCTGCGCGTCAATGCCAGCGCCGGAAACGATGGCAGGGTTTCCTGAGCCGTAGAGGTTGTTCGTCAGCAGCGCGAACTGGGCCGACAGGCCGGAGAACGTGCCGAAGGTCATGATGTACAGGATCGTCATCCACCAGGTGTCCTGGTTGCTGAAGATGTCGAACTGCTGCTTGATGTTCGCCTTGATGGGCACGGACTTGAGCAGGAACCATGCGAGCAAGGTCCCCACCACCACGAACGGGATCCACACCAGACCCGCGTTCTGGTACCAGACCTCACGGTCGGGGCGGCCTGCGGTCTTGAGAATCTGCGGGCCACCGATCAGGGCGAAGCCGATGAAGATCGGGGTCAGCAACTGGACCAGCGACACACCCAGGTTGCCGATTCCTGCCTGGAGTCCGAGGGCCGTGCCCGAGAGTCGCTTGGGGAAGAAGTAGGACGTCGAGGGCATGAACCCGGAGAAGGCGCCGCCACCGATGCCCGCGAGAAAGGCGAGGGCCATCAGGCCCCAGTACGGCGTGTTCGGATCCTGGACGGCCACGGCCCAGCCGATCAGGGGAATCACCAGCAAGGCGGTCGTGATGGCGACCATCTTCCGGGTGCCCATGATGGGGGGCAGGATCATCCACAGGATTCGGAGGGCTCCACCGGAGAGGCCAGGCATGGCCGCCATCCAGTAGAGCTGGCTCTGGGTGAAGGTGAAGCCGATGGCATTGAGCTTCGGAATGATCGCACTGGGCAAGAACCAGGCGACGAAGCACATCGTCAGGGCGAACGTGGTGATCCACAGGGTGCGCCACGCCAATGGCTTGTCCCAGGACTGTTCGTCCTCGGGGTTCCAACTGGTCAGCCACTCCTTACCCGATCGGGTGACATCGTTGGCGCTACTCATGGGGCGTTCTCCTCTCAGGAGCCGGACGCCGACGCGTCGGCCAGGGTGGCGGGTACATCGACATCATCGCCGAGATGGGGGGACTGCGCGTGCAACATCCGGTGAATCGTGAAGTGCATCCACAACAGCGAGACGGCGGTGATGGCGAACAGAATGGCGAAGGTCGAGTTGGCCATCCCGGTGAAGGCCGTGGTGTAGGCGAACATGGGGGGCAGGAAGAACCCACCGAGCCCGCCCAGCATGCCGACGAGGCCACCGACCGAACCGACGTTGTCGGGGAAGTAGGTCGGAATGTGCTTGTAGACCGCGGCTTTGCCGATGCCCATCGCGCAGCCGATCACGAAAACCAGGGCCACGAAGAGCCACAGGTTGATCGAGTAGTGCATGACCTCGCTGCGACCGCCGTCGGGCTGGTACAGGACGATGTGCCCGTTGGGCATCATCAGGACGCCTGAAGCAGCCAGCGTGACGAAGAAGGTCCCGTACATGGCCTTGCGCGCGCCCCAGCGATCACTGAACCAACCGCCGACCGGCCGAAGCAGCGAGGCCGGGAAGATGAACGTGGCGGTCAGCAAGCCGGCCGTGGCCAGGTCGACGCCGAAGTTGTCGACGTAGTAGGCGGGCAGGTAGGCGGACAGAGCCACGTAGGCGCCGAACACCACGACGTAATACAGCGAGAACCGCCATACCCGAACGTCCTTCAGCGGCTCGAGCATCTCCCTCACACTCTTCGACGCCCCGGGCATCCGGTCGGCACGCGGGGTGACGAAGAACAAGGCGATGGCGATGGCCAGCAGCAGTACCGCATAGATGACCGGGATGAGACGCCAGCCACCCACAACACCCAGGCCATAGGTCGCCCCGGCCGTGGCGGCAATGATCGCCGGGCCGATGAACTTGGTGACGGACGCGCCCACGTTGCCGGCGCCGAAGAGGCCCAGGGCGAAGCCCTTGCGGTGGTCGGTGAACCACGCGTTGTTCCACGCGACGCCGACGCTGAAGCTGTTGCCGACAAAACCGACGAGGAAGGCCAGCACCAGCAGCATCGGGTAGCTGTTGGCGAACGAGACGGCGAAGGCAGCCACGGCTCCGGACAGGAGCAGGAACAGCATGACCTTCTTGCCACCGATGCGGTCGGCCAGCATGCCGGCCGGAAGGCGCCACATGGAGCCGTTGAGCACGGCCACCGCGCTGATCCAGCTCAGTTCGACGTCGGTGAGGCCGAACTCGGCCTGGATCGGCTTGCCGAGGATGCCAAACATCAACCAAACGGCAAACATCATCGTGAAGGCGATGGTGGACATCGTCAGGACGCGACCCGAACCGGGCGCTTCGCGGCGTTGTGGACCCTCGGCCATGGGGGCTCCTCGAAAGTCGGACTACCATCCTTTAAATGATGGCCACCGCGATCCAACCATAGGGAAGACACCCCCGTCAACTACTCTTCGTAGTTCTGCAACACCCCCTTTCAAGCCCATGTTCAAGCAGGAATGTCCGCCATCTTGCACATGCGCCCGCAGGTCTGGCTAAACTCGTCACCAACTTCCTCAAAATTCCCCCGGAAGCCCGCCAACCCGAGGACGATGATGACCGTGGTGCCGGTTCAGCCGTTGGACGTGCTGAGCTCGCCCGTGCGCCGCACCATCCTCGACACACTGGCCAACCTCCCCGTCCTGGCGGCGGCCGACGCACCCAATCGCAGCACCGGCCTGACCGCCGCCGAGTTGGCCGACCGGTTGAACCTGCACGTCACCACGGTTCGTCACCACCTCGACCGCCTCGTCCGAGCTGATCTCGTCCAGACCCACAGCGAGCGCACTGGTGTCGGGCGCCCGCGCCACCACTTCACGGCCCACCCCGGCCATCTCCGCGAGGTCATCACCCCCAGCGCGTACAAGCTGCTCGCCGAGGTGCTTGCCGATGCCCTCACCTCGGACGCCCCTGACGCGTCTGAGGCAGGCCGACGCTGGGCACTACGCAATGCCCCTGCCCTCCTGGGAGACCGGGCCAGCACCACGCACGCTCAGACACCCGGCCGATGGTTGTCCAAGGTTGGCGCCCTGATCGACCTGATGGACGCCTGGGGCTACGAGCCCACCGTCACCACGACCGACGCCGGCCGGACGGCCGATGTGTGCCTCCACCACTGCCCGATGCGCGACCTCGCCACGCAGAACCCCGCGGTCGCCTGCGGCGTCCACCGGGGAATCATCGAGGGCACCCTCGAGGCCTTGGGCGAGGGCGACGCCACCGTGAGCCTCATCCCCTTCCTCGAACCCGACCTCTGCGTTGCCAGCCTCACCACCGCGAACCCGTTCCCTGACCGAAGCCCGAGCGAAAGGCCCACCCGATGACCGCCACGCAGCCCCGGCCCGCCCAGCCCGCAGGCCTCGACGGCCCGCTGGCCGACGCCTTGATCGGCGCCGGTCGCTTCTTCAGCAAGGCCACCGTCACGCCCGACAACCGCGCGGTTTTCAAGGAGGGTGGCCGCGGCGACTGGTTCTACCGCGACCGCTGGGCCTACGACAAGGTCGTCCGCTCGACGCACGGCGTGAACTGCACCGGGTCCTGCTCGTGGAAGGTGTACGTCAAGGACGGCATCATCACGTGGGAGGCCCAGCAGACCGACTACCCCTCGGCCGGCCCCGACAAGCCCGAGTACGAGCCGCGAGGCTGCCCACGCGGCGCGGCGTTCTCCTGGTACACCTACTCCCCCACCCGCGTGCGGTACCCCTACTTGCGCGGCGTCCTACTGGAGATGTTCCGCGAGGCCAAGCGAGAGCACGGCGACCCGGTCGTGGCGTGGGCGTCCATCGTGCAGGACCCGGAGAAGGCCAAGCGCTACAAGAGCGCCCGCGGCAAGGGCGGCCTGGTCCGCGCCAGCTGGGAGGAGGCCGTCGAGCTGATCGCGGCCGCGCAGGTCTACACGATCAAGCGCTGGGGGCCGGATCGGATCGCCGGCTTCTCCCCCATCCCGGCCATGTCGATGGTCTCGCACGCCTCCGGCGCCCGGTACACCAGCCTCATCGGCGGCTCGATGCTGAGCTTCTACGACTGGTACGCCGACCTCCCGGTCGCCAGCCCGCAGGTGTTCGGTGATCAGACCGACGTGCCCGAGTCCGGCGACTGGTGGGACGCGGGCTACCTGATCATGTGGGGCTCGAACGTCCCGCTGACCCGCACCCCGGACGCCCACTGGATGACCGAGGCCCGCTACCGCGGCCAGAAGGTCGTCGTCATGGCGCCCGACTACGCCGAGAACGTGAAGTTCGCCGACGAGTGGCTGCCCGTCGCGCCCGGCACGGACGCCGCGCTCGGCATGGCCATGGGCCACGTCGTGCTCAAGGAGTTCTTCGTCGACCGTCAGGTGCCCTACTTCGAGAACTACACCCGCGCCTACACGGACCTGCCGTTCCTCGTCACGCTGGACGCCGTGGCGACCGAGGCGGACGGTCGCGTCGTCTACCGCCCGGGCAAGAACCTGGTCGCGGGCGACTTCGACAACGACCAGGCCGGCAGCGAGAACGACATGTTCAAGCCGGCCCTGTGGGACGCCGTGACCAACGCGCCGGCGATCCCCAACGGTACGCTGGGCCATCGCTTCGGCGACGAGGGCATGGGCCAATGGAACCTCGATCTCGGGGATCTCCGCCCCGAGCTCACCCTTCTCGGTGAGGAGTCCGCCGAGATCGAGCTCCCCCTGTTCGACTCCCCCGACGGCACTGCCTCGACGGTGCGCCGCGGCGTCCCGGTGCGCAGGGTCGGCGACCGTGTCGTGACGACGGTGTTCGACCTGATGCTCGCCCAGTACGGCGTCGGGCGCCCGGGCCTGCCGGGCACCTGGCCGACCGGCTACGACGACGAGACCGGCGCCTACACTCCGGCGTGGCAGGAGATGATCACCAACGTCCCGGCCGCCCAGGTCGAGCGTGTCGCACGTGAGTTCGCCCAGAACGCCGAGGACACCAACGGCCGTTCGATGATCCTGATGGGCGCCGGCACCAACCACTGGTACCACTCCGACCTGATCTACCGCACGATGCTGATGCTGACGACCATCACCGGTTGCCAGGGCCGCAACGGCGGCGGGTGGGCGCACTACGTGGGCCAGGAGAAGGCCCGCCCGATCACCGGCTGGGCGCAGATGGCGTTCGGTCTGGACTGGAGCCGCCCGCCGCGCCAGATGATCCAGACCGGCTACTGGTACATCAACACCGACCAGTGGCGCTACGACACCTTCACCGCCGACGAGCTGGGCGCCGGCGCGGCCGGTAACGGGCAGTTCGCCGGCAAGGTGACCGCCGACCTGTACGCGCAGTCGGCGCGCTCGGGCTGGATGCCGTCCTACCCGACCTTCGACATCAACCCGCTCGAGCTGGCCGACAAGGTCCGCGCGTCCGGCCAGGAGGTCGGCCCGTACGTGGCGAAGGCCCTGAAGTCGGGCGAGCTCAAGTTCGCCGTCGAGGACCCGGACGCCGAGGAGAACTGGCCGCGCGTGCTCATGCTGTGGCGCGCCAACCTGTTCGGCAACTCCGCGAAGGGCGACGAGTACTTCCTCAAGCACCTGCTCGGCACCGACCACGCCGTCAGCGCCGCCGAGAGCCCCGAGCACCTGCGGCCGAAGGACATCACGTGGCGCCCCGAGGCCCCGCAGGGCAAGCTCGACCTCGTCCTCACGCTGGACTTCCGCATGACGAGCTCGACGCTGATGTCGGACGTGATCCTCCCCGCGGCGACGTGGTACGAGAAGCACGACATCAACACCACCGACATGCATCCGTTCGTGCACCCGTTCACCCCGGCGATCAACCCCCCGTGGCAGTCCAAGACGGACTGGGACAGCTTCGGCCTCATCGCGAACAAGTTCTCCGAGCTGGCCGCCACCCACCTGGGCACCCGCACCGACGTGGTGGCCGTCCCGCTCATGCACGACTCCCCCGACGCGATGGCCACACCGCACGGCGTCGTCGCGGACTGGAAGACGGGCGAGGTCGACCCCATCCCGGGCGTGACCATGCCGAAGCTGGTCATGGTCGAGCGCGACTACACCCAGATCGGCGAGAAGTACGGTGCCATCGGCCCGCTGATGGACACCCTCGGCACGACCACGAAGGCCGTGACCGTGGACGTGAACTCGGCGATCACCTACCTCAAGGGCAAGAACGGCGTCCGCACCGGCGAGGGGGTGGACGCGGGGCGTCCGAAGCTCGACCACGGCATCCACGTCGCCGAGACGATCATGGCGCTGGCCGGCACGACCAACGGCCACCTCGCCGTCCAGGGCTTCAAGACCCTGGAGAAGCGGACCGGCCAGCTGATGCACGACCTGGCAGCCGAGCACGAGGGCAAGATCATCACGTTCAACGAGATCGTGGGCCAGCCCACCCCGGTGATCACTTCGCCGGAGTGGTCGGGTTCCGAATCCGGCGGACGCCGCTACAGCCCCTTCACCATCAACGTCGAGCGCCTGAAGCCCTGGCACACCCTGACCGGGCGCCAGCACTTCTACCTCGACCACGACTGGATGAACGCGCTCGGCGAGATGCTGCCGACCTACCGCGGCCCGCTCAACATGACCCAGCTGTTCGGCGAGACCCCGCTGGGCGAGAAGAACGAGCTGGGTGTGTCCGTCCGCTACCTGACGCCGCACTTCAAGTGGGCGATCCACAGCCAGTACCAGGACAACTGGTTCATGCAGAACCTGTCCCGCGGCGGGCAGCAGGTGTGGATGAGTGTCCAGGACGCGGAAAAGGTCGGCATCGACGACAACGACTGGATCGAGCTGGTCAACCGCAATGGCGTCGTCGCCGCCCGCGCGATCGTGTCGCACCGGATGCCCGAGGGCACGGTGTACATGTACCACTCCCAGGACCGCCTCATCGACGTGCCACTCACCGAGACCAACGGACGCCGCGGCGGCATCCACAACTCGATGACGCGCATCCTGATCAAGCCGAGCCACATCATCGGGGGCTACGCCCAGTTGGCGTTCGCCTTCAACTACCTCGGCCCGACCGGCAACAACCGCGACGAGGTCACGATGCTGCGCAAGCGCACCGCCCCCCTCGAGTACTGACCATCCCACGAGCCAAGGAGACGAAGAACATGCGCATCATGGCCCAGATGGCGATGGTGATGAACCTCGACAAGTGCATCGGCTGCCACACGTGCTCGGTCACCTGCAAGCAGGCCTGGACCAACCGCACCGGCCTGGAGTACGTCTGGTTCAACAACGTTGAAACCCGACCCGGCCTGGGGTACCCGCGCCGGTACGAGGACCAGGAGACCTGGAAGGGTGGCTGGGAGCTCGGCCGCAACGGGCGGTTGAAGCTGAAGGGCGGCGGTCGGCTGGCCAAGCTCGCCACGATCTTCAACAACCCGAAGCTGCCGGAGATCGAGGACTACTACGAGCCCTGGACGTACGACTACGAGAACCTGCTCAATGCGCCGGCACAGAAGACGTTCCCGGTCGCCCGCCCGCACTCGCTGCTGGACGGCCGCCCGATGAACCCCCAGTGGGGCGCAAACTGGGACGACGACCTGGGCGGTACGTACAAGACCGGTCACGAAGACCCGATGCTGAAGGGCATCGAGGAGAAGGTGACGTTCGAGTTCGACAAGTCGTTCATGTTCTACCTTCCGCGCATCTGCGAGCACTGCCTCAACCCGACGTGCGCGGCGTCCTGCCCCTCGGGCGCCATCTACAAGCGCGAGGAGGACGGCATTGTCCTGGTCGACCAGAACCGCTGCCGCGGCTGGCGCATGTGCATCTCGGGCTGCCCGTACAAGAAGATCTACTTCAACCACTCCACGGGCAAGGCCGAGAAGTGCACCTTCTGCTACCCGCGCGTCGAGGTGGGCATCCCGACGGTCTGCTCGGAGACGTGTGTGGGCCGCCTGCGCTACATCGGCCTGATGCTGTACGACGCGGACGCCGTCACCGCCGCGGCGTCGGTGAAGGACGACCGTGACCTCTACGAGGCACAGCGGGGCGTGTTCCTCGACCCGCGCGACCCCGCGGTGGCCCGCGAGGCCGAGCGCCAGGGCATCCCGTTGGACTGGATCGACGCGGCGAAGAAGTCCCCGGTGTTGCGCCTGATCAACGACTACAAGGTGGCGCTGCCGCTGCACCCGGAGTACCGGACGATGCCGATGGTCTGGTACATCCCGCCACTGTCCCCGATCGTGGACGCCGTTCGCGAGACCGGCGAGGACGCCGAGGAGGCCGGCAACCTGTTCGGCGCCATCGATGCGCTGCGCATCCCGCTGGAGTACCTGGCCAACCTGTTCACCGCCGGCGATGTGCAGCCTGTGCGGCACGTACTCGACAAGCTGGCGGCCATGCGCTCCTACATGCGCGACGTGAACCTCGAGCGTGAGCCGCGCGAGGAGATCGCCGCGGCGGTCGGCATGACGGGCACGGAGGTCCAGGAGATGTTCCGTCTGCTGGCCATCGCCAAGTACGACGAGCGCTATGTCATCCCGACCGCGCACGCCGAGCAGGCGCACGCCCTGGAGGAACTCGCCACCGACTGCCCGGTGGGCGAGGGCGGACCGGGAGCATTCGGCGGCGGTTCGGGCGGGCCGGTGCCCGTCGCGATCCAGACGTTGCGCGAGACCAAGGAGCGCATGCAGGCCGATGACATGAGCCAAGTGCCCGGTTCGGTGAGCTACCTGCAGTGGGACGGCCGCGGTGTTCCGGGCCAGGAGTCCCCCGAGGCGGCCGATGACCGCCACGGCATCCCCGGGGCCGGCCCCGACCTGCCGGCCGACCCCAAGGCTGAGCACCCCTTGCAGGGCATGCGCGCACAGGAGGAACCGGAGCAGTGAGCACCCTCAAACCCGCCGAGTGGCTGGGCCGCCTCGTGGGCGGCCGGCCGCAGCCCGAGCCGTCCGCGATGCCCGTGCGGCGCAAGCACCCGGCGCCGACCATGCCCGAACCGACCCTGCGGGCCGGGTGGCAGTTGGTCTCGCTGTTGTTGTCCTACCCGGACGACCGCCTGCTCGGCCTGCTCCCGTCCATCCGCGAGGCCGCCGGGAGGCTGCCGGACGCCGTGGGCGTCCCGCTGCGGCGGCTTGCGGACCACTTGGCCGAGTGCGACGTGCAGTCGTTGCGTACGGCCTACGTGGACACCTTCGACACCACCCGCAAGTGCGCTCTGCACCTGACCTACTACGCCCACGGCGACACCCGCAAGAGAGGCATCGCACTGGTGCAGTTCAAGCAGGCGTTCCGTCGTGCGGGACTGGAGGTGACCGACGACGAGCTGCCCGACCACCTGTCGGTCGTGCTCGAGTTCGGTGCCACGGGGTCGGTCGACGTGGCCTGGCGGCTGCTGAACGACCACCGTTCCGGCATCGAGTTGCTGCAGCTCGGCCTGGACACCAAGTCCTCGCCGTGGGCGGACGCCGTCACGGCACTCCGCGCGACGCTCCCCGAACTGGACGGCTCGCAGGCCGAGGCTGTGGCTCGGCTGCTCGCCGAAGGGCCGCCGAACGAGGACGTCGGCCTCGACGGCTACGCCCTCGACCCGCGGCTCAACCCACATCCCGCCGACGACGACCTCGATCTGTCCCTCGATCTGACAGGAGCCCCGCGATGAACACCTTCCTGTTCGGTGTCTTCCCCTACCTGGCGATGGCGGTGTTCGTCGTCGGCATGATCTGGCGTTACAAGTACGACAAGTTCGGCTGGACAACCCGAAGCTCTCAGTTGTACGAGAGCAAGCTGTTGCGGATCGGCTCGCCGTTGTTCCACTACGGCATCCTCCTGGCCGTCGTGGGCCACGCGATGGGCCTGCTCATCCCCAAGGGCTGGACCGACGCGATCGGCATCGACCAGCACACCTACCACCTGGTGGCGGTGATCGGCGGTGTCACGGCGGGCATCATGGTGACCGTCGGATTCCTGATCCTGGTGTTCCGCCGTCGCACGGTGAAGACGGTGTTCAATGCCACGACCGTCAACGACAAGGTGATGTACCTCGTGCTGGGGCTCAACATCTTCTTCGGCATGTGGAACACGATCAGCACGGCGATCGGTGATGAGAACTTCTACAACTACCGCACCGGCGTCTCCGTCTGGTTCCGCTCCATTTTCATGGCCCAGCCCAACGTCGAGGCGATCACGGCGGCTGGCACGCCGTTCCAGTTCATGGCGCACGCCTTCTTGTCGTTCCTGCTGATCATGATCTGGCCGTTCACCCGCCTGGTGCACGTGTTCTCGGCGCCGGTCCAGTACGTGGCCCGTCCCTACATCGTCTACCGCAGCAAGGGCGACACCGGCCAGCGGCCCACCCCGTCGCGGGCGCCGCAGGACACCTGGAAGAGCCCGACGTCGGCGAAGAACCGCTGAGGTGGCAGGTAGGTTGGCCCTGTGAAGCGACCCCCCATCGACCCGGCACCCTGGCAGCCGTGGATCGACCACGTCTGCGCCGCAGTCGACGTGGATCCCCTCCTCGTCGATGTGCGGGCCATCCACGCCCTGACCGGTGACGTGGCCGCGGCATTCACCCGGCCGATGGCACCCGTGAGCGCTCATCTCTGGGGGCTCGCTCGGGGGACCGATGGCGAGGCCGATCCGCAGCGACTGCGAGAGGCTCTCGTCGACGTCGCCGGGCGTCAGGACTGATGTTCGTGCCTGACACCCCTCGAATCCCCCCGCTCGTCGAACCGGGCCCCCCACTGGGTCTCGATGCCACCCGGCGATTCGCTCGTCACCTGCTGCTCCCTGCCCTCGGCGAGGAGGGCCAACGGCGCCTCGCCAGGGCGCACGTGGTCGTGCTGGGTGCCGGAGGCCTCGGTTCACCGGCGTTGCTGTACCTGGCCTCAGCCGGGGTGGGCCGGCTCACGATCATCGACGACGACGTCGTGGATGTGACGAACCTTCAACGTCAGGTCATCCACCCGGACGCCAGCGTCGGGGTCCCGAAAGCGGAGTCGGCGGCATCAACATTGCGTGCCCTCAACCCCCACACCGACGTCGTCACGCAGCGAGCCCGGCTCGAGCCGAGCAACGCGGCCACCCTGTTGACGGGTGCCGACCTCGTGTTGGACGGCACCGACAACTTCGAGACCCGGTACGCCGTGAACGACGCCTGCGCGCAGCTCGGACTGCCGTGTGTGTGGGCATCCGTCTACCGCATGCAGGCCCAGGTGTCGGTGTTCTGGGCGAGCCCTCCGGCGCCACACGTCGGCACCGACCTGCGCGACCTGTTCCCTCACCCGCCCGCGCCGGGATCCGTGCCCAGCTGCGGGGACGCTGGCGTCCTGGGCGCGTTGACCGGTCAGGTGGGCTCGATGATGGCCGGCGAGGCAATCAAGCTGATCTGCGGCATCGGTAGCCCGCTGCTGGGTCGCGTCGCCTTCGTGGACCTGATGGACGCCACGGTCACCCACCTCCCGCTGGCTCCTCGCCGGCCCGCCGCTCACACGCCCCCGGCTCCCGTCGAGGCATGGCCCGCATCCCACCTCATCAGCTCACCCGATCTGGCCACCGAGCTCGCCGCGGACGCGGCCCCGTTCGTCCTCGACGTGCGTGAACCCGCCGAGGTGGCCCTCGCCGCGATCCCGGGATCAGTGCACATCCCTTTGGGGGAGGTGCTTGCAGATCCACGCGCGACCGGTCTTGACACACACTCCGACATCGTCGTGCACTGCAAGGTCCAACCACGAGCCGAGGCGGCGGCACGAGCCTTGAGGAACGCCGGCTACACGCGTCTCCGCGTGCTGGCAGGCGGCATCCTCGGCTGGGTGCGCGACGTGGACCCGAGCCAGCCCGAGTACTGAGGATCACCATGCCCCGAGCGCTGTTGTCCGTGGAGGAGTACCTGGCCGAGGTGCTCGCCCTCGTTGGCCCGCTCCCCGACGTCGAGGAGGTGGGCCTGCGTCATGCCTCGGGCAGGACACTGGCCGAACCGGTCATGGCCCGGGCCGACGTCCCCGCCTTCGCGAACTCCGCCATGGACGGATTCGCCGTACGGGCCGCCGACCTCAGCGCGGGCGTCGTTCTGCCCTTGGCCGGCGAGGTGCTGGCCGGCTCGGCCGAGGACCCACCGCTGGGGGCGGGTGAGTGCGTGCGCATCATGACCGGAGCACCGCTGCCCAGCGACGCCGACACCGTCGTTCCCGTCGAGCAGACGACCACGGTCACCAACGGCGTCCGCATCGACGAGGTGGTACCCGCTGGCAGGCACGTGCGTGGAGCCGGCGAGGACGTGCGCGCCGGCACGGTGGTGCTGGACGCCGGCACCCGGCTGGGCGCCAGATCGCTTTCGGCCGTGGCCGGAGCTGGCCGCGCCGTGCTGAAGGTGGTGCGCAGGCCTCGCGTCGGGGTGATCGCGACCGGCGACGAGCTCGTGCCCCCCGGTGGTTCCCTGGCCCGGGGCCAGATCTACGAATCCAATGCGACGTACGTGGCCGCAGCTCTGGCCCGCGATGGGGCCGAGCCGGTGGTGCTCCCGTCGGTCCGGGACACGACCGATGCCCTGACCTCGGCGCTCGACGGCCTCGCCCACGACTGCGACCTGGTGATCGTCTCCGGCGGAGTCAGCGTGGGGGACGCCGACGTCACCCGCATCGTGCTCGAAGGCGCGGGGGCGCAGTTCCGGCACGTGCGGATGCAGCCCGGCAAGCCACAGGGGTGGGCCCGCTGGGGGGAGCCACGGATGCCGGTGATCGCGCTCCCCGGCAACCCGTTGTCAGCGGCGGTGAGCTACGAGACCTTTGTCTCTCCCGTGCTCGACCGCCTGCACGACCGGCCCAGCCCGGGTTGGAGCGTCGCGGTGGCATCGTCTGCCTGGGCCTCGCCGGCGGGTCGCCGCCAACTCGTCCCGGTCCTCCTCGACGTGGACGCGTCCGGACGGCAGATTGTCCGTCCCGCCCACCGACGCGGCTCGGCGTCCCACATGATCACCTCGTTGTCCGGCGCCGATGCTCTGGCCGCCGTCGGCGAGGACGTCACCGAGGTCGCCTCCGGCGACCTCCTCGCGATCAGGAGGCTTCCGTGACCGACCAGCCGTTCACCCACCTCGATGCCGACGGTGCGGCGCGCATGGTGGACGTCACCGCCAAGCAGCCCACCGTGCGTGCGGCCACGGCGGCCGGTTCAGTTCAGGTGTCCGCCGAGGTGGTGGACCTGCTGCGCTCGGGCGAGGTCCCGAAGGGCGATGTTCTGGCCGTGGCGCGCATCGCCGGCATCCAAGCAGCCAAGAGGACGCCGGACCTGCTCCCCCTGGCCCACGTCATCGGCGTGCACGGCTGCACGGTCGATCTGGAGATCGGAGACAACGGGGTCGACATCACCGCCACCGTACGCACCGCCGACCGCACCGGCGTCGAGATGGAGGCACTGACGTGCGTCGCGGTCGCCGCCCTGGCCGTGATCGACATGGTCAAGGCCATCGACCGCAGCGCACGCATCACCGACGTCCGCGTCCTCGCCAAGGAGGGCGGACGCTCCGGTACCTGGCGACGGGATGAAGCATGAACGAGAACAACTATGACGCCGTCATCCTGGCCGGGGGTCAGGGCACCCGTCTCGGCGGCGTCAGCAAGGCCGACCTGCAGGTCCAGGGGCAGCGGCTGCTCGACATCGTCTTGAGGGCGGCCGGCAAGGCCACCGTGCGCGTGGTCGTGGGTGACGTCATGGTCCCCGACGACGTGGTGTTGACCCGCGAGGAGCCACCCGGCACCGGGCCTGCTGCCGGCCTGTTGGCCGGTGTGGAGGCCATCGCCTCCCCGGCCCCGTGGATACTCGTGCTGGCCTGCGACCTGCCAGGGGCCGTCGGTGCGGTGGCGCGCTTGCTCGAGGCGCTGCCCGACGCCCCTGACGAAGCCGACGGCCTGTGCCTGCGCGACGCCGGAGGCGAATTGCAGCACCTGGCCGCGATCTACCGAACGCCCGCGCTCCACCGCGCGTTCGCCCACTGGGGTGACCCAGCCAACAGGTCCGTGCGCGGTGTGATGGCGTCCCTGGCCCTGCTCCCGGTCGACCCGGGTGACGCCGACCTCGACGACCTCGACACCCCCGAACAACTGGCCCGCTGGACAGCCTCGCATCCGGCCGCGCCGCAGAACGCCGAGGCGGACGACAAGGAGGCGTGGAGAGCCTTCGTCACCGACGCCTGCGCAGCCCTGGGCATCAACGCGGATCGCGTCGACGAGCACGCCGTCCTCCGCCTCAGCCGGAGAGTGGCCCACGAAGGCGCCCGGCCGATGGCACCCGTGTCGGCCTATGTGTGGGGCCTGGCCCTGGGCACCCACCCCGAGGCAGACCCCGACGAACTCTCCGCCCGCCTCCAGGAGGCGATTGCCACCGCACCGATCCCCGAGGAGTCCTGATGGCACATGTCCGCTATTTCGCCGCCGCCGCCGAGGCGGCAGGCGTGGCGTCCGAGTCGATCGAGGCCGACACCCTGGGTGAGCTCCGCGAGGCGGCGGTCGCGAACCACGGCTCCGGATTCGCGCTGGTCCTGGATCGATGCTCGGTCCTCGTCGACGGGGCCAACACGCAGGATCCGGACACCCCGCTGGCACAGGCCACCTTGGTGGACATCCTGCCACCCTTCGCCGGAGGCTGAACAAACCCGCATCTGCGGTGCAATACTGTGCTTCATGACGCGTATTCGGATCAGCGAGGCTGCGGAACTCCTCGGGGTCAGTGATGACACCGTTCGCCGCTGGGTGGATGGGCGGCGGCTCACATCGAGCATCGACGGGAGTGGCCGAAAGGTGGTCGACGGCGCCGAACTTGCCCGTCTCGCCCAACAGCTCCACGAACCTGAGGCCCACGCCGCTAAGGAGTCCCGTCGACATCGCTCGGCGCGCAACGAGTTCGCCGGCCTGGTCACCGAGGTCGTCTCCGACACCGTGATGTCTCAGGTGACCCTCCAGTGCGGGCCGTTCCGCGTGGTGTCGCTCATCTCGACCGAGGCGGTCCGCGAACTCGGGCTTGAACCCGGTTCGGTCGCTTCAGCGATCGTGAAGGCCACCAACGTCAGCGTCACCGTCCCCGGGGGGCGATCATGAAGCGCGGGATCCTCCCCCTCACCATCGCCGCAATCCTCGCCCTGGCCGGCTGCGGCGGCGGCATCCCGGCCTCCGGCCCCCACACCACGGACAACGCCTCGAGCCCGGTCACCGTCTTCGCAGCTGCCTCCCTCACCGCCGCGTACACCGAGATCGCGCGGCTCGACCCCGACCTCGATGTCAGGCTCAGCTTCGACGGCTCCCCCACCCTCGTCGACCAGATCTCCGCAGGAGCCCCCGCCGACGTGCTGGCCACCGCCGACGAGGCAACCATGGAGAGGGCGGCTGAGGGCGGCCTCCTGGCCGGCGAACCAACCATTTTCGCCACCACCACGGCCGTGCTGATCGTCCCGGCGGGAAACCCTGCCGGCATCACCGGGCTCGATGCGTCCCTGGAGGGCACGAAGCTCGTCGTGTGCGCCGCGGTCGTCCCGTGCGGGGCCACCGCGAGGAGGATCGCCGACGCCGCCGGGGTCACCCTTCAGCCCGTGTCGGAGGAGCAGAAGGTCACTGATGTGCGCGGCAAGGTCGTCTCGGGTGAGGCGGACGCCGGCATCGTCTTCCGCACGGATGCGCAGGCGGCCGGCGACCAGGTCGAGGTGCTCGAGATCCCCGGCGCCCAGGCTGCCGCCACGCGGTATCCAATCGCCACCGTGACCGACGCCGCGCACCCCGAGGCTGCTGCTGCCTTCGTGGCGTTGGTCACCGGGGTGCGCGGGCAGGCCGTGCTGGCCGAGCACGGCTTCACGGCTCCGTGACGCCTCGCTGGCTGTACCTGCCGGCCTCGCTGGCGGTCGCGTTCCTCGCCATCCCTCTCCTGGGCATCCCCCTGCGCTTGGCGTGGGCCGATCTCCCCATCCTGTTGTCGGGGGCCACGGCCGTGGACGCCCTGCGCCTCAGTCTGGCCACCTGCCTCACCGCTACCGCGATCAGCGTGGGGCTCGGCGTCCCGCTGGCATTGCTGCTGGCGCGCAACGACGGCCCCGTGGCCGGCACCGTCCGCACCCTCGTGACCCTGCCCATGGTGCTGCCCCCCGTGGTGGCAGGGCTCGCCTTGCTGATCACGTTCGGACGGCGCGGCACCGTGGGCGCCCCGCTCTCGACGCTGGGCATCGAGATCGGCTTCACCACGCTCGCCGTGGTGCTCGCTCAGGTCTTCGTGGCGATGCCCTACCTGATCACCTCCGTGGAAGGGGCTCTGCGGACGGCCGGGTTCGCCCGCGAGCGCGTGGCGGCCACGCTGGGGGCATCCCCCACCTACGCCCTCCTGCACGTCACCCTGCCCGTGATGGCGCCCGCGGTGGCCACAGGGGCGGCCCTCACGTTCGCCCGTGCCCTGGGCGAGTTCGGTGCCACGATCACTTTCGCGGGGGCGCTCCAGGGCGTCACCCGGACGCTCCCGCTCGAGATCTACCTGGTGCGCGAGCTCGACACCGACTCCGCGCTGGCCCTGTCGCTGGTGCTGATCGTGGTGGCAGGCCTGACCGTGGCGGTCACGTCCTGGCTCAGCAGGCGTGCACCGCGTCGAGGGCTGACGTGAGCGCGCCCGCGATCGAGGTGGTCGCGCGGGTGGCCAACCGCAGTGCCGATCTGCGGTTCACAGCCGAGCCCGGCACCACCACGGCGATCGTGGGGCCCAATGGCGCCGGCAAGTCGACGTTGCTCCAGCTCATCTCCGGCCAACTCAGGCCCGACGTGGGCCACGTCCGTCTGGGCGGACGCCAGGTCGGCGGCGATGGCGTCCACGTGCCCACCCACCGGCGGCGCGTCGCGGTGCTGGAGCAGCAGCCGATGCTGTTCGAGCACCTGAACGTGCTCGACAACGTGGCATTCGGTCTCAGGGCCCACGGCGTCCGGCCCAACGAGGCGCGTGCCCGGGCTCGCGCCGAACTCGACTCCGTGGGGTGTGCCCCCCTGGCCGACCGTCGTGCCTGGGAGGTTTCGGGCGGGCAGGCGCAGCGCATCGCCTTGGCCCGGGCCCTGGCGACCGACCCCGAGGTGGTGCTGCTGGACGAACCGCTCGCGGCGTTGGACGTATCGGTGGCGCCGACCGTCCGCTCGCTGCTGCGGCAGCGGCTGCGGGACGCCTGCCGAACCACCGTGCTCGTGACCCACGACGCCATCGACGCCCTGAGCCTCGCCGACGACCTGGTGCTCGTCGAGGGGGGACGCGTGGTGGGCGGCGGCCCCGTGGCGGATCAGCTCGCGCGGCCTCGGCACCCGTTCTTGGCTGAGATCGTCGACCTGAATCTGCTCCGCGGCGTCGTCGCTTCGGCTGCCTCACTCGACCTGCCCGGAGGAGTGACGGTCACGGGTCTGGCTCACTCCGAACTCGCCGCGGGATCGCCCGGCCTGGCCTCGTTCGCTCCCGACGCGGTGGCCGTGCACGCGGAGCCACCCGGCGGCAGTCTCCGCAACCACTTCGCCGCGCGCGTCATCGCGGCGGAACCCCGAGGGCCGCTGGTGCGGCTGCGCTGTCAGGTGAGCGACGGCACGCCTGTGGCGGCCGACATCACCCTGGGCGCGGCCGCCGAGGGAAACGTCGCGCCTGGAGCGAGTGTCTGGCTGGTGGTCAAGGCTGCCCAGGTCACGCTCTACCCCCGTTAGGCATCACGCTGGGAAGCCGTTCGATCGTGTCGTCGAGGTCGCCCACGCGGACACCTATCCGCCGATGGCGCTCATCGGACGCCGCGGCTGCAGGAAACCGGGGTCGTTGATGCCGTGGCCCGGCAGCTTGGACGCAAGGCTGGCATGGATACGCCGAGTGACCTCCGCGCGTCCAGCCCCTTCTCGCAACGGCGTCCGCAGGTCGGACTCAGCCGTTGCGAACAGGCAGTTGCGGAGCTGGCCATCGGCGGTGAGACGCAGGCGGTCGCATGCCCCGCAGAACGGGCGCGTCACCGAGGCGATGATGCCGACCGTGCCCAGGGGGGTGGCGTCAGGCTCACCACGAGGCCGGACGCGGTAGCGCTCGGCCGGGGCGGCACCGCGCCCCGGGACCGGCTCCAGATGGAACACCTGCTCGAGCCAGGCCTGGGTCTCATCGGCGGTGACCATGCCGTCACGGGTCCACGTGTGGCCGGCGTCCAGGGGCATCTGTTCGATGAAGCGCAGCTCGGCACCACGCTCGAGCGCGAAGCGGAGCAGGTCAACCGCCTCAGCGGTGTTGACGTCGCGCATCAGCACCGTGTTGAGCTTGAGCGGTCCCAGCCCGGCGGCGCCCGCGGCCTCGATGCCGGCCAGGGTGTCGCTCAGGCGGTCGCGTCGCGCCAGACGCTTGAAGGTGTCGGCGTCGAGGGTGTCGAGGGAGACGTTGACCCGTGCCAGGCCCGCCTCGGCCAACGGCTCCGCGAGCCGGGCCAGGCCGATTCCGTTGGTGGTCATGGACACCTCCGGGTGACCGCCCGGCCCCTCCAGAGCAGCGAGGCCGGCGACGATCTCCACGATGTCGGCGCGCAGGAGCGGCTCGCCGCCGGTCAGGCGTACCTCGGTGATGCCCGCCTCGACGGCGATGCCCACCAACGCGACCAGCTCGTCGACGGTCAGGAGCGTCGCCTTCGGCAGCCACGGCACGCCTTCGGCGGGCATGCAGTAGGTGCACCTGAGGTTGCAGTGGTCGGTCAACGACACCCGCAGGTCGCGGTGCTCGCGTCCGTGCCCGTCGACGAGCAGTGGCAGGCCCCTCACACGCCCTCCACGCCCAAGTTCGACCACACGCGACGACCGGACTCCTCGGTCTGGTGCTTCCAGATCGGCAGCCCAGCCTTGATCACCTCGACGACCTCGGCGCACAGGGCAAACGCGGCCGCCCGGTGGGCCGAGGCAACGCAACACACGAGGGCGAGTTCACCCACGTCGAGGTGCCCGATCCGATGCGACACGGCAACCCGGGCGGCCCCGTCAGGATCCAACCGGGCGAGCACATCGGCCACCAACCCCTCCAACACCGTCTGGGCGTCGGGATGGGCGGTGTAGTCGATGCCGGTGACAACTCCCTCGGCCTCGGGGTCGTGGTCCCGGATCACACCGTGAAAGGCCACCACCGCGCCAGCATCGGGGCCGGCGACGGCGGAGTCATGCGCGGCGGCATCCAGCGGGTCGCTGGTCACACGGGTCACTACGGCGGGCATCAGTGGTCTCCCCCATCAAGTTGGTCCAGGATGTGCGGCACCAGCGGTAGCAAGACCCCAAGCCCTTCGGTGACGGCCTGGGGCGAGCCGGGCAGGTTCACGATCAGGGCGGCACCGCTCACCCCCACCAGCCCTCGGCTCAGGTAGGCGTGTGGCTTCCCCGATGCGCTACGCAACAGCTCGGCGAGGCCGGGGATCTCACGGTCGAGCAGTGGGCCCGTGCCCTCGGGCGTGCGGTCCCGCGGGCCCACCCCCGTCCCACCCGACGTGACGACGAGTCGAGCCCCGGCGCCGAGAGCCGCCCTCAACGCCGCGATCACGGACGCTTCCCCGTCGGCCACCACCGAGCAGTCCACACCCCAGCCGGCGGCGGCGAGGGACGCGGTGGCAGCGGGGCCGGAGAGGTCGTCGCGCTCGCCGGCCGCGCAGCGATCGGAGACAGTGATGACGTGTGCCCGAGCAGCTCCGTGCACCCCCTGACGATCCATCCAGCACCTCAGCCCAGCACGACCGGCAGTCGGGACCAACCGGCGACCTCAACGGCGAGCACTCCGTGGGTGGACATCTGCATCAACGATCCCCTTCTGCCGAGCTGCGTTGGAGCCAGCCTAGGTGACACGCACGATGCCGTGGACGCCACGCTCGGCGTCCACCGTCACCGGTAGTCCCCGTCCCTTCCCTGGCTGCGCACCACGAGCAGGGGCACGACCACCCACAGCAGGATGAAGAGGGCAGCCGCACCACCTCCCGCACCCAGTCCGGCACCGAAACCCGCCAGCGCCCCCACGACCACGGCCACCACCAACGCGAGCGTGACCCCGAGCAGGGCAAGCCCACCCTTGGCCAACAAGTCACCCACCCGCACGATGACGTCCTTGACCCCACCACGGAAGGTGAGGCGGTGCGCGACGACCGGCGCCACGATCAGGGCGGTGCTCGCCACGCCGGTGGCCAACGCGGCC
>JAUNSA010000145.1:0-4971 GCA_030539405.1 Propionibacteriaceae bacterium
GACGCGTGGAACTCGGGCAACTGGGTGAGCTCCTCATAGCTCATCCCGACCTTGGTGTGCCGCTGGGCCCAGCTCTCCATGGCGCCGGGGTCGATGGTGAACAGCGCCGAGATGTACTTCTTGCCATCACCCACCGCGATCGCCTGCGAGACGTAGGGGATGTTGGCCGCCATCGCGCCCTCGACCTTCTGCGGGGCGACGAACTTGCCGCCCGAGGTCTTCATCAGGTCCTTCTTGCGGTCGGTGATCTTGAGGTAGCCGTCGGCGTCCAACTCGCCGATGTCGCCGGTGTGGTACCAGCCATCGACGAGCACCTCGGCGGTCTGCTCCGGGTCCTTGTGGTAGCCGCGCATGATGCCGGGGCCCTTGATGAGCACCTCGCCGTCATCGGCGATCTTGATCTCGGTGCCGGGCAGCGCCGGGCCGACCGTGCCGAAGCGCGGCGTCCACGGAATGTTCACGGTGGCCACCGCGGACGTCTCGGTCGAGCCGTACCCCTCGACGACGACGATGCCGGCCGAGTAGAACCACTCCTGGACCTGCGAGCTGAGCTTGGCCGCCCCCGAGATCATGAACTCGACGTTGCCGCCGAGACGGGCCTGCAGCTTCGAGAACACGAGCTTCTGGGCGATCGCGTACTGGATGCCCAGCAGCAGCGGCAGCTTCTCCCCCTTCAGGCGGTAGGGGTTCGACTCGCGGCCCACGTGGAAAGCCCACCGGGCGATCTGTCCCTTGACCCCACCCGCGGAGTTGGCCTTCACCGCGTTGCGGACCTTCTCGAAGATGCGCGGGGCGCCGCACATGAAGGTGGGGCTGGTGGCGCCGAGCCCGGGCACGATCTTGTCGAGGCGTCCATCGACCACGGACGCGAACCCGATCTGGAGCTGGATCATCATGACGGCCTTGCCGAACACGTGACTCAGCGGCAGCCAGAAGTACTGCAGCGAATCGGGCCCGATGATGTTGAGGGCATCGACGGCGACGCCCTCGTAGGTCCAGTTGCTGTGGGTCAGCTCGACGCCCTTGGGCAGGCCGGTCGTACCTGAGGTGTAGATGAGGGTGGCGAGCGTGTCGGGGGTGGTGTTGGCCACCGCATCGTCGACGGCGGACGGGTTCTCGGCCAGCAGGGCGCGGCCGCGCTCGCGCAGGCCCTCCTTGCTGATGGTGCCCTCGGCCGTCCCGTCCAGCAGGATCACCTCGCGGACCTGGTCGCCGGGCACGAGCTCGCGGAGCTTCTCGAGCTGCTCCACGTTCTCGGCCACGAAGAACTTCGACTCCGAGTGCGTGACGATGTGGGCGAACTCCGGGCCGGTGGTGTTCGGGTAGACCGTCGTGGTCGCGCCGCCCACGCAGTTGGTCGCGAGGTCGAGCAGCACCCACTCATACCGGGTGTTGGACGCGATGGCGACCCGGTCTTCCGGCTCGAGGCCGAGCGAGAGCAGGCCAGCGCCGATCTCCCACACCACCTGGCGCATCTGGGCCCACGACAGGGACACCCAGTTCTCCGACGCATCGGGGTAACGCATGGCCTCGTTGTCGGGGGTCGCGGCCACGCGGCCGTTGAACATCGCCCCCACCGTCGGTGGCCGCTTGTCCAGCATGGTCTGGATGTCGGTCATCGTCGTCCTCCCCCGGCATGGCCCCGGCGCCCGCCTTGTTGGTTTCCGGGTCAGTGTAGGGGGCAAGTGCACCTGATTGAACAGGCAATTGCGAGTAGACTCGCCCTTATGTCTCGCACATCTGTGCGCTGGTTGGACCGCACCCAGCAAGAAGTGTGGCGACGCTACCTGGCGGGCGTCGCCCGCATCAACGTGCTCCTGGACGAGGCGCTGCGCCCGTTCGACCTGGGTCTGGGCGAGTACGAGATCCTTGTCCGGCTGTCGGAGTCGCCCCAGTGGCAGATGCGCATGAGTGACCTGGCCGACGCCACCAGCCAGTCCCGCTCCCGGCTCACCCACACCGTCTCCCGGATGGAGGCCAAGGGTCTGATCAGCCGGGCACCCTGCCCCCACGATCGTCGCGGCGTGATCGCCTGCCTCACCCAGGAGGGCATGGACCTGCTGACCGAGGCCGCCCCCACCCACGTCGAATCCGTCCGCGCCGCGCTGGTCGACGTGGTCGACCCCGAGGACTTCAAGGCGTTGGGACGCGCCATGGCCGCCGTGGTCCAGGTGGCAGACTGACGCGGGTGACCACCGTCGCCGCTGCCACGATCCCCGGCCTGGATTCCACCAGCCTGACCCGGGCCCTGTACTCCTCGGACGCCTCGCTGTACCGCATCGTGCCCGAGGGGGTCGCCCACCCGCGCACGAGCGGTGAGCTGGCCGCTGTCGTGGACGCCGCACGCGCGGCCCGGCTGCCCCTCACCACCCGCGGAGCCGGCACCTCGTGCGCCGGGAACGCCGTGGGCGCCGGCGTCGTGGTGGATGTCGGACGCCACCTGCGCACGATCCACGCCATCGACGCGGACGCCCGCACCGCCGTGGTCGACCCCGGCGTCGTCCAGGATGTGCTCTCGAAGGCGGCCCAGGTGCACGGCCTGCGCTACGGACCCGACCCGTCCACCTTCAGCCGGTGCACCGTCGGCGGCATGATCGGCAACAACGCCTGCGGCCCCCGCGCGCTGGGGTACGGCCGCTCGTCGGACAACGTCGTGGCCCTCGACGTCATCACCGGCACCGGCGAGCGCCTCACGCTCGACTCGCGAGCCGACCTCACGGCGTCCGACTCGCCCACCCTGCGCGCGCTGCACGACCTCGTGCAGGCCAACCTCGGCGTCATCCGGACGCAGTTCGGGACCTTCTCCCGCCAGGTGTCGGGCTATTCGCTGGAGTGGCTGCTGCCCGAGCGCGGCTTCGACGTCGCCAAGTTCCTGGCCGGGAGCGAGGGGACGCTCGCGGTGATCACGCGCGCGACCGTGCAGCTGGTCGCGGACGCCCCCCACAAGATCATGGTGGCGCTGGGCTACCCGTCCATGCCGGAGGCCGCGGACGCGATGCCGGCGATCCTGCCCTTCTCCCCCACCGCCGTCGAGGGCATGGACTCCCGCATCGTCGACGTGGTCCGCACCCACCGCGGCGAGGACGCCGTCCCGGACCTGCCCGCCGGCGAGGGCTGGGTGTTCGTCGAGCTCGTGGACTCCGACCCGGACCTGCTCGCCGAGCGCGCCCAGGCGCTGCTGGCGGCGTCCGGTTGCCTGGACGGTCATGTGGTCACCGACCAGCCGATCACCGCGGCGCTGTGGAAGATCCGCGCCGACGGGGCCGGGCTGGCCGGGGTGAGCCTGTCGCGTCCGGCGTACGCGGGCTGGGAGGACTCGGCCGTCCCGCCCGAACGCCTGGGTGACTACCTGCGCGACCTGGACGCCCTGCTGCGCAAGCACGAGCTGGAGGGGCTGCCGTACGGCCACTTCGGGGACGGGTGCGTGCACTGCCGCATCGACTTCCCGCTCACGCAGGTGGGCGACGGCGCCGCCCGCTACCGGGCGTTCATCGAGGAGGCGGCCGACCTGGCGGCGTCGTATGGCGGGTCGATGTCGGGCGAGCACGGCGACGGACGCGCCCGCTCCGAACTGCTGGGCCGGATGTACTCCGCCGAGGCCCTGGCGCTGTTCGCCGCCGTCAAGAACATCTTCGACCCCGACAACCTGCTCAACCCGGGCGTCCTGGTCGACCCGGCCCCGCTGGACGCCGACCTGCGCGCCCCCGGCGTCCGGCGTTCGCCCCTGTTCCGCACGCACCGGCAGTTCGTCGACGACGTGCACCGCTGCTCCGGGGTCGGCAAGTGCGTGGCATCGACCGGAGGCGGCGTGATGTGCCCGAGCTGGCAGGCCACCCGCGACGAGAAGGACTCAACCCGCGGCCGCGCCCGCATCCTGCAGGAGATGGTCAACGGCACGCTGGTCACCGACGGTTGGCGTTCGGCCGAGGTGCACGAGGCGCTCGACCTGTGCCTGTCCTGCAAGGGCTGTTCGCGCGACTGCCCCACGGGGACCGACATGGCCGCGTACAAGGCGCGCGTCCAGTACGAGGCGTTCAAGGGCCGTGTGCGCCCGCGTGACCACTACACGATGGGCTGGTTGCCGCTGTGGGGGCGGCTGGTGTCGTCCAACCCGGTGCTGCCCCGGGTGATGAACCTCGTGATGCGGACGCCGGGGGTGAACAACGTCCTCAAGGCGGTGGCCGGGATCGACCAGCACCGCGGCATGCCGCGGTTCGCGCGCGGTTCGACCAAGGCTGCGGTCCGGGCTGAGATCTCCGGACGCCGTGGGGTGTCGTCCGGTTCGAGGGGCCCGAGTACGGCCAAGGGTGAGGTCGTGCTGTGGGTCGACTCGTTCTCGGACGCCTTCGAGGGCACGCACGTGGCCGCGATGGCCGGCCTGCTGATCGCCAACGGCTGGACGCCGCGGCTGCTGGAGCGCAAGGCCTGCTGCGGCCTGACCTGGATCACCACGGGCCAGCTCGACGGCGCGGTCAAGGAGCTGCGCAACGCCACCGACGTGCTGCACCCGTACGCGGCCCGCGGCGTCCGGATCGTCGGGACCGAGCCGTCCTGCCTGGCCGTGTGGCGCTCGGACGCCCTCGAGCTGCTGCACGACGACCCGCGCGTGGCCGAGGTGGCCGGCTCGGTGCGCACGCTGGCGGAGTTCCTCGCCGAGGACCCGGACTTCACCATGCCCGACCTGACCGGCCACACCGTGGTCGCGCAGCCGCACTGCCACGAGGCATCGGTGATGGGCTGGGGTGCCGAGGCGAAGCTGCTCGCCAGCTCGGGAGCCACGGTGGTGAAGGTGAACGGCTGCTGCGGGTTGGCGGGCAACCACGGCATGATCGCCGGCCACTACGACTTCTCCGTGAAGGTGTTCGAGACCAACCTCGGCCCCGCACTGGAGGCCGCCGGGGACGACGCGATCGTGCTGGCCGACGGGTTCTCCTGCCGCACCCAGTTGGCCGACCTGAAGAACCGGCAGGC
>JAUNSA010000145.1:5071-6178 GCA_030539405.1 Propionibacteriaceae bacterium
TGGGCGCCGCTGAACGCCTGGCCGCCGATGACGAAGAACGGCGTGCTGGAGACGCCGAGCTGGTGCGCCTCGCTGGTGTCGGCCGCGACGGCTTGGGCGAGTGCCGGGTCGTCCAGGGCGGCTTCGAAGGCGGCGATGTCGGGGACGCCTGCGGTGCGGGCGAAGTCGATCAGCTTGTCCCGGGGGATGTCGGGGTGTCCGCTCGGCGGGGCGGCGGCGAACACGGCGTCCTGGAACTCCCAGAACTTGCCCTGCTGGCCGGCGGCGCGCGCGGCCGCGGCCGTGGCGTCCGATTGTTCGCCGAACAGCGACAGGTCGCGGAACTCAATACGCAGCGTGCCGTCGTCCACGTACTTGCTCAGGGCCGGCATCGTCCGCTGGTGCCAGACCGCGCAGAAGGGGCAGCGGTAGTCCGACCAGTTGGTCAGGACGACCTTGGCGTCGACCTCGCCGAGGGCCAACGGGTCGCCGGCCTCGCGGCGCGGCAGGTCGAGGAGGAACTGTTCGAGCTGAGGATCAGCCTGCTGCGCCGGGGTCTCGGCAGGCTCGTTGGGGGCCGCGGTCTGGGCGGTCGGGCTGGCCGGGGCCGGGGCGTCCGACGGCGGGGCGTCCGGCATCAGGGAGCGCACCTGCAGGCCCAGCAGGAACGCCAGCACGACGCTGAGGGCCCACACCAGCGCCCACTGCCACGCGGGGCGTCCCTGCTTGGTGGGCGGCGTGGCAGGGGCGGGTGCGCTGGTCGACATGCCGTCCAAGGTAGCGGCTCGCCGCTGCCAGCCGGGGTAGGGACTGACCGCTGGGCGTCCGTCCCTATACTGGGTGCCGATCTCTTCCCACCAGACCTCACAAGGACGGTTCATGCCCGAGTTCGTGTTCACCATGCACAACGTGCGCAAGTCGTTGGGCGAGAAGCTCATCCTCGACAACGTCACGCTGTCGTTCTACGAGGGCGCCAAGATCGGCGTCGTCGGCCCCAACGGCGCCGGCAAGTCGACCCTGCTGAAGATCATGGCCGGGCTGGAGAAGCCCAACAACGGCGAGGCGATGCTCGGCAAGGGCAAGACCGTCGGCATCCTGCTGCAGGAGCCCCCGCTGACCGAGGGCAAG
>JAUNSA010000146.1 GCA_030539405.1 Propionibacteriaceae bacterium
GGGTATGCGGACGCGGTGGGTTCGGCCCTGGGGCTGGCGGACGCGGTGGGTTCTGCGCTGGCGTCGGGATCGGCAATGGCGCCAGCCTCTGCCGGGGCACCCGGGTCGGCGCTGGCGTCCGGATCGTCCGGATCGGGCGTGACCGGTTCGGGCGGCGGTGCGGTGATGGCCGCCTGGACGCGCTCGCGGGTGGCATCCCAGTCGGGATGGGTGGTGGAGAAGCCGTCCTTGCCGTCCTCGAACGAGACCGAGCTCAGGGCGGCGTCCTTGACCCGGAGCGCCAACGTGACCATGCGCGGGGCCTGCCGGTTGGGCATGTCGGTGGCGACGATGTTGCGCCCGGCCTTGGTGAGGGCCTCGTAGTTGGCCAGCACGGTGGCGGGCCGCACCTGCTGCACCACGGCCTGGATGACGCAGCGCTGCCGCGACATGCGCGCGTAGTCGTCGGTGCGGTAGCGGCCTCGGGCGAACCAGAGGGCGTCCGCGCCGTTGAGGTGCTGGTCGGGGCCGGGGACGAGCCACCGGTCGGGCGGGAAGCCGTCGCTGCCGCCGATGCGGGTCGGGTTCTTGCCGCCGACCGGGACGGGCGTGTTGATGTTGACGGTGATGCCGCCCAGGGCGTTCACGAGCTCGATGAAGCCCTCCATGTTGACCATGGCGTAGTAGTCGACGCGCAGGCCGAGTGCCTCGCCGACGGCGAGCTTGAGGGCTTCGGCGCCGGGATCCTCGGCGCGGTCCAGCCGCTCGGACTTCACCAGGCGCGGCACGCTGCCGTAGATGGCGTTCAGGGCGTAGTTCTGGTTGAGCGGGTCGCCGTCGGTGAAGCCGTTGGGGAAGGCGCGGTGCAGGTCGGTGCCGGCCGGGAAGGGCATGCGCGCGGTCTGGCGGGGGAGTGAGAACAGGACGGTGTCGCCGGTGCGGGTGTTGATCGAGGCGAGGATGACCGTGTCGGTGCGGGTGCCCTCGCGATCGGCCCCGGCGTCCCCGCCCAGCACCAGGACGTTGAGGCGGGGCTTGTTGGCCCACGAGTCGGTGGCGTTGCCGAACTCCTCCTCGTCGTCGTCGCCGGCCGGGACGGCGCCCTCCTGGCCGAAGACGCTGTTGACGAGCTGGCCGGTGTCGTACAGCGAGCGGGCGCCCACGAAGGACGGCAGCGCGACGACCAGGGCGAGGAGGCTGACCGCGAGCGACCCGACCAGGCGCTGCCACCGGGGCGGACGCGCTGGGCGGCGGAGGAGGTGCGTGGCCACGATGCTGCCGATCCAGGCCAGGCCGAAGACCGCGACGGCCACCCACCCGGCCGTGAGGATGGTCGGCTGGACGACGAGCTCGAGCAGCCGGTCCGGGACCATCAGGGCGCCGACCCCGACCGCGACCAGGCCCAGGACGAAGACCGTGAGCAGGACGATCCCGACGAAGCGGGCCCGGGTCTGCAGCAGGCCGACGCCCGGCAGCACCGTCCCGGCCAGGGACCAGCCCAGGGACGAGCCGAACGTCCCGTGGTCGTCGGCGGCCCGCCGGGGTCGGTGCCCGTGGGCCCGCTGGGGTCGGACCGGTTCGCTGCCTGCGAGGCGTCCGCCACCCACGGCCCGTTCGCCCGCCACACGTTCGCCGCCCGCCACCCGCGCAGGCCGACCGCGTGCGGCATGCTCGTGGTGCTCCGGCCCGGCCATGGTGCCCTTCTGTTCGCGGATCTCTGGCGAGCATACTCGGCGCCGTGCTGCCGCTTTGCCCCGCTGTGAAGCAACGCTGTAGGGTTGAGTCTTGGCCGAGGAGGTGTCGCCTAGTCCGGTCTATGGCGCCCGCCTGCTAAGCGGGTTTGGGGGTTAACCCCATCGCGAGTTCAAATCTCGCCACCTCCGCCACGTGAAGGGACGCCCCCGCAAGCACTCGCTTGCGGGGGCGTCCTGTGTGATTGCTGGCCGTGGCCCGGGCGTCCGGTCAGCCCTCGATCGCCGGCAGGACGTCGGGGTTGGCCTCGATCCACGCCTCGACGGCCTCGGCCTCGCGGCCCTCGCCGTACTCGTTCACCACCATGTCCTCGAGCTGGCCGTACTGGTCGTCGGTCAGCTTGATCTTGCTGATGAAGTCGGCGGCCTCGGGGAACTCCTCGGCGAAGCCCTTCGTCGCGAGGAAGTGCAGCGCCTCGGTGTCACCCAGCGCGCCCTTGGGGTCCTCGAGGTCCTTCACCGGGAAGGAGCTGTTCGCCCAGAACGGGCGCCACAGCGTCACGACGATGTCCTGCTGGGCGTCTGTGGCCTTCTTCAGCTCGGCCAGCATCGCCGTGGTGGAGGAGGTGACCAGCTCGTAGCTGTCCCCGAGCTCGTACTGCGGGATGACCTGCTCCTGGGTGGCCTTGGTCAGGCCGGCGCCGGGCTCGATGCCGACGATGCGGCCGCCGAAGCGGTCGGCGTTGGCGGCGAGCTCGTCGATGGAGGAGATGTCGGTGTACTCCGGGACGGCCAGGGTGAGCTTGGCGTTGTCGTAGTAGGCGCCGAGGTCCTCGATGTCGGCGGAGTACTGCTCCATGTAGGAGGCGTGGGTCACCTCGGGCCACGCCGACGGGTAGACGTCGACGTCGCCGCGGCTCAGCGCCACGTACAGGGGAGCAGCCTCGCTGAGCTCCTGGTGCTCGACGGTGTAGCCCATCTGCTCGAGCTGGTTCTCCAGGAGGTAGGCGGTGCTCAGGCCGTCGGTCCAGGCCGGCAGGTAGCCCATGGTGATCGTGCCGGACGCGCCGCCCTCGGTGCCGCCGCCCGGGGCGGGCGTGTCGGCGGGGGTGGCGGCGCCGCCGCAGGCGGCCAGCGTGATCGCCAGCGCTCCGGCGCCGATCATCGTGGTCAGGTTGCGCAGGGTCTTCATGGTGGTGTCCTTTCCGACGTGCGTGAGGGGTGGGGTCTGTGGGTGGGAAATGATGGTCAGGACGCCGAGGCTGCGGCCCGGCGCCGTGCGGCGAACCAGGAGCGCAGGGACGTCCGGTGGTCACCGGGACGCCCGAGCGAACTGGTGATCCGATCCAGATAGATGGCGAGGAAGACGACCGACAGGCCGGCCTCCACGCCCTTGGCGGTGTTGAGGGTGGAGATCGCCGAGACGACCTCCTTGCCGAGGCCGTCGGCCCCGACCATGCCCGCGATGACCGCCATGGAGAGTGCGAGCATGATGACCTGGTTGACGCCGGCCATGATCGTGGGCACGGCGAGCGGGAGCTGGATGCCCCGCAGGATCTGCCCCTCGCTGGCCCCGAACGAGTGGCCGGCCTCGACGGTTTCGGCGTCCACGCCGCGGATGCCGAGTTCGGTCATCCGGACGCCCGGGGGCAGGGCGAAGATCAAGGTGGCGATGAGGCCGGGCGCCGCGCCGATCCCGAAGAACAGGATGGCCGGGATCAGGTAGACGAAGGCCGGCATGGTCTGCATGAAGTCCAGCACCGGCTTGAGGATGGCGCTGACCGTGTCGTTGCGGGCCGCCCAGATGCCCAGCGGGATGGCGATGACGACGGCGATCACCGTCGCGATCAGCACCAACGCCAAGGTCTGCATCGAGGTCGTCCATTGCCCCATCGACCAGATCAGCGCGAACGTGACCAGCGTCGCGAGCGCCATCTTCCAACTGCGCAGGAGCCAGGCGACCAGGGCGAACAGCACGATCGCGGCCGGTTCGGGGATGAACAGGAGCAGGTCGGTGAGCGCGTCGGTGAGGACGGCCAGGATCGAGCTCAGCCCGTCGAAGAAGGCCGCGGCGTTCGTGCGCAGCCAGCCGATCCCGGCATCGGCGGCATCACCGATCGGCACGTGGGGGATCGTCGGGTTCACGCGTCCGCTCCTTCGGGTCCTTCGATCTGCTGGGTTGCTGCCTCGGTGGGCTCGCTCGTGTCAGGGGTGTCCGGGCTCATCCGCCCGACCGCGGTGAGCAGGGTCACCCGGGGGATCACGCCCAGGAAGCGGCCGTCGTCGTCCACCACGATCAGCGGGGACAGGTGCTGGGCGGCCTGGCCGAAGAGGTCGGCGATCGGGGTGTCGTGGGCGACGACGGGCATCTCGTGGGTGTCCGACCACGGCAGGGCGGTCTGGTCGTCGCGGACGGCGTGCGCCACGTCGTCCTCCCACAGGACGCCCGCGGGTGTCCTGTCGCGCCGCAGCACCACGAGCCACGGCGCGTGCGACTCGCGCAGCAGCTTGTGCGCGGCGCGGGGACCCTGCTCGGCGCCCAGCACCGTGGCGGGCTGCTCGGCGATGTGGGCGGCGGTGAGCACGCGGGTGCGGTCGACGTCCTGGGTGAACTGGGCCACGTAGTCGTTGGCGGGGTTGTTGAGGATCTCCTCGGCGGTGCCGATCTGCTCGATGCGGCCGTCGCGCATCATGGCGATCCGGTCACCCAGGCGCATGGCCTCGTTGAGGTCGTGGGTGATGAACAAGATGGTCTTCTCCAGGCGGCGCTGGAGGTCGACGAGCTGGTCCTGCATGTCGCGCTTGATGAGCGGGTCGAGGGCGCTGAACGCCTCGTCCATGAGCAGGATGTCCGTGCCGGCGGCGAGCGCACGGGCCAGGCCCACACGCTGGCGCATGCCGCCCGACAGTTCGCCCGGCAGCATGCCGCCCCAGCCGTCGAGGCCGACCATGGAGAGCGCCTCGCGGGCCTTGGCCTCGCGGTCGGTGCGGTTGACGCCACGGATCTCCAGACCATAGGCGGCGTTCTCACCGACCGTTCGGTGCGGGAGCAGTGCGAAGTGCTGGAAGACCATCGACACCTTTTCGCGACGGATGCGTCGGAGGTTGGCGTCGGACGTTTTCGTGAGCTTTTCCCCGTAGATTTCCAGATCGCCCGCCGTGGCATCCCACAAGCCATTCACCATGCGAATCAGCGTGGACTTGCCCGAACCGGACAGCCCCATCACCACGAAGATCTCGCCCGGGTTCACGTCGAACGAGGCGTCGATCACCGCGGCGGTGAGCCCCTCCTGACGCAGGTCATCACGGCTTGCCCCGGCCTCCAGCATCGCCACGCCGCGGCGAGGGCGGCGGCCGAAGATCTTGTAGAGGCCATTCGCTTGAATGGCAGTCACGTAACTGACTCCTTGGTGGATGGAATCGGCCGGATGCATCGCGGATGCGCCACCGATGCATCATCGACGCATCGCGACAGGAATGCGACGCACGCAGGCGCGCCGCGACCCATCCCCAACCTTGGTTCACTCCACCGTAACCACATCGCGGGGGTGGGGGCCAAATCGACCGCTGCCATTCTTATCGTTTTGTGACCTTTCTGCGGCGTGCTGGAGGCAGGCTCAGTACAGTCAGCTCGTGCTGAGTCTCGCGTCGGTGGTGGGCCCTTCGGCCATGGTGGAGGCGCCCGTGGCAGGCCGGTTCTCGCGGGCTCGATCAGCCTTCGCGCGCGGCCCGCTCCACGCCCTGGTCACCGACGCTGCCGGCGGTGTGGTGCGCCACTGGGTGCGCACCCAAGAGCGGCCCGATCGCGCCTGGACCCGCGGGGAGGCCGTGAGCGTTTCCGCTGGTGGCCCCGGTGCCTTGGTGGTCGTCGGCGGTGTCCTGCAGGCCTTCGTCCCGGAGGTGGACGGGACCATCGCGCACCTGCGGTTGTCCGGGGACGAGTGGGGCCGCGTGGGCGTGGTGGCGCGGGGCAGTGCGGTCGCGGCGACGGTGAGCCGCGGCAGCACCTGGGTGGCGGTGCAGTCGGGTGGTGGTGCCCCTGATGCAGACCCGTGCGCCGACGTCGTGACCCTCTGGCGCGCCGATGGCGCGCGCTGGGTTCGTGAGCACACGGTGGCCGGGCGGAGCCCGGCGCTGTCCACTCCGGAAGCCAGCACGGGATTCTTGGTCGAGCAGAATCACCGCTGGGTCCTGCACGCCCGCACGAACCAGCGCTGGCTTCCGGTGTGTTCGGGGCCGGCAGGGACCGCCCCGGCCTCGCTCGTGGCCGAGAAGGGCGGCTGGTTGGTGGCGGTGCCGCACGGGGACCGGGTGGTGACCCACCGGATCCGCCACGGGCAACTCGAGCCCCATGCGACGCTCACCTGGGGTGCCGGGCGGGTCGACGGCGTGGCTCTGCTCCGCTCCGGGAAGGCGGTTCTCGCCCTGACCTCGGAGGAGGGATCGGTGTTCCAACACCGACGCCACGGCGCCGAGTCAGCCTGGGACCGCGTCGCCTG
>JAUNSA010000147.1:0-2232 GCA_030539405.1 Propionibacteriaceae bacterium
CGACCTCGGGGATGCCGCCGACCGCGGAGGCCACCACGGGCAGTTCGCAGGCCATCGCCTCGAGGTTGACGATGCCGAGCGGCTCGTAGATCGACGGGCACGCGAACACCGTGGAGTTGGTCAGCACTTGGCGCACCGCGGCGCGGGGGAGCATCTCCTGAACCCACGTCACGCCGCTGCCGCGGGCCTGGTTGAGCTCGGCGAAGGCGTCGTTGAACTCGGCGGCGATCTCGGGGGTGTCCGGGGCGCCGGCCAGCAGCAGCACCTGGGTGTCCGGGTCGAACATCTTGGCCGCACGGACGAGGTGGATCAGGCCCTTCTGGCGCGTGATCCGGCCCACGAAGGTCACGATCGGCTTGGACAGGTCGACGCCCAGGCCCTCGATGACCTCGGTGTCGTGGTCGGGCTTGAACTCCTCGGGGTCGATGCCGTTCTTCACCACGTGGATGCGCTCGGTCTCGACGAAGGGGTAAGCGTCCTGGATGTTCTTGATCATGGCCGCCGACACCGCGATCACGGCGTCCGCGTTCTCATAGGCGGTCTTCTCGATCCACGAGCTGACGCGGTAGCCGCCGCCGAGCTGCTCGACCTTCCAGGGGCGGTCGGGCTCGAGGCTGTGCGCGGTGACGACCAGCGGGATGTCCTGGAACTCCGAGGCGATGATGCCGGCGAACTGGGCATACCAGGTGTGGGCGTGGACGACGTCGACCTCGGGAATCGCCGCGGCCATCGCGACGTCCGCGCCGAGGGTGCGGATGGCGCCGTTCGCGCCGGCGGGGAAGTCCTCGGCGTGGGCGGTCGCCCCGTCGCGGGGCTCGCCCATGCACTGGACGTCGACGAGGTCGGTGAACTTCTCCAGTTGCGGGACGAGCTGGCCCACGTGGACGCCGGCTCCGCCATAGATGAACGGGGGGTACTCCCGGGTGAGGATCGATACGCGCATGGGCCGATCGTGTCACAGGAGTGAACTCGGCGTGACCGTTCGCGGCGCTTTGTCTCCTGAGGCGCGATTCTTGGCTAGGTTGGGGGCATGAGCAATCGACCGAACGTCCTGTCGATTGTCCTGGCCGGTGGCGAGGGCAAGAGGCTGATGCCCCTCACCGCTGACCGGGCCAAGCCGGCGGTCCCCTTTGGCGGCACGTACCGCCTCATTGACTTCGTCCTCTCCAACATGGCCAACTCTGGTCTGACCAAGATCGCGGTGCTGACGCAGTACAAGTCGCACTCGCTGGACCGCCACATCGCCCAGACCTGGCGTTTCTCGACGCTGTTGGGCAGCTATGTCACCTCGGTCCCGGCCCAGCAGCGCACCGGCAAGTCGTGGTTCAGCGGCAGCGCCGATGCGATCTACCAGTCCCTCAACCTGGTGGTGGACGAGGAGCCGGACTACATCGTCGTCTTCGGCGCCGACAACATCTACCGGATGGACGTCGACGCGATGCTGGACGCCCACATCGAGTCCGGCCTGGAGTGCACCGTGGCGGGCATCCGCGTGCCGCGCTCGGAGGCGTCCGCGTTCGGCATCATCGATTCGGACGAGACGAACAAGATCAGCGAGTTCCTCGAGAAGCCGGCCGACCCGCCGGGGCTGCCCGACAGCCCCGAGGAGTCGTTCGCGTCGATGGGCAACTACATCTTCACCACCAAGGCCTTCGTGGAGTTCCTGCGCGCCGACGCCCTGGACGACACCTCCAAGCACGACATGGGCGGCAGTGTCGTGCCGTTCTTCGTCGAGAAGGGCCAGGCCCAGGTCTACGACTTCACCCTGAACGACGTCCCCGGCTCCACGGAGAAGGACCGCAACTACTGGCGTGACGTCGGCACCATCGACGCCTACCACGCGGCCCACATGGACCTGGTGAGCGTCGAGCCGGAGTTCAACCTGTACAACCGGCACTGGCCGATCTTCACGATGCAGTACCAGGCGCCGGGCGCGAAGTTCACGCTGCGCGGCACCGCCGAGGACTCGATCGTGTCCTCAGGCTGCATCATCTCCGGCGGCGACGTCGACCGGTCCGTGCTCAGCCCGAACGTCGTGGTCGACAAGTGGGCCAAGGTGGAGGAGTCGGTGATCTTCTCCGGTGCGCGCATCGGCCGCAACGCCGTCGTCCGCCGGGCGATCCTCGACAAGGGCGTCCACGTCGAGGACGGAGCCGAGATCGGCGTCAACCGCGAGGCCGACCTCGCGCGGGGCTACCACGTGTCCGACCAGGGCATCACGGTCGTCACCAA
>JAUNSA010000147.1:2332-6141 GCA_030539405.1 Propionibacteriaceae bacterium
GCTCAGGCGCGGCGCGCGACCAGCAGGCCGTCGCCGACCGGGAGCAGCACGGGCGCCAGCTCCTCGGACTCGGTGACCGCGGCGAGCGCCTCGCGGATGATGACGACGTCGTCGTCCTCGTTGGTGGCGTCGGCGACGCGGCCGCCGGCCAGGGCGTGGTGCAGCACCAGCAGCCCGCCGGAGCGCAGCAGGCGCAGGGCCTGCTCGACGTACTCGACGTACTCCAACGGGTCGCCGTCGATGAGGACGAGGTCGTAGGCGTCGTCGCTGAGCTTGGGCAACACCTGCAGGGCGGGGCCGGCGATGAGGCGCGCGCGGCGCGACGGGATGCCCTGGGCGGTGAAGACGGCCCGGGCGGCACCCTGGTGCTCCGGTTCGGTGTCGATCGAGGTGAGGACGCCGTCGGGGGCCATCCCGGCCAAGAGCGCCAGCCCGGACACCCCGGCGCCGGTGCCCACCTCGACGGCGGCTCGGGCGCCGATGGTGGTGGCGAGGAAGCCGAGGACGGCGGCCGCGCCGGGGGAGAGGCTGGACAGGCCCATCCGCTCTGCGGCGGCCCGGGCGTCCGCGCTGCCGTCGGGCTCGGGGGTGAAACCCTCGGCCCAGGTGGTGGCGGAGGAGCGGGGGGCTGCAGGCGTGGTCGCGTTCACGCGCCCAGCCTAACGCCAGTGCTGCTGTCGGGGTGTCCTAGACTGGCGCGTATGGCCCAACCTCCCTTCGGGCGCCTCATCACGGCCATGGTGACGCCCTTCGCCGATGACGGCTCCCTCGACCTGGACGAGGCGCGCCGCCTCGCCGCCCACCTGGTGGACGAACAGGGCAACGACGCGCTCGTCATCAACGGCACCACCGGCGAGTCGCCCACGACCGACGACGACGAGAAGATCGAGCTGCTGCGCGCCGTGGTCAGCGAGGTCGGTGACCGCGCCAAGGTGATCGCCGGCGTCGGCACCAACGAGACCGCCGCCACGATCAAGCGCAGCCGCGATGCCGCCGAGGCCCAGTGTGACGGCCTGCTGGTCGTCACCCCCTACTACAGCAAGCCGCCCGCCGACGCGCTGCTGGAGCACTTCCTGCTCGTCGCGGACGCCACCGACCTGCCCGTGATGCTGTACGACATCCCGGGCCGTTCGGCCATCCCGATTCCTGAGGACACGATCTTCGAGCTGGCCCGCCACCCCCGGGTGGTGGCGGTCAAGGACGCCAAGGGCGACCTGGTCAGCTCGGCGAAGGTGATGGCGGGCACCGACCTGGCCTACTACTCCGGCGACGACGCGTTGACGCTGCCGCTGATGTCCGTCGGCGGGGCAGGCCTGGTCGGCACCTCAACCCACTTCAGCGGTGCGGCGACCAAGGAGTGGATGGACCTGGTCGCCGACGGCGCCCACGAGGACGCCCTCGACCTCTACCGGCGGCTCCTGCCCGTCTACACCGGGGTGTTCGCCACCCAGGGCTGCATGCTGGTGAAGGCGGGGCTGGCCTCGCGCGGGTTCAACCCGGCCGTGCTGCGGCGTCCGCTCAAGCCGGCGAGCCCGGCCCAGGCCCGTGCCTTCGTCCAGCTCCTCGAAGAGGCCGGGCTGTAACGCCCGCCTGACAGCGGGACAGCGGGCAGCCAATGGACTTCAACCTGTGGGAGATCACCGGTCTGGTGATCCTCGCGATCATCGTGTTCGGGCCCGAGAAGCTGCCCGAACTCGCCCGCAAGGCTGCCCGCGTCCTGAACTACCTGCGCCGGATCGGCAACGATGCGCGCGGCCAGTTGCGCAAGGAGCTCGGTGACGAGTTCGCCGACGTGAGCCTGGCCGACCTCAACCCCAAGGCGTTTATCGCCAAGCACCTGCTGACCGGTGACGAGGTCGAGGACTTCCGGCAGATGCGCGAGGAGGCGTTCTCCGCCGGCACCCTGGTGCGGGACACGCTCACCGACGCCCGGGACGCCACGACGACGGCCCCGGACGAGGACGACCCCGCCCAGGACGCCCCGGCCGCGGCCCCGGGCGTCCGGGAACAGCCCACCGACGAGCCGGTGGCCCACGTCCCGTTCGACCCTGAGGCCACCTGATCGCTTCGCGCGCGTGCGCTACCCTTCGCTCGTGAGCGCCAGCCCCACGTCGATCTTCGTGTCACGGATCAAGGGCCTGCCCGTGCTGGATGCCAGCGGGGACCAGGTCGGCAAGGTCCGCGACGTCGTCGTGCAGAACCGCAGCAATGCGCGTCCGCCCCGGGTCAAGGGCCTCGTGATCGAACTCCTGCGGCTGCGCCGGGTGTTCCTGCCCATGGAGCGCGTGCACGCCATCGACGCCCAGCAGGTGATCATCTCGGGCGTGGTGAACACGGTGGCGTTCCAGCGGCGCGACACCGAGGCGCTGATCTTCGACGAGCTGTTCGACAAGAAGACCGATCGGCCCGGCGAGCGTCCCTCCAGCATCTACGACGTGTCGATAGTGCAGACCCGCACGCGCGCGTGGGAGGTCGACGAGGTCGCGCTGCGGGAGGTCACCAGCCGCTCGGTGTTCTCCCGGGGGCACGTCGTGGTGGTGGACTGGCGCGAGGTGCCCGACTTCTTCGCCGAGTCGTCCCAGGGCACCGACCAGGTGCTGGCCCAGCTCGCCGAGATGAAGCCGGCCGATGTGGCCCGCGAGCTGCACGACATGAGCCCCGAACGGCAGGCCGAGGTGGTGGAGGCCCTCGAGGACGAGATCCTGGCTGAAGCGCTGGAGGAGCTGCCCGAATCCGAGCAGGTGCGGGTTATCCAGTCTCTGGACACCGAGCGGGCCGCCGACATCCTCGAGGAGATGGACCCCGACGACGCCGCCGACCTCATCGCCGAGCTGACCCCCGAGCTCGCCGAGACGCTGCTGCAGCGGATGGAGCCCGAGGACGCCGAGGACGTCCGGTTCCTGCTCAACTACGACAAGGCGACCGCGGGTGGTCTGATGACCCCCGAGCCGATCATCCTGGGGCCGGACGCCACGGTGGCCGACTGCCTGGCGCTGCTGCGCAACGAGGAGGTCACCCCGGCCCTGGCCGCGCTGGCGTTCCTGTGCCGCCCGCCCCTGGACACGCCGACCGGCCGCTACCTGGGAGCCGTCCACATCCAGCGACTGCTGCGCGAGCCCCCGTCCATGCTGGCCGCCGGCCTGGTCGACAGCTCGATCACCCCGCTGGCCCCGGACGCCGACGTGGCCCACGTCAGCCGCTACTTCGCCACCTACGACCTCGTGTGTGCCCCCGTCGTCAACGCCAAGGGCATGTTGTTGGGCGCGGTCACCGTCGACGACGTGCTCGACCACATCCTGCCCGCCGACTGGCGCGGCATCCAGCTCGCCCAGGGGATGAGCCGTGGCTGAGAACCAGCCCGACCGGCTCAACACGCCTGGACGCCAGCGCACCTGGCTGCCGAAGGTCAAGTTCTCCGAGGACGCGTTCGGCAGCTTCGCCGAGGCGTTCGCCCGCTTCATGGGCACCGCACGGTTCCTGATCTGGATGACGGCGTTCGTGGCCGGCTGGATCATCCTGAACACGTTCTGGCCGGACCTGCTCAACGACGGCTTCCCGTTCATGCTGTTGACGCTGATCCTGTCGGTGCAGGCGTCCTATGCGGCGCCGTTGATCCTGCTCGCGCAGAACCGGCAGGAGGCCCGCGACCGGGTCACCGCCGACAACGACCGCCGCGTGGCCGCCCAGTCCCGCGCCGACATGGACTTCCTGGCCCGCGAGATCGCCTCGCTGCGCATGCGGATCAACGACATGCCCACCCGCGACTTCATCCGCGGCGAGCTGCGCGACCTGCTGGAGGAACTGAACCG
>JAUNSA010000148.1 GCA_030539405.1 Propionibacteriaceae bacterium
GTCCAGGCTCACGCCGGCGACGGCGGTGGTGGTGCCGTAGGTGACGGTCAGGTCCGTGACCTGCACGCGGGGGGTTCCGGACGCCAGGGGCGGGTCGCTGGGTGCCGCGACGGTGATGGCCTCGCGCAGGACGCGACGTCGGGCGTCCCGGACCGAGCCCGGCACTGACTCCCAGCCGAGGGCGTGGGCGAGCTGGGCCAGCGGCGGGCGGACGTCGCAGGTGAGCAGCACCTCGGCCGGCGGGCCGACCACGACCCCACGCGTCCCGGCCGGCAGCCAGACCAGGGTGTCGGCCTGGTGCAGGACGCGTTCGAGGCGGTGCTCGGCCATGACGACGGTCAGGCCGACCTCCTGGACGAGGGTGGTGATCGCGGCGAGCACGTCCTGGGCGGCGGTCGGGTCGAGGGCGGAGGTGGGCTCGTCCAGCACCAGCACGCGCGGTTGGGCCGCCAGCACGGACGCGATGGCCACGCGCTGTTGCTGCCCGCCGGACAGGTCGAGCAGCGGACGCCCGCGCAGCTCGGCGATGCCCATCAGGTCGAGGGTCTCCTCGACGCGCTTGCGCATGGCCTGGGGGTCCAGCCCGAGCTGCTCCATGCCGTAGGCGATCTCCTCCTCGACGGTGTCGGTGACGAACCCGGCCAGCGGGTCCTGGCCGACGAAGCCGACCAGGTCGGCCAGGTCGCGGGGCCGGTGGGTGCGCGTGCTGCGGCCGGCCACGGTGACCTCGCCGGCCAGCGTGCCGCCGGTGAAGTGGGGGACCAGCCCGTTCAGGGTGCCGAGCAGCGTCGACTTGCCGGTGCCGGTGCGGCCGACGACGACGGCGAGGTCGCCCTCGGGGATCGTGAAGCTGACGTGCTCCAGCGTCGGGGCCGACGCGTCGGTGTAGGTGACGGTCACGTCGTCGAAGCGGATCATGCGGGCCTCCCGGCCGGGGCAGGGCGGGCGGCCTGGGCCGGCGCCGGGGTGAGGAGCAGCGGTGCGACCACGAGCAGCGCGATCGCGACCATCAGCGGGTGCAGCGTGGGCCACGTCACCGGGTCGGTGCTGGGGTGGAAGGCGTTGCGCAGGGCCGGGAACACGCGCAGGTTCGCGGCGAGGGTCAGGATCAGGGCGAGGACGCCGGTGGTCGCCACGGCGGTGTCGCGGGGCGTCCACGGGTCGGGGCGGTAGCGGGTGACCGAGAGGCGGCGCCCGCCGGCGCGCAGGCCCCAGATGGTCCCGGCCACGCCGAAGGCGAGCAGGCCCACGGCGAGCAGCCAGTCGCCCGGCTGGGCCAGGAACACGAACACGCCCAGCGTGGCGGCGATCATCGCCGCCAGCAGCAGCAGCGTGAGGGCGGGGCTGGGGCGCGAGCCGTCGCGCGTGCGGCCGAAGCCGCGCGCCTCCATGCTGGTGGCCAGCGCCAGCGACCGGTCGATGGCGTCGGCCAGCACCGGGATCACCACGGCCTTCACCGCCTGCCAGCCGGACGCCGCACCGCCGCGCAGGCGTCGCGCCCGGCGGACCCGCCGCACGGACTCGATCAACTGCGGCGCCACGGCCAGCGCGATCACGACGGCCACCGACACCTCGTACAGCGCGGCGGGCACGCTGCGCAGCGCCCGCCGCGGGTTGGCCAACGCGTTGGCCGCCCCCAAGCACAGCAGCAGCGTCGCCAGCCGCAGGGCGTCATAGGTCGCATAAGCCAAGCCCTCGGCGGTGACCGCCCCGCCCAGGCGGATGCCGGCGGCCCATTCGGGCAGCTCGACCTCGGGGAGGGTGAACAGCACCGTCGTCCCGAAGCCCGCCCCGACCAGGACCTGGAAGAACAGCCGGATGGCGATGATCACCCCGGCCAGCACGAAGTAGGCCCCCAGCGAGCGCGCCCACGGGGCGTCCGTGCGGCGCAGCAGCACCACGGCGGTGACCGCCAGCGCGACGAGGGCGAGCAGCAGGGGGTTGGTCGTCAGCGAAACCGCCGCGGCCACCCCGAGCGCCCAGGCCCACCAGGACCATGGGTGCATCGAGGTGGTCAGAGCGGTCGACGCCGGTACCAGGACCAGCCGGCCAGCGCGGAGCCGCCCACGACGAGGATGCCGGCGGTGGCCAGGACACCCACCGGTGGCCCGGACGGCTCCTGCGGGATCGCCTGGGCGGTGGGCGGCGGGGTCTCCTCCGGCGTGGGTGCCGCCGCGGTGGGTTCGGGCGTTTCGGACGCCGGCGTCTCGGCCGGGTCCGGGGAGGCGGTCTCAGCCGGGGTGGGCGCCGGTGTGGCGGACGCCTCGGCCGGCGCCTTGGTCGGCTGCGGCTTCGAGTCGGACTTCTCCGGGGCCCGGGTGGGCTGGGCGGGAGCCTTCTCGGGGGCCTTGGTCGGCTCCTTCGGCTGGGTCGCCGGGGCCTTGGTGGGTTCCTTGGCTGGCGCCTTCGTCGGGGCCTTCTCCGGGGCCTTGGTGGGCGCCGGGGTGGCGGTCGGTTCGGGGGTCGGGGTGGCCCGCGGGGCTGCCGGCGGCGTGGCGGGCGGGACGCTCCCGTCGCCCCAACGCCAACCCTCGGCGTCCCCGGCCTTCGGGCGCGAATCCTGGGCGCCGCGCTTGGCGTACGCCCACGCGGTGTGGCCGCCCTGATCGGTGCCCTTGGCCTGCCAGTAGGACCAGTAACCCGAGGTGGTGGCCTCGCAGGTGGCGGGGTGGCCGTCGATGCGGCAGATGAGCCCGCGGTCGGTCTCGACGGAGAAACCCGCGCTGCGCAGGGCCTCCAGCCCGTTGCTGTAGGAGGTGGCGCAGCGGGTGGTGGTGTTCACGACCACCCAGACGCCCGCGCAGGTGGCCTCACCCTGGGCTGGTGCCGCCGCAGGTGCGGCCCCCGCCGGGGCCGCCACCGCGGGGGTGGCGACACCGGCGAGGGTGAGCAGGAGTGCGGCGAGCGCCGCGGCGATACGTGTGGTCACCGGGTCAGGAGTCCATCTCGCCCACGCGGTGCAGGAAGGCTGCCATCGCGTCGCGGGCGACCGGGGTCACCGGCTTGAACGACTTGTCCGGCCAGCCCTTGACGATGCCCTTCTCGGCGGCCCAGGCGATCTCCTTGTAGAACATGTCGCTGGGCAACAGGTCGATGAAGGGGGAGGTCTTCGCCGGGGTGTGGTCGATGACCTTGGCGTAGCGGAACAGGAAGGCGGCGGTGGCGTCGCGGCCCACCTTGTCCAGCGGGCGGAAGGTGCCGTCGTCATAGCCGGTGGTGATCTTCTGCTGCGCCAGCCAGACGATCTCCTTGTAGTACAGGTCGGTCGGCTTCAGGTCGGTGAAGGGGGATGCCTTCGGCAGCGTCACCTCAGGCGAGCCGGCGAGGCGGTACAGGAAGGCGGCCATGGCGTCGCGGTTGATCTGGTCGAGCGGGCGGTAGGTGCCATCGTCCCAACCAGTGGTGATGCCGCGCGCGGCGGCCCACTCGATCTCGTCGAAGAACATGGTGGTGGTCGTCACGTCGGTGAACGTGGCGCCCGGCTTCCATTCGGTGTCGAGGTAGGACTTCCCGGCCAGGGCGGGCAGCGCCTGGACGGTGGCGAGCAGGTTGCTCTCGCCGTCGTAGACCAGCCCGCCGTCGGTGCCCTGCTGGGCGGCCAGCCACGCGCCGGCCTTGCCGGTGTCGGCACCCGCGGCGTCCAGCCCCATCATCGCCAGCGCGGTGGTGTTGACCGGGGAGTAGTCGTTGGGGAAGGAGCCGTCGTCCTTCTGCTGGGCGGCCAGCCACGCGGACGCCTTGGTGGTGGCCGTCTTGGCCAGCGCCGATTCGCAGCTGGCCAGGGCCATCAGCGCCATGCCGGTGGTGTCCAGGTCGGGGTTGAAGGTGCCCTCGGGCCACTCGTAGCCGAAGGCGCCCGTGGTGGCGTCCTGCTGGAGCGCGAGGTGGTTGCACGTGATGTCGTTCACCGAGTTGCCGGAGCGCTCGATGCCGAGGAAGACCCAGGCGTCGGCGAAGGCGCCGGTGCTGCCGTCGATGGACCCGTCGCGGTTCACGGCCTCGGTCATCGTGGCGGCGGCGTCCACCCCGAACAGCTTCTGGGCATCGCTGCCCAGCGCGTCGGCGAGGACGGCGAGCTTGGCGGCGTCGGTGACCTTGATCGGCTGGGTCACGGACTTCTTGATGTGCGCGACGCCGGCGTCGATGGACTCCTGCAGCGCGGGCGTGGTGGCGGCGGTCAGGGCGAGGGTGGCGTCCACGGTCGCGTCCATGCCGGAGGCCTGGTAGGAGCCGTCCTCGCCCTGCTGCGTGGTCAGCCAGTGGGCGGCGCGGTTGGGGGCCAGGGGGGACGCCTGCGGTGCAGCCGCGACGGCGGGGCTGCCCGAGATCAGGAGGGCGGTTGCGGCGACGAGCCCGATCGCCGAACGCTGGAGGGTTGTTGACATCGTTCCTACTTTCAGGCCACGAGCCGAAGTGAACGATGGTCCGACTTCCCCCGTAGGCCACGACGGGTGTTGATCACGGTCAGATCAAGCAGGCATTCCGACTCGCTGGGTGCTCCCAGCTCACGGCTGCGGGTCAGTCCCGGACTTGCACCGGGTTCCCCTGCAGGATCTCGTGCGACACTCTACGCCCCTTCAGGCGCTGGTCGGCAAACCCTCCGAACGCGCCGAACGGGGTGCGGGAGTCATCTCCGGCACCCCGTTCGGGATCGCAGTGGTGGTCGAGCGCTACCTAGTTGAAGACGTCCTTGACGCCGTCGGCGGCGTTGCGGCCCGCATCCTTGACGTTCTCGCCCGCCTGCTTGGCGTTCGCGGCAGCCTGATCGGCCTTGCCCTCAGCCTCGAGACGTTCGTTGTCCGTCAAGTCGCCGGTGGTCTCCTTGACCTTGCCGCCCAGCTCCTCGGCCTTGTTCGAAATCTTGTCTCCGATACCCATGAGGACTCCTCTCCAGCCCGGGCGCGCCCCGTGCTTGTGGTGAGTTGAGGCTAGTCGGCCGCCGGTTGCGACACAAGAGGTGCGACCTCGAAGACCCGGAATCCCTTCGCTGAGGCCGTCCGATCGCAGCGGTAGCCCTGCTCGCCCAGCCAACGCTGCAGCGAGTCCGCGCCCAGGTTGCGGCCGACGACCAGCCGGGCCACGCCGCCGGGGGCGAGCCGGGCCAGCCAGTGCAGCAACAGCGCGTGCAGGGCGTCCTTGCCGATCCGGATCGGCGGATTCGACCAGATCTCGTCGTAGCGGGCTTCCGGGTCCGCGTCTTCTGGCAGCGTCGCGTGGACGCGCTCGCCGACGCCGTGGGCGTCCGCATTGAGGCGCGTCAGCGCCAGCGCGCGCTCGTTGGTGTCGACGGCGTCCACGCGCGCGTTCGGTGCGGCGGACGCCAACGCCACGGCCAGGACGCCGTAGCCGCAGCCCAGGTCGAGGATGCGGCGGGAGTCGGACGCCGGCGTGTGGCTGCGCAGCAGGACGCCGGTGCCCAGGTCCAGGCCGTCGCCGGAGAACACGCCCGCAGCGGTGGTGAACGTCCAGTCGGTGTCCCAGAAGCGGACGCCGATGGTGCGGCGGCGGTCCTCGCCGGTGGGGGTCTCGAAGTAGTGGCTCATGGGCGTTCCTCCTTGTCGGGCGGGTCGCTGTCGCGCTGGTCCTGCTCGTCGCCCTGGTCCTGTTCGTCGCGGCGGGCGCGGGCCTCGCGCTGGCGGGCGGCGAGCTGGTCGTCGGCGGGGTAGCCGACCTCCTCCAGCACCAGCCCGTGGGGCGCCAGGACGGTGACGTCGCCGGCGCGGGTGGGCTGGTCGATGAGTCCAGCGAACCACGCGGCGTCCCGCTGGCCGGTGCCGACCGCCACCAGCGCCCCGACCACCGAGCGGACCATCGAGTGGCAGAACGCGTCAGCGCGCAGGGTCACCTCGACCAGGCCGGTGTCGTCTGAGCGTTCGGCGTGGCACTGCAGCATCTCGCGGATCGTCGTCGCGCCCTCGCGGCGCTTGCAGAACGCGCCGAAGTCGTGCAGCCCGACCAGCGTGCGCGCCGCGGCGTCCAGGGCGGGCACGTCCAGCGGCGTCCGGACGCGCACGGCCGTGTGCCGGTGGAGTGGGTCCGGGGCGTGGTCGGCCAGGCGGAAGGCGTAGCGGCGCCAGATCGCGGCGAAGCGGGCGTCGAA
>JAUNSA010000024.1 GCA_030539405.1 Propionibacteriaceae bacterium
CAAGGACAGCCGCGAGCATTTCGAGATGCGCACCCACAAGCGGCTCATCGACATCCTCGACCCCACGCCGAAGACGGTTGACTCGCTGATGCGTCTCGACCTTCCGGCCGGTGTGGACATCGAGATCAAGCTTCCGTGAGGTCCGCTGCCATGAACAACAACCGCACTGTGAAGGGCATCCTGGGCTCCAAGCTCGGCATGACCCAGCTCTGGGACGAGAACAACAAGGTCGTCCCCGTCACCGTCATCCAGGCCGGTCCCTGCGTCGTCACGCAGGTCCGTACCCCGGAGAAGGACGGCTACAACGCCGTTCAGCTCGCCTTCGGCGCCGTGAAGCCGAAGAACATCAACAAGCCCGAGACCGGCCACTTCGAGGCCGCCGGCGTGACCCCGCGCAAGCACCTCGTCGAGTTGCGCACCGCTGATGCCTCCGAGTACACGCTCGGCCAGGAGATCGGCGCCGACGTGTTCGAGGCCGGCCAGGTCATCGACGTCACCGGCGTCTCCAAGGGCAAGGGCACCGCGGGCGTCATGAAGCGCCACGGCTTCCACGGCCTGCGCGCCAGCCATGGTGTGCACCGCAAGCACCGTTCGCCCGGCTCCATCGGCCAGTCCGCCACCCCGGGTCGCGTGTTCCCCGGCATGAAGATGGCCGGCCGCATGGGCGTCGACAAGGTGACCGTGCAGAACCTCACGATCCACTCGGTGGACGCCGAGCGTGGGCTCATCCTGGTGAAGGGCTCCGTGCCCGGCCCCAAGGGTGCCCTCGTCGTCGTGCGCACCGCGGCCAAGAAGGGAGCCTGAGCATGAGCGAGACCCAGAGCGTCGCCATCATCGGCACCAAGAAGAAGGCTGATCTGCCGGCCGACCTGTTCGGCCAGCCGACCAATGTCCCGCTGATCCACCAGGTCGTGGTGGCCCAGCTCGCTGCCGCTCGTCAGGGCACGCACTCCACCAAGACCCGCGGCGAGGTCCGCGGCGGTGGCGCGAAGCCGTGGCGTCAGAAGGGCACCGGCCGCGCCCGCCAGGGTTCGCGTCGCGCCCCGCAGTGGACCGGCGGTGGCATCGTCCACGGCCCGACCCCGCACGGTTACGCCCAGCGCACCCCCAAGAAGATGGTGGCCGCCGCCCTGCGCAGCGCCCTGTCCGACCGGGCCCGTGATGGTCGCGTCCACGTGATCGACAGCTTCGTGTCCGGGGACAAGCCCTCGACGAAGGCCGCCCTCCAGGCGCTCGAGACGGTCACCGGCAAGCGCGTCCTCGTGGTGCTGCACCGTGACGAGGAGATCGCCTGGCTGAGCCTCCGCAACGTGGCCAGCGTGCACGTGATCGCCCCTGACCAGCTCAACGCCTACGACGTGGTCGTGGCCGACGACGTGGTGTTCACCGCCGCGGCGTTGGACGTCTTCGTCGCCGGACCCGCCACCGGCAAGTCCGTCAAGGCCGTCGCCGCCTCCTCCGAGGTCGACGACGCCGAGGTTGACGAGGAGACCAAGAAGTGAACGTCCTGAAGATCAAGGACCACCGCGACATCCTGCTCGCGCCCGTGGTCAGCGAGAAGAGCTACGGCCTGCTCGACGAGAACAAGTACACGTTCCTCGTCGACCCCAGCGCCAACAAGACCGAGATCAAGATCGCCGTGGAGAAGGTCTTCGGCGTCAAGGTCACCGCGGTCAACACCATCAACCGCCAGGGCAAGAGCCGCCGGCTGCGCTACGGGACGGGCAAGCGCCCCAACACCAAGCGCGCGATCGTCACGGTCGCCGAGGGCCAGCGGATCGACATCTTCGGCCAGGGCAACTGAGAAGGACTGACTGAACAATGGCTATTCGCAAGTACAAGCCCACGACCCCGGGTCGCCGTGGCTCGTCGGTCTCGGACTTCTCCGAGCTGACGCGCTCCACCCCGGAGAAGTCGCTGCTCGTTCCGATCAAGAAGACCGGTGGCCGCAACAACCAGGGCCGCATCACCACCCGCCACATCGGCGGCGGTCACAAGCAGGCCTACCGCATCATTGACTTCAAGCGGTACGACAAGGACGGCGTCCCGGCCAAGGTCGCTCACATCGAGTACGACCCGAACCGCACCGCCCGCATCGCGCTGCTGCACTACGTCGATGGCGCCAAGCGCTACATCATCGCTCCCGAGGGCCTGGCCCAGGGCGCGATGGTCGAGGCCGGCGAGGGTGCTGACATCAAGCCCGGCAACAACCTGCCGCTGCGCAACATCCCCGTCGGCACCACGGTGCACGCGGTGGAGCTGCGCCCCGGCGGCGGCGCCAAGATGGGCCGTTCTGCCGGCGCCGGGATCCAGCTCGTCGCCCGTGAGGGTCGCTTCGCCACCCTGCGTCTGCCCTCGGGCGAGATGCGGATGGTGGACGTTCGCTGCCGCGCGACGGTGGGCGAGGTCGGCAACGCCGAGCAGTCCAACATCAACTGGGGCAAGGCCGGCCGCAACCGCTGGAAGGGCATCCGCCCGACCGTCCGCGGTGTGGTCATGAACCCGATCGACCACCCGCACGGTGGTGGCGAGGGTCGTACGTCCGGTGGCCGTCACCCGGTGAGCCCGTGGGGCAAGCCCGAGGGGCGCACCCGCGACAAGAACAAGGCGAGCAGCAAGCTCATCATTCGTCGCCGCAAGTCCGGCAAGAAGCGCTGATCGGGGAGTAGGAAGAAATGCCACGCAGCCTGAAGAAGGGCCCCTTCATCGACGAGCACCTGGCCAAGAAGGTCGATGTGCAGAACGAGAAGGGCACCAAGAACGTCATCAAGACCTGGTCCCGTCGCTCCATGATCAGCCCCGACATGATCGGGCACACCATCGCGGTGCACGACGGTCGCAAGCATGTCCCGGTGTTCGTCTCCGAGGCCATGGTCGGTCACAAGTTGGGCGAGTTCGCCCCGACGCGTACCTACCGCGGCCACGTGAAGGACGACAAGAAGTCGCGCCGGCGCTGAGTCTGAGAAGAGGAAACCAACACATGAGCAACAACGAGAGCCGGCCCAGCCGCCGCGCTGCGCTGCTCGGGGACCGTCCGGGCTCGTACGCCATCGCGCGTCACGTCCGGATGTCCCCGACCAAGGTGCGTCGTGTCGTGGACGTCGTCCGCGGCATGGACGTCAACGAGGCCCTGGCCGTCCTGCGGTTCGCCCCGCAGGCCGCGTCCGAGCCCGTCTACAAGGTGGTGGCCTCGGCCGCCTCCAACGCCGAGAACACCGAGAGCCTGCGGGTGGACGACCTGTTCATCTCCCAGGCCTTCGTCGATGAGGGTGTCACGCTGCGCCGCATCCGTCCGCGGGCCAAGGGCTCCGCGAGCCGGATCAACAAGCGCGGTGCCCACATCACCGTCGTCGTCGAGCCCAAGGGCACGAAGGGAGCCTGAGCATGGGACAGAAGATCAACCCCCATGGCTTCCGCCTGGGCATCACCACTGACCACAAGACCCGCTGGTACGCAGACAAGAACTACGCCGAGCTGGTCGCCGAGGACGTCAAGATCCGCGAGTGGCTGACCAAGAACCTCGAGCGCGCCGGCATCAGCAGCATCGAGATCGAGCGTCGCTCCGAGCGCGTCACGATCTTCCTGCAGGCGGCGCGTCCGGGCATCGTCATCGGCCGTAACGGCGCCGAGGCGGAGCGCGTGCGTGGCCAGCTCGAGAAGCTGACCGGCAAGCAGGTCCAGCTGAACATCATCGAGGTCAAGAACCCCGAGATCGATGCGCAGCTCGTCGCCCAGGGCATCGCCGAGCAGCTCGGCGCCCGCGTGGCCTTCCGCCGCGCGATGCGCAAGGCGCAGCAGACCGCCATGCGGTCGGGCGCCCAGGGCATCCGGATCCAGTGCTCCGGCCGTCTCGGCGGCGCCGAGATGAGCCGCTCGGAGTTCTACCGCGAGGGTCGCGTCCCGCTGCACACGCTGCGCGCCGACATCGACTACGGCTTCTACGAGGCCCGTACGACGTTCGGTCGCATCGGCGTCAAGGTGTGGATCTACAAGGGTGACGTCTCCGGGACGCGCGCCGAGCGCGCCGCCCAGAAGGCCGCCCGCGCCGCCGCCACCGGTGGTCAGCGTCGTCCGGGCCGTGGCCCGCGTCGCGACGACCGCGGCCGGGGTGGCGATCGTCCCGAGCGTGGCGGACGCCGCCGCGCCGAAGCCGCCGCCGAGGCTCCGGCCGAGGCGACGAACACCGAAGGAGCGTGACCCATGCTGATTCCGCGTCGCGTCAAGCACCGCAAGCAGCACCACCCCAAGCGTGACGGCATGGCCAAGGGTGGCACCAAGCTCGCGTTCGGCGAGTTCGGCATCCAGGCCCTGGAGTCCTCGTACCTGACCAACCGTCAGATCGAGAGCGCCCGTATCGCCATGACCCGCCACATCAAGCGTGGCGGCAAGGTGTGGATCAACGTCTACCCCGACCGCCCGATGACCAAGCACCCCGCCGAGTCCCGCATGGGCTCGGGCAAGGGTTCGCCGGAGTGGTGGATCGCGAACATCAAGCCGGGTCGTGTGCTCTTCGAGCTGTCCGGCGTGCCGGAGGACGTGGCCCGCGAGGCCATGCGTCTGGCCATCCACAAGCTGCCGTTCAAGGCACGCTTCATCAAGCGGGAAGCAGGTGAGATCTGATGGCGAAGGCACTCGTCGCCGCAGACCTGCGCGGCCTCAGCCGCGAGGAGCTCAACAAGATGGTCCTGGAGCTGAAGGAGGAGCTGTTCTCGCTCCGCTTCCAGGGCGCCACCGGGCAGCTCGAGTCGCACGGGCGTCTGCGTGAGGTCCGCAAGGACATCGCGCGCGTCTACACCGTGCTGCAGGAGCGCAACCTGGGCATCGTCGAAGACCCGGACCTCAAGAAGTAAGGCACGAACCAGATGACTGAGACTGTTGAGCGCAACGCCCGCAAGGTGCGTGAAGGTGTCGTGGTGAGCGACAAGATGGACAAGACCATCACCGTCGCCATCGAGCAGCGCGTCAAGCACGCCCTGTACGGCAAGGTCATGACCCGGACGCTGAAGCTGAAGGCCCACGACGAGGAGAACTCGGCGGGGATGGGCGACCGCGTGCGGATCATGGAGACCCGTCCGCTCTCGGCCACCAAGCGGTGGCGCCTCCTCGAGATTGTGGAGAAGGCCAAGTAATCCCGTACCATGGGTGAGGTTTGGCTCCGGCCAGACCCACCGACTGATGGAGAGGGGGCTTTCCAGCCCCCTCTCCTGACCTGAGTTCGGAGCCGACGACGAGCTGACACCGGCTTGGAAACCCGACCAGCGCAGACCGCCGGCAGGTCCCTCGCGAGGGGCATCCGATTGGTTCCGCCAGGCCCACCGTGTGGGAACCGGCGAAACAGAGGAGAAGGAATGATCCAGCAGGAATCGCGACTCAAGGTCGCGGACAACACGGGTGCGAAGGAGATCCTCTGCATCCGTGTCCTCGGGGGTTCGAAGCGTCGTTACGCGGGCCTGGGCGACAAGATCGTCGCCACGGTCAAGGACGCCATCCCCGGTGGCAACGTGAAGAAGGGCGATGTGGTCCAGGCCGTCATCGTCCGGACCACCAAGGAGACCCGTCGCGCCGACGGCTCCTACATCAAGTTCGACGAGAACGCAGCCGTCATCCTGAAGTCGGATGGCGAGCCCCGCGGGACGCGCATCTTCGGCCCGGTCGGCCGCGAGCTGCGTGACAAGCGCTACATGCGCATCATCTCGCTCGCCCCGGAGGTGATCTGACATGACGAACCATCTGCACGTGAAGAAGGGTGACCGCGTCAAGGTCATCGCCGGCCACCGCGACGATCGCGGCAAGGTCTCCGAGGTGCTGAAGGTGTTCCCGAAGGATGACATGGTCATCGTCGAGGGCGTCAACGTCGTCAAGAAGCACACCCCGGCCCAGCAGACCCAGTCGGGTGGCACCGCCGGCGGCATCATCGAGACCGAGGCCCCCATCCACGTCTCCAACGTCCAGTTGGTCGTGACGGTGGACGGCAAGGAGGTCCCGACCCGCGTGGGCTACGAGCGCCGTGAGGTCACCAAGCGTCGCCCCGACGGCACCGAGTACACCGCGGAGCGCTCGATCCGGATCGCCCGCAAGACCGGGAAGGAGATCTGAGATGGCTGAGACCTCCGTCAAGGAACTGCCCCGCCTCAAGCAGAAGTACCGCGAGGAGATCAAGGACGCCCTGAACGGCGAGTTCTCCTACGCCAACGTCATGCAGATCCCCGGCCTGGTGAAGATCGTGGTGAACATGGGCGTCGGCGAGGCCGCGCGCGACTCCAAGGTGATCGATGGGGCCATCCGTGACCTCACCGCGATCACCGGCCAGAAGCCGCAGGTCACCAAGGCCCGCAAGTCCATCGCCCAGTTCAAGCTGCGCGAGGGCATGCCGATCGGTTGCCACGTCACGCTGCGTGGGGATCGCATGTGGGAGTTCGCCGACCGTCTGCTGACGCTGGCGCTGCCCCGTATCCGCGACTTCCGTGGTCTGTCGGCCCACCAGTTCGACGGCCAGGGCAACTACACGTTCGGCCTGAACGAGCAGGTCATGTTCCACGAGATCGACCAGGACAAGATCGATCGCGTGCGCGGCATGGACATCACGTTCGTGACGTCGGCGACCACCGACGAGGAGGGTCGCGCGCTGCTCAAGGCGCTGGGCTTCCCGTTCAAGGCGCCGGAGAACGATCCCAAGAAGGCGGTCGCCCGCAGGCGCGCCTTCACCGGCTCGAAGAGCCAGATCAAGAAGCAGATGAGCAGAAGGTGACCCACTGATGGCAAAGACTGGTCTGAAGGTCAAGCAGAGCCGCAAGCCGAAGTTCGCCGTGCGCGCCTACACCCGCTGCAACCGCTGTGGGCGTCCGAAGTCGGTGTACCGCAAGTTCGGCCTGTGCCGCATCTGCCTGCGGGAGATGGCCCACAAGGGCGAGCTCCCCGGCGTGATCAAGTCCTCCTGGTGAGCGACGACTCCACCCACGATTCACAACACGCGGTAGGTCCCCGGGCGCTGCTCGGGGAAACCACGGCGAGAAAGAGGCTCAACAAGCCATGACAATGACGGATCCGATCGCAGACATGCTCACGCGTCTGCGAAACGCCAATCAGGCGTACCACGATTCGACCTCCATGCCGCACAGCAAGATCAAGGTGGGTATCGCCGAGATCCTGAAGCAGCAGGGCTACATCACCGCCTACGAGGTGGTCGAGCCCGGTGAGGGCGAGGTCGGCAAGACGCTGACGATCACGCTGAAGTACGGCAACAGCCGCGAGCGTTCCATCGCCGGCCTGCGCCGCATCAGCAAGCCCGGTCTCCGGGTCTACGCGAAGAGCAACGCGCTGCCCAAGGTCCTCGGTGGCCTCGGCATCGCGATCATCTCCACTTCGCAGGGCCTGCTGACCGACAAGGAAGCATCCCTCAAGAGCGTGGGCGGCGAAGTGCTCGCCTACGTGTGGTGACGGGAGGTAGCTGAACATGTCCCGTATTGGAAAGCTCCCCATTACCGTGCCGAACGGCGTCGAGGTCTCCCTCGACGGCCAGGACGTCCAGGTCAAGGGCCCCAAGGGCACCCTGTCCCTGACCGTCCGCGAGCCGATCACGGTGGCACGCAACGACGAAGGCCAGATCGAGATCAGCCGTCCGGACGACGCGCGCGAGTCGCGTGCGCTGCACGGCCTGACCCGCACCCTGGTCAACAACATGGTCATCGGTGTCACCGAGGGCTATGAAAAGAAGCTCGAGATCGTGGGCGTTGGTTACCGCGTGATCTCCAAGGGCCCCCAGCAGCTCGAGTTCCAGCTCGGCTTCAGCCACCCCGTGGTCGTGGACGCCCCCGAGGGCATCACGTTCGCCGTGGAGAAGCCGACCGCGTTCTCGGTGCAGGGCATCGACAAGCAGGTCGTCGGCGAGGTTGCAGCCAACATCCGCAAGCTCCGCAAGCCCGAGCCGTACAAGGGCAAGGGCGTGCGCTACTCCGGCGAGCGCGTTCGCCGCAAGGTCGGAAAGGCTGGTAAGTGACGATGAGCACTCCCGTGAAGAACAAGGGAACCGCCCCGCGCGTCCGTGCGCGCCTGCGTCGTCAGGTCCGTGGCCGCAAGCGCATCTTCGGCACGACCGAGCGTCCGCGCCTGGTCGTCACCCGGTCCGCGCGTCACATCGTGGCCCAGGTGATCGACGACACGGTCGGCCGCACGCTGGCGTCCGCCTCCACCATGGAGGCTGACCTGCGCGGCGCGTCCGGCGACAAGAGCGAGAAGGCCAAGCAGGTCGGCGCGCTCGTGGCCGAGCGGGCGAAGAAGGCGGGCGTCGAGTCCGTCGTGTTCGACCGCGCCGGCAACCAGTACCACGGACGGATCGCCGCACTGGCTGACGGTGCGCGCGAGGCTGGCCTCGGATTCTGATCGAAGCGGAAAGGAAAACAATGGCGAACGAAAACGCGTCTGCCCGTGGCCGTGGCGGCCAGGGCGGTGGCGAGCGTCGCGGCCGCGACGATCGTCGAGGCGGCCGGGACAACGCCGCCCGAGAGGACAAGAACCAGTACCTGGAGAAGGTCGTCGCGATCAACCGCGTCGCCAAGGTCGTCCAGGGTGGTCGTCGCTTCAGCTTCACCGCGCTGGTCGTGGTGGGCGACGGTGACGGCACCGTGGGTGTCGGCTACGGCAAGGCCAAGGAGGTGCCCGCGGCGATCGCCAAGGGTGTCGAGGAGGCGAAGAAGAACTTCTTCCGCGTCCCCCGCATCCAGGGCACCATCCCGCACCCCGTCCAGGGTGAGAAGGCCGCGGGCGTCGTGCTCCTGCGTCCGGCGTCGCCGGGTACCGGTGTGATCGCCGGTGGCTCTGCGCGCGCCGTGCTGGAGTGCGCCGGTATCACCGACGTCCTGGCCAAGTCGCTGGGCAGCGCCAACGCGATCAACGTGGTGCACGCCACGGTCGAGGCGCTCCAGCAGCTCGAGGAGCCGGAGCAGGTTGCTCGTCGTCGGGGTCTCCCCGTCGAGGACGTGGCCCCGGCCGCCCTGCTGCGGGCTCGCAAGGAGGGGGCTGCCTGATGGCCACGCTCCGAGTGACCCAGATCAAGAGCGCGAACAGCGTGAAGCGCAATCAGGCCGAGACCCTGCGGACCCTGGGCCTGAAGAAGATCGGCGACGTCGTGGAGAAGGAGGACCTCCCGCACTACCGCGGCATGGTCAACACCGTCATCCACCTCGTCTCCGTCGAGGAGGTTGACTGACATGGCGCTCAAGGCACACCACCTGCGCCCGGCCCCCGGGGCCAAGACCGACAAGCACCGCGTCGGACGCGGTGAGGGTGGCAAGGGCGGCAAGACGGCCGGCCGTGGCACCAAGGGCACCGGCGCACGCAAGAACGTGCCGGCGAACTTCGAGGGCGGCCAGATGCCGCTGCACATGCGGCTCCCGAAGCTGCGCGGTTTCCAGAACCCCTTCCGGGTCGAGTACCAGGTCGTGAACATCGCGAAGCTGGTCGAGCTCTTCCCCGAGGGTGGCAAGGTCACCGTCGAGGACCTCGTCTCCAAGGGCGCGGTCCGCAAGGGCAAGCTCGTCAAGGTGCTCGGCGCCGGCGAGACCACCGTGAAGTTCGACATCGACGCCCACGCCTACACGGCGTCGGCCAAGAGCAAGATCGAGGCTGCTGGCGGCACCGCCAACGAGCTGTGATCTGAAGCAATCCCACGAGGGCGTCCCCAGCAGGGGGCGCCCTCGTTGCGTTCGTGCAGCTCCGGGTGGCGACGGGCTTGCGTGGCGTGCGGACAGTGTTCGGGCAACACCGGTGCCCCTCGGCTGAGAGACCCCGGTTACCCCCAGAAACACCGCTAGCAAACGGCGTTTCTGGGGGTATCCGGGGTCCGTTCCTGATCGGGGCGGGATCGGGGACCGAGACAGGGGACTTGGGCCGAGGCCGGGGCGGGGGAGTGGCACCGAGGCTTGGGGCCGGGGGCCGAGGCCGGGGGCTGGGGCCGCAGTCCGGGTAGGGCTACCGTGGACGCCATGTGTGGCCGCTTTGCTGCCTCGGCCAGCGTCGAGGACATCATCGAGACCTTCGCGATCGACGAGGTCGTCGAAGAACCCTTGCCGACGTTCAACGCCGCGCCGACGGATGCGGTCCCGGCGGTGGTGGAGCGCCTGGACAAGGAGACCAACCAGACCGTCCGCAAGCTGGTGACGCCGCGCTGGGGGCTGGTCCCGTCGTGGTCCAAGGACGCCCGCGGCGGGGCCAGAATGATCAACGCCCGCGCCGAGACCGTCGCCGAGAAGCCCGCCTTCCGCAAGGCCTTCGCGGCAAGGCGCTGCCTGATCCCCGCCGATGGCTTCTACGAGTGGACGCCGACCACGGGCCCCGGCGGCAAGCCGGCCAAGCAGCCGTGGTTCATCAGCATGACCGAACCCGGTCCGTTCGTGATGGCCGGCCTCTACGAGTTCTGGAAGTCCCCCGAGGGGGCCTGGCTGACGACGTGCACGATCATCACCACCCAGGCCACGGACGCCGTGGGTCACCTGCACGACCGGATGCCGATGGTCATCCTCCCCGAGCACTGGGCGGCGTGGCTCGACCCCACGCTGACGGATGCTGACGGCGTCCGACCCCTGATGCACGCCCCGCAGGGAGCCGAGGTCACCACCCACCCGGTGGCGCCGTTGGTCAACAACGTGCGCCATGACGGTCCCGAGTTGGTGCAACCGATCGGATGAAGGCAGAAGGCGGGCGATGCGGAGCATCCTCGTCAGGCTTGGTAGAGTCTGATCGGTTGGGTCTTGGGGCCCGGCCTTGCTGTGCTGTCTTTCACTGATTGGACCCGGATGCTCTCCGCCTTCGCCCACGCGCTCAGGACTCCCGACCTGCGCCGGAAGATCCTGTTCACCCTCGGCGTCCTGGCCATCTTCCGTCTGGGTTCGGTCATCCCGACGCCCAATGTGAACATGCAGAACGTCCAGGAGTGCACGCTGCAGGCGTCCACCGGCGCGGCGGCGGGCCTGTACTCGATGATCAACCTGTTCTCGGGTGGCGCGCTGCTGCAGTTGGCGATCTTCGCGCTGGGCATCATGCCGTACATCACCGCGTCCATCATCTTGCAGTTGCTGACGGTCGTGATCCCCAAGCTGGAGGCCCTCAAGAAGGAGGGTGGCGCCGGGCAGCAGAAGATCACCCAGTACACGCGGTACCTCACGATCGTGCTGGCGGTCATGCAGTCCTCGGCGTTCGTGACGATGGCGATCAGCGGGCAGCTCTTCCCCGGCTGTGGCCTGCCGCTGGTCTATGACGCGACGATCTTCCCGATCCTGGTGATGATCCTGACCATGACCGCCGGTACGGGCATCGTGATGTGGCTGGGCGAGCTCATCACCGAACGCGGCGTCGGCAACGGCATGTCGGTGATGATCTTCACCCAGATCGCGGCGGCCTTCCCGGCCCAGGTCTGGGGCATCGCGCTGTCGCGCGGGTCGATCCAGTGGAACGGCCTCACGCTGCCGAACTCGGCCGGTTGGCTGGCGTTCGTCGGCGTCGTCGCCGTCGGCCTGCTGGTCATGCTGGGCGTCGTGTTCGTGGAGCAGGCCCAGCGCCGCATCCCCGTCCAGTACGCCAAGCGGATGGTGGGCCGACGCCTCGTGGGTGGCTCGACGACCTACATCCCGATCAAGGTGAACCAGGCCGGCGTCATCCCGGTCATCTTCGCCAGCTCGCTGCTGTACCTGCCGATCATGTTCGCGCAGTTCGCGCCGGAGAGCCCCGTGTCCTCGTGGATCGCGGCCAACTTCAACGGCACCGGCTTTTGGCACTCGCTGCTGATGTTCGTGCTGATCGTGGCGTTCGCGTACTTCTACGTGTCGATCACCTTCAACCCCGAGGAGGTCGCCGACAACATGAAGAAGTACGGCGGCTTCATCCCCGGCATCCGCGCCGGCAAGCCGACCGAGAAGTACCTCGCGCACGTGCTGAGCCGCCTGACCGCGCCCGGTTCGCTGTACCTGGGCCTGATCTCGCTGATCCCGGCGTTCGCGTTCATCTTCCTGGGCACCTCGCAGCAGTTCCCCTTCGGCGGCACGTCGCTGCTGATCGTGGTGGGTGTCGGCCTGGACACGGTCAAGCAGATCCAGAGCCAGCTCCAGCAACGCAATTACGAAGGCTTCCTCCGGTGAGGCTGCTCATCATGGGTCCCCCCGGGGCGGGGAAGGGAACCCAGGCCGGAGCCATCGCCGAGCACTACGGCATCGTCACGATCTCGACCGGGCAGTTGTTCCGCGACAACATCCAGCTCGGAACCGCCCTGGGCAAGCAGATCGAGTCGCTGATCGCCGACGGCAACCTCGTCCCCGACGAGGTGACCAACCAGATGGTGTTCCAGCGCCTGGCCAGCCCCGACGTGCGCAAGCGCGGGGGCTTCCTGCTCGACGGCTACCCCCGCACCCTGGAGCAGGTCGCTGCGCTGGATGCCGAGCTGGTCAACCAGCGCCGCCGCCTCAATGCGGTGGTGGCCCTGATGGCGGAGCCGACCACGCTGGTCGACCGGCTGCTCCAGCGCGCCGAGATCGAGGGCCGCGCCGACGACAACGCCGACTCCATCCGGCACCGCATCGACGTGTACCACGCCGAGACCGCCCCGCTGCTCGACGTCTACCGCGACCGCGACCTGCTGGTCGAGGTGGACGCCATCGGTGAGGTCCCCGAGGTGCGCCGTCGCATCACCGCAGCCCTCGACGCCAAGCTCGGACGCCAGTCGTGAGGGGCGGCGTCGAGATCAAGACGCCGGACCAGGTGCGGGCCATGCGCCGCGCCGGTCTGATCGTCGCCGAGGTGCACGCCGCCGTCCTCGCGGCGTCCTCCCCCGGCGTCACCACCGGCGAACTGGACCAGGTCGGCCGCGACATCCTCGCCCGGCACGGGGCCGGATCGTCCTTCCTGAACTACGGCGCCGACTGGGGCTACCCGCCCTACCCGGGCGTGGCCTGCATCTCGGTCAACGAGGAGGTCGTCCACGGCATCCCCGGCGAGCGCGTCCTGGCCGAGGGGGACCTGGTCTCCTACGACTTCGGCGCCATCCTGGGCGGCTGGCACGGGGACGCCGCGATCACGTTCGGCGTCGGCGCGCTGTCGGCCGACGACCAGCGGCTCAGCGATGTCACCCGCGAGTCCCTGTGGGCGGGCATCGGCGCGGCCACCCTGGGCGGCCGGGTGACCGACATCTCGCACGCCATCGAGAAGAGCGTCCGGGGTCGGGCCGAGCACTACGGCATCCTCAAGGACTACACCGGCCACGGCATCGGCTCGCAGATGCACCAGCCCCCCGACGTCCCCAATGTCGGACGCCCCGGGCGCGGCCCCCGCATCGTGCCCGGCCTGGTGCTGGCCGTCGAACCGATGGTCACCCTCGGCTCCGCGATCGGCGTCACCCTCGACGACGAATGGACCGTCGTCACCAAGGACGGCTCCAAGGCCGCCCACTGGGAGCACACGATCACCGTCACCGAGCGCGGGCTCTGGGTGCTGACCGCTCCCGACGGCGGCGAGGCCGAGCTGACCGCCCGCGGATTGCCCTTCGGTCCGTTGGCGGATTGACCCGGCAACTCTTCACACACGCCCTGACCGGCTCGTACCGCGTCCGGGTTGGGTGTTGAATGGACGGCGTGCCCACTGACCTGGAGATCGCCCAAGCCGCACCGCTGCGGCCCCTGTCCGACATCGGCGCCGTCCTCGACCTGAACGCCGACGACCTCGAACCGTACGGCCGCCACGCCGCCAAGGTGGAGCTGGACGCGGTGGGCGCACGGCGTCCGGCCGGCACGTACGTCGTGGTGACCGCCGTCACCCCCACACCGCTGGGGGAGGGCAAGACCACCACCGCGGTCGGGCTCGTGCAGGGCCTGGGCCAGCTCGGCCAACGCGCCACCGCCGTGCTGCGGCAGCCCTCGCTCGGGCCCGTGTTCGGCATCAAGGGCGGAGCGGCCGGCGCCGGCTGGTCGCAGATCATTCCAATGGAGGTGCTCAACCTCCACCTGACCGGAGATTTCCACGCCGTCACAGCGGCCCACAACCTGCTGGCCGCGATGGTCGACAACCACCTGCAGCACGGCAACAAGCTGGGCATCGCGCCGCACTCGATCACGTGGGGGCGCGTGCTCGACATGAACGACCGGGCGCTCCGCAACATCGTGGTCGGGCTGGGCGGACGCCTCGACGGCGTCCCGCGGCAGGCGCGGTTCGACATCACGGCGGCCTCGGAGGTGATGACGATCCTGGCGTTGGCGACCTCGGTGGCCGACCTGCGCGAGCGGCTGGGCCGGATCGTGGTCGGCTACACCGTCGAGGGCGCGCCCGTCACCGCCGAGGACCTCAAGGCGGCCGGGGCGATGGCCGTCCTGCTCAAGGACGCGGTGCGTCCCAACCTGCTGCAGACCCTGGAGGGCCAGCCCGCGCTCATCCACTGCGGGCCGTTCGGCAACATCGCCACCGGCAACTCCTCGATCGTCGCCGACCACGTCGGGCTGTCGCGCTCCGACATCGTCGTCACCGAGGCCGGCTTCGGCGCCGACCTGGGCTACGAGCGCTTCGTCAACGTGAAGTGCCGCACGTCGGGCTTCGTGCCGGACGCCGCGGTGGTCGTGGTGACCGTGCGTGCGTTGAAGGTGCACTCGGGGCGGTTCAAGGTGGTGGCGGGCAAGCCGCTGCCGCCGGAGCTGCTCGAGGAGAACCCGGACGACGTCGCCGCGGGCCTGTCCAACCTGGCCCACCACCTCGACATCGTGGCGGGCACGGGCGTCCCGGCGGTGGTGGCGATCAACGCGTTCCCCGACGACCACGCCTCCGAGCACGCGGTGATCAGCCGGTTCGCCCACCAGCGCGGCGTGCCCTGCGCGGTGTCGACCCACGTGGCCGACGGGGGAGCGGGCGCCACGGCGCTGGCCCGGGCCGTGCTCGAGGCCACACAGGTCGGGACGGACCTGCGCTACACCTACGACCTGGACGCCCCGCTGACCGACAAGATCTTCGCGCTGGCGACGAAGGTGTACGGCGCCGCCGGGGTCGACTACGCGCCGGCCGCGGCGTCCGAACTGCGACGCCTGACCGACCTCGGCTTCGGCGGTTTGCCGGTGCTGGTCGCCAAGACGCACCTGTCCACGACCGCAACCCCGGCCGACCGGGGTGCCCCGAAGGGGTGGACGCTGCCGATCCGGGAGGTTCGGTTGGCCGCCGGCGCCGGGTACGTCTACGTGCTCTCGGGCCAGATGCAGACCATGCCCGGGCTGGGGTCGTCCCCGGCCGCGGAGAAGATGGACCTGGCCGAGGACGGCCGCATCGTCGGGCTGTTCTGATCAGGGCTGTACTGATCAGGGCTGGGCGGGCACCCTGCTGCGGCGGTAGCGGATGATGGCCCGTCCGACGACGATGGCGACGGCGAGCCAGATCAGGACTTGGAGCAGCTCGTCGATGTAGGGCGGGTCGGCCCAGGGGCCGAAGTAGAACATGGTCAGCATCACCATGGCCGTGATGCCCCACGCCAGGGCCTGCCCGATGGCAAGCTCGATCACGAAACGAAGCGCTGCCCTCAGCGTGACAGTCCTGGCCATGGGTGCTCCTTCGTGGGGTGGCGATGAGCTCAGGCCAGCAGTGTACGGTCCGAGACGGCCTTCAGCTTGGAGAACTCCTGCAGCAGGTCCTCGGTGGTGGCCGTGCGCTTGTCCTCGCCGGCGAGCTCGTAGATGATCCGCCCCTCGTGCATCATGATCAGCCGGTTGCCCATGGACAGCGCCTGGTGCATGTTGTGTGTGACCATCAGGGTCGTCAGGCCGTGGCGGGCCACCGATTCGTCGGTCAGGCGGGTCACCAGCGCGGCGCGGGCCGGGTCGAGGGCGGCGGTGTGCTCGTCCAGCAGCAGGATCTTCGGGCCGCTGAACGTGGCCATCAACAGCGACAGCGCCTGGCGCTGACCGCCCGAGAGCAGCCCCACATCGGTGCGCAGGCGGTTCTCCAGGCCGAGCTCGAGCCGGGCCAGCTCCTCGCGGAAGATCTCCCGCTTGGCCTTGGTGACGCCGGTGCGCAGCCCGCGGGTCTTGCCGCGGGCGAACGCCATGGCGAGGTTCTGCTCGATCGTGCCGTGGGGCGTGGTGCCGGCCATCGGGTCCTGGAATACGCGGCCCACCCAGCGGGCGACGCGGTGCACCGGCATCTTGGTGACGTCCACCCCGTCGATGCGGACGGTGCCGCCCTCGGGGCGGAACTCCCCGGCGACGACGTTGAGCAGCGTCGACTTGCCGGCGCCGTTGGAGCCGATCACCGTGACGAAGTCACCTTCGGCCAGGGACAGGTCGACACCGTCGAGGGCGACCTTCTCGTTCGGGGTGTGCTGGAAGAAGATCTTGCGCAGGTTGCGGACCTCAAGCACGGGCTTCTCCCCTCACAGCAGCAGCCATCAGTCGTGCCCGTCTGCCGGCCTTCAGCCGCCGGACGACGCCCAGGCGGGGGAGCAGCAGCGCGGCGATCACCAGGAGGGCCGAGATGAGCTTCATGTCGTTGGGGTCGGCGCCGGCGCTCAGCGCCAGCTGGATGACGATGCGGTAGACCACCGAGCCGACGACCACGGCGAGCGTGGCGAAGATGAACCGTCGACCCGGGATGATCGCCTGGCCGATGATGACCGAGGCCAGGCCGGCCACGATGAGGCCGATGCCCATCCCGATGTCGGCGAACCCCTGGTACTGGGCGATCAGGCCACCGGCCAGCGCCACCAGGGCGTTCGACAGGCTCAGGCCCAGGATCTTGGTGGTGTCGGTCGAGACACCCTGGGCGCGGATCATGCGCTCGTTGTCGCCGGTGGCCTGCAGCGCCAGGCCCAGGTCGGTGTTGAGGAACCAGTCCAGCACCAGCATGAACGCGAGCACGATCAGGGCGAACACCCCGATGGAGAGCCAGGTGCCGAGCACGCGGTCGTCCCGCATGCCCGACAGCAACGTGTCGGTGCGCAGCAGGGGCAGGTTGGCCCGCCCCATGATCCGCAGGTTGATCGAATACAACGCGATCTGGGTGAGGATGCCCGCGAGCAGCGGGTTGATCTTCCCCTTGGTGTGCAGCACGCCCGTGACCAGGCCGGCCAGGGCGCCGGCCACCGCGCCCGCCGCCGTGGCGAGCAGCGGCGACTGGCCGGCGATGATGAAGGACGCCGTGACGGCAGCTCCGGTCGTGAAGCTGCCGTCGACGGTCAGGTCGGGGAAGTCCAGCACGCGGAACGTGAGGTACACCCCGAGTGCCATCAGGCCGTAGATCAGGCCCAGGTCAAGAGCGGACAGCATGAGGTCAGCCGACGACCTCGGCGCCGTCGAGCAACTCAGCCGGGATGGTGATGCCCATGCGCTGCGCCGCGGCCTCGTTCACGTAGAGCGACAGCTCCTTGAGCGTCTCCACGGGCGTGGACGCCGGATCCGCCTCGCCGGTCAGCACCTTCACGGCCATCTCGCCGGTCTGGTAGCCGAGCTTGGTGTAGTCGAGCCCGTAGGTGATGATGCCGCCCTTGGCGACCGAGTCACCCTCGCCCACCACCAGCGGGATCTGCTTGCTCTCGGCGACCTGCACGACCGCCTCGATCGCCGACACGACGTTGTTGTCGGTCGGCACGTAGATCGCGTCGGCCTCGATGGCGTTGGCGGCCTGCTGGACCTCGGCGGTGGTGGTGATCGTCTTCTCGACGACCTCCAGACCCTCCTTGGCCGCGGCTTCCTTGGCGGCGGCGACCTGCACCTCGGAGTTCACCTCACCGGAGCTGTAGATGATGCCGACGGTCTTCGCCTCGGGCTTGAGCTGCTTGACCAGGGCGATCTGCTCGGCGACCGGGTTCATGTCGGAGGTCCCGGTCACGTTCGCGCCCGGGGCGTCCGCCGTGGCGACGAGCTTGGCCGCCTCCGGGTCGGTGACCGCGGTGAAGAGGACGGGGGTGTCGGTGATCGCCTGCGCGGCGGCCTGGGCCGACGGGGTGGCGATGGCCAGCACCAGGTCGAGGTCGGCCGAGGCGAAGGTGGTCGCGATGGTGGTGTTCGTCGCGGCGTCGGCCTGGGCGTTCTTCTCGTCGTAGGTGACGTTCAGCCCGGCGTCGCTGAGCGCCTGCTTGAAGCCCTCGCGGGCGGCGTCCAGCGAGGCGTGGGTGACGTACTGGGCGATGCCGATCGTGTACTCCTGGCCGCCGGCCGGGGCGTCCGAGGCCGCAGGGGTGGACGCCGGGGCGGGGTTGGCCGTGCCGGCGCAGCCGGTGAGGGCCAGGGACAGGGCGGCGACGAGGCCCGCGGCGACGATGACGGGGTTGCGCTTCACGATGATTCCTTCCGGACGGCTCGACCGGGGGTTCGTGAGTCCGGCGAGCGGGACCGTGCCACGATATCGACCAGCCCCCACGCGCCGGCGCCGGTCTCATCGGCGGGGGTCGCCGGGGCGGGTACTCTGTGCGCATGGCTGAGCTCCCGCGTTCCTCGAAGTATCGGGCGACGCCCGATGCCCCCCTGACCGACGACGAGCGCAATCGCCTCACCGAGCGGCTGAACGAGGCCTACGAACGCGGCGACGTGGTCGCCGACGACTACCACCGCCTCCTGGACGTCCTGTTCGGGGCCACCACCCTGGGGCAGGTCGTGCCGGTCGTGGAGGCGGTCCCCGGCGTGGCGACCCACGACGTCCCGGCCATCGTCGAGGCCGGCGTGGGGCGTCCGGGTGAACTCACCGAGGCCCGATCGCCCAGCGGCGCCCTCGTCGCCAAGCTGCTGGGGGCCGGGCTGGTCGCGGGCATCCTGGCGTTGGTGCTCGTGCTCGTGGTCATCATGTTCCTGTGACGCCGTTGTGTGGCGACGCCTTCGTGCGACGCCGTGATTTGAGCGTGACTCCCGCTGTGGAGTAACATGGGAAGTCGGTCACCTGTGTCCTCAGGTGGCGAAGCGTTCCCTTTAGGAGATCATGGCCAAGAAGGAAGGCGCCCTCGAGATGGAGGGCTCCGTCGTCGAAGCGCTGCCGAATGCGATGTTCCGTGTGGAGCTGACCAACGGCCACAAGGTTCTGGCGACCATCAGCGGCAAGATGCGGCAGCACTACATCCGTATCCTCCCCAGTGACCGTGTCGTCGTGGAGCTCTCGCCCTACGACCTGACGCGTGGGCGCATCGTCTACCGACACAAGTAACCGGTTCTCGAAGTTCCATCCAGTCGAGCCCAGGGGCTTCCCTGTGCCCGGCGCAATCCAGAAAGTAGCTCGATGAAGGTTCAGCCGAGCGTCAAGAAGATCTGCGACAAGTGCAAGGTGATCCGCCGGCACGGTCGCGTGATGGTGATCTGCGAGAACCCGCGCCACAAGCAGCGCCAGGGCTGAGTCCCGCTGCAGCGGCCGGGGGGCACGATCACACACAGGGGTCCCTCCCCAACACAACTGAAAACGTGACGGCACACCCGTCGAGGTGCGGACACCCAGTGGCCGCCTGCCAACCTCGGCGGATTCACCCTCGGACGAAGGCCGAGGCCCGCGCTCAGGCGCACGGGACGCCGCACGCCACACACCTTCGCGGCCCACGGGCCGTCAACGGAAAGGAAACGCCTGATGGCACGTCTCATCGGAGTCGATCTGCCGCGCGAGAAGCGTCTGGAGATCGCACTCACCTACATCTTTGGCATTGGACGCACCCGCGCCAAGGAGATCCTGGCCGCCACCGACATCAGCGGCGACATCCGTGTGAAGGACATCACCGACGAGCAGCTCGTCGCGATGCGTGACTTCATCGAGGCCTCCTACGAGACCGAGGGTGACCTCCGTCGTACGGTCGCCGCGGACATCCGCCGCAAGATCGAGATCGGCTCCTACCAGGGCCGCCGCCACCGCATGGGCCTTCCGGTCCACGGTCAGCGTACGAAGACCAACGCTCGTACGCGCAAGGGCAAGAAGAAGGCTGTCGCCGGCAAGAAGAAGGCCCGCTGACGCGGCCCTTGAGAGACCAGGAGAACTGACACATGGCACAAGCAGGCCGTACCAAGGCACAGGCCGCCGCCGCGGCTAAGGGCAAGGTCCGCCGCAAGGAGAAGAAGAACATCGTCTCCGGGCAGGCCCACATCAAGAGCACGTTCAACAACACCATCATCTCGATCACGGACCCGACCGGTGCTGTGATCTCGTGGGCGTCCGCCGGCACCGTCGGCTTCAAGGGCTCCCGCAAGTCGACGCCGTTCGCCGCGCAGATGGCCGCCGAGGCCGCGGGTCGCCGCGCCATGGACCATGGCATGAAGCGCGTGGACGTCTTCGTCAAGGGCCCCGGCTCCGGCCGTGAGACCGCCATCCGTTCGCTCGGCGCGCTGGGCCTGGAGATCGGCCCGATCTCCGACGTGACCCCCGTGCCGCACAACGGCTGCCGTCCGCCGAAGCGCCGTCGCGTCTGAGCCCGAGAAAGAGAGACTGATCAACCATGGCCCGTTACACCGGACCCATCACCAAGAAGTCGCGCCGTCTCGGCACGGACCTCGTCGGGGGCGACAAGGCCTTCGAGCGTCGTTCCTACCCGCCCGGCATGCACGGCCGCGGCCGCATCAAGGAGTCGGAGTACCTGCTCCAGCTCCGCGAGAAGCAGAAGGCCCGTTTCGCCTACGGCGTGCTGGAGAAGCAGTTCCGCCGCTACTACGAGGAGGCGGTGCGTCGCTCCGGCAAGACCGGTGAGATCCTGCTGCAGATCCTCGAGTCGCGCCTGGACAACGTGATCTACCGCGCCGGCTTCGCCTCGACCCGCCGCCAGGCCCGCCAGATGGTCGTCCACGGCCACTTCCTGGTCAACGGCAAGAAGGTGAACATCCCCAGCTTCCGCGTGACGCCGTACGACATCATCGACGTCAAGCCGAAGTCGCTGAACCTCGATCCGTTCGTGATCGCCCGCGAGACCCACCATGAGCGCTCCGTCCCGGCGTGGCTCACGGTGCGTCCCAACCGGATGCGCATCCTCGTCCACCAGCTCCCGACGCGCGACCAGATCGTGGTCGATGTCGCCGAGCAGCTGATCGTCGAGCTCTACTCGAAGTGACCCCCGCAGGCGTCCGTGAGGTGGAAACACCCCACGGACGCCTTGCGCGGTTCTCCCCGCACCAAACGGGCCCGGCACGGTGCCGAGCCCTGCAGTACACCGTCAAATAGTGGGCGGTGGAAAGGAACAACATGCTCATCGCACAGCGTCCGACGCTGACCGAGGACGTCCTGTCCGACACCCGGTCGCGCTTCGTCATCGAGCCCCTCGAGCCGGGCTTCGGCTACACCCTGGGCAACTCCATGCGGCGCACGCTGCTGTCGTCCATCCCGGGCGCGGCCGTGACCAGCATCAAGATCGAGGGCAACCAGCACGAGTTCACCACGCTGCCCGGCGTCGTCGAGGACGTCACCGAGATCATCCTCAACGTCAAGCAGCTCGTCCTGTCCTCTGAGGAGGACGAGCCCGTGGTGATGTACCTGCGCAAGGCCGGTGCCGGCGCCGTGACCGCGGCCGACATCGCCCCGCCCGCCGGTGTGGAGATCCACAACCCCGAGCTGCACATCGCGACGCTGAACGCGTCCGGCAAGATCGACATGGAGCTCGTCGTCGAGCGCGGCCGCGGCTACGTGTCCGCCGCCCAGAACAAGGGCCTGGACTCCGAGATCGGCCGCATCCCGGTCGACTCCATCTACAGCCCCGTGCTGAAGGTCACCTACAAGGTGGAGGCCACCCGCGTCGAGCAGCGCACCGACTTCGACCGCCTCATCGTCGACGTCGAGACCAAGCCGGCCATCAGCCCGCGTGACGCCGTGGCGTCCGCCGGCAAGACGCTGGTCGAGCTGTTCGGCCTGGCCCGCGAGCTGAACGTCGAGGCCGAGGGCATCGAGATCGGCCCCTCGCCGGTCGACGAGCAGTACGCCGCCGACCTGGCCCTGCCGGTCGAGGAGCTCAAGCTCACGATGCGCAGCTACAACTGCCTCAAGCGCGAGGGCATCCACACGGTGTCCGAGCTGGTGTCCCGCTCCGAGCAGGACCTCCTCGACATCCGCAACTTCGGCTCCAAGTCCATCGAGGAGGTCAAGCTCCGCCTCCACGAGATGGGCCTGGCCCTCAAGGACAGCGCCCCCGGCTTCGACCCGATGGCCGCGCTGGGCAGCTACGACGAGGACGCCGACTTCGGCGACGACAACAACGAGTTCTGAGAACCAGGAGATTACGAACATGCCCAAGCCCACGAAGGGTCCCCGCCTCGGTGGAAGCCCCGCCCACGAGCGGATCATCCTGGCCAATCTCGCCAGCCAGCTCTTCGAGCACGGCCGGATCACGACGACCGAGACCAAGGCCAAGCGCGTCCGTCCGCTGGCCGAGAAGCTGATCACCAAGGCCAAGCGCGGTGACCTGCACAGCCGTCGCGTCGTGCTGAAGACGATCACCGACAAGGGCGTCGTGCACGTCCTGTTCACCGAGATCGCCCCGAAGATGGCCGACCGCGACGGTGGCTACACCCGCATCACCAAGATCGGCAACCGTCAGGGCGACAACGCCCCGATGGCCGTGATCGAGATCGTCGGCGAGACCGTCGAGGAGTCGCGCAAGGCCAAGGCCAAGGCGTCCGGCACCAAGGCCGCGCCCAAGGCGTCCAGCAAGCCGGCTGCCAAGGTGTCGAAGGCGAAGGCCGCCGAGGCCGAGGTCGTCGACCCCGAGGAGGTGTCGGCCGAGGAGATCGAGCTCACCGAGGAGGGCACCCCCGTCGCCGCCGCTGATGTTGCGGACGCCGACGCCGATGCCGAGGCCCCGCGCTTCGGCGAGGGCTCGTTCGAGGGCACCGAGCCCCCGGCCGGGTTCGACATCAAGGGCAACGAGAACTCGATGAAGTACCACACCACCGAGTCGCGCTGGTACGACCAGACGATCGCCGAGGTGTGGTTCAACTCCACCGAGGCCGCCGAGGCCGCTGGCTTCGTCGATGCGATGGCCAGCGTCGAGTCCGCCGACGAGGACGACAAGGCCTGACCCGGCCCTGGCCAAAGACACGAAACGGCCCCGCGAGTTGATGCTCGCGGGGCCGTTCGGGTTCGTGGTGCCGGTCAGGCGGCGTGGCGGCAACCCCAGGGCTGCAGGCCGCGCTTGGCGTAGAGCCGGTTGGCGACGGTGATCTGCTCGGCGCGGGAGGCCTGGTGCGGGTAGGCCGCGAAATCGGTGCCGTTGACCGAACGCCAGGTGCCGAGGTTGAACTGCAGGCCGCCGTAGTAGCCGTTGCCGGTGTTGATGTTCCAGCGGCCGCCGGACTCGCACTTGGCGATCCGGTCCCACATGTCGGCGCGGGCGAGGTTGATCTCGTGCGAGCTCTTCTTCGAGGAGTCCTTCTGCTCGGACTGCTCCGACTTCTCCACCTTGTCGGACTTCTCCGACTTCTTGGCCGACTCCTTCTTCGGGGACTTCTTCGCCTTATCCTTCGCGGGCGCCGTCCGCTCGCTGGACCGCGAGGTGATCTTCGGGGCCACCTTGGTGCCGACGCGGATGACGCGGTTGACGGGCTCCTTAGTGACGGTCTGGGAGATGACGTTGCTGCTCTGGACGACCCCGTCGAGGGTGATGGTCTCGGTGACGTCCTCGCGGGTGCCCTCGGCGCCCTCGGTCTTCACCTTGCGCTCGCCCTTGGCCAGGGAGGAGTCCTTGACCTCGGTGGTGGTGAACGCCAGCGGGACGATGGTGGTCTCGTGGGTCACCTCGGCGCGGGTGACGGTGACGATCTCGCCGTCGGCCAGGAAGGTCCCGAAGGCGGGGGAGACGCGGTCGTGCTGGCCCACCGAGACGCCGGCAGCGCCGAGGGCGGCGCCCACCGTGGGGTGGGACAGCGTCGCGGTGTGCGCGGCGTCGTCGGCCCGGACGTGGATCTCGAGTTCGGTGGGGGGTGCAGGGACGGCGACCGCAGCGACGGTCTGCTGGCCGGCCTGGTTGGCGCCGACGGCCAACCCGGTCCCGGTGACCAGGACCGCGGCGCTGGCAGCGACGGCGACGAGCTTGGGGGAGATGGGCACGACAGAAACTCCTGTGATGAAACGTGGATCGTGATGTCGCCTCCCATCCTCCGCCGTTTCTGAGAAAATCTCAAATTTGGTCTCAGGGTTTCATCAGGTTGCGCGCACGGCGTCCGAACCGCAGACGACAGGGGCGGCGTCCGCTGACGGACGCCGCCCCTGCGGCTCATGCGCGACCCGGCCCAACCGGCCGCATCAACTCACGTGAGGATCAGTAGCTGACCCCGGCAGCGCGAGCGGCCTGCAGGCGCTCCGCGACGTTGGACCAGTTGATCACGTTCCACCACGCCTTGACGTAGTCACCCTTCACGTTCTTGTACTGCAGGTAGAACGCGTGCTCCCACATGTCGAGCTGCAGGATGGGGAGCTGGCCGACGGGCAGGTTGCCCTGCTGGTCGAAGAGCTGGTTGATGTTGAGGCGCTGGCCCAGCGTGTCCCACACCAGCATCGACCAGCCGGAGCCCTGGATGCCGTTGGCGACCTCGTTGAACTGCTTCTGGAAGCCCTCGAAGGAGCCGAAGAACTCGTCGATCGCCGCGGCGACCTCACCCTCGGGCTGCCCGCCGCCGTCGGGGGACATGTTCTTCCAGAACACCGAGTGGTTGACGTGGCCACCGAGGTGGAAGGCCAGGTCCTTCTCCAGCTTGTTGATGGCCCCGAACTCGCCCTTCTCGCGGGCCTCGGCCAGCTTCTCCAGGGCGGTGTTGGCGCCGGTCACGTAGGCGTTGTGGTGCTTGCTGTGGTGCAGTTCCATGATCTCGGCCGAGATGTGCGGCTCGAGTGCGCTGTAGTCGTAGTCCAGCTCCGGAAGGGAGTACGTCATCGCTTCTTCTTCCTCTCAGGGGATCCTGTTGGGTCCAACAGCGAACACCACCACCCTATTCCTCCTGAGGCGGAGGGCAAGGGGTCCTCAGCGCGGGGCGAAGGCCGCCCGGCGGGAGGCGCGCCGCAGCACGTGCAGGAGTCCGGGCCCCAGCAGGATGAGCAGGGCCACGCTGGTCAGGGACCGGCCGAGGTTCCAGCCGAACGAGGTGGCGAGGTTGTACAGCACGAAGGTGTGCACGTTTTCGGCGGCGGACGCCGTGGGGTCGAAGGAGAGCTGGGTCGCGTTGCCGATGCCGAAGGGCCAGAACGCGAAGTCCATCAGCCAGCCGAAGGCGAAGCCGGCCACGAACCCCCACCCGGCCAACAAGGCGATCTCGGCACGCCCTTGGGCGCGGGGGAGCAGCCCGGCGACCAGCCCGACGAAGCCGGCGGCGATCATCTGGTAGGGCAGCCAGGCGCCGACCCCGGCGGTCAGCAGGGAGGAGGCGAACAACGAGGTGGCGCCCAGGGCGAACCCGAAGCCGGGCCCGAACACGCGCCCGCCGACGATCAGCAGGAAGAACATGGGCTCCAGCCCGGCCGTCCCGGCCCCGATCGGGCGCAGGATCGCCCCGACAGCCGACAGGACGCCCAGCAGCGCCAGCCCCTTCACGTCCATCCCGTTGGTGGTCAGCTCCGAGACCACCACGGCCAGGATCAGCGGTAGCACCGCCGCGAACAGCAGCGGCGCCTGGATCGGGTTGACCCCCGATTCGGGCCGCAGGAACAGCGGCCACGCGAACGCCGTCAGCCCGGCGAACGCGGTCACCGCCAGCATCAGGCCGGCACGGACGCCGACCCTGGACGCCGGCGTCCGGGCCGTGCTCATGCCGCACCGCCGACCTCGCCCGGCACCAGGACCGGGACGGGCGCGAACACCTTGGCGGTCTGGGGGGCGAAGGTGGGGGAGCTGGTCACCACGGCGCGGGTGGGTCCGTCGGCGATGACCTCGCCCTCGGCCATCACGATGGTGCGCGCGCTGACGGCGGCGGCGAACTCGACGTCGTGGGTGCTCACCACGACCGCGCGGCCGCCGGCGGCCAGATCGGCCAGGATCGCGGCCAGGTGCTCCTTCATCGCGTAGTCGAGCCCGCGGGTGGGCTCGTCCAGCAGCACGACGCCGGGCTCGGCGGCCAACTGCAGCGCCAGCACGAGCGAGAGCCGCTGCCCCTCGGACAGGTCGCGCGGGTCGGCGTCCGGGTCGAGGTCGGAGCCCAGCCGGGCCAGGACGGCGGCGGCGGTCCCCGGGGACGAGCCGGTCTCCTGGTCGGCCTGGGCCAGCTCGGCGGCGACGGTGGGCAGGTAGAGCAGGTCCGAGGCGGTCTGGGGGACGAGGCTGACCAGGCTGCGCGCCCGCGGCGCCTTCAGGGTGCGCGGGTCGAGGCCGTCGACGGTCACGGTGCCGGTGGACGCCGTCCCGCCCTGCACCGCCCACAGCAGCGAGGACTTGCCCGCCCCGTTGCGCCCCATCAGGCAGGTCACCTCGCCGCCGTGCAGGTCCAGGCTCACGCCGGCGACGGCGGTGGTGGTGCCGTAGGTGACGGTCAGGTCGGTGACCTGCACGCGGGGGGTTCCGGACGCCAGGGGCGGGTCGCTGGGTGCCTCGACGGTGATGGCTTCGCGCAGGACGCGGCGGCGGGCGTCCCGGACCGATCCGGGCACCGAGTCCCAGCCGAGGGCTTG
>JAUNSA010000149.1:0-1517 GCA_030539405.1 Propionibacteriaceae bacterium
GCGATCAGCCGCGCGCCTTCATGTCCTTCCGCAGCTCCGGCGGCAGGGAGAACGTGAGGTTCTCTTCGGTGAGGCGCTCCTCGACGGCCTGCGGAAAGCCGCGCTCGGCGAGGTAGTTCAGCACGCCCTGCACGAGGTCGTCGGGCACCGAGGCGCCGGAGGTGACCCCCACCTTCTCGACCCCCTCCAGCCAGGCCTCGTCGATCTCGCCGGCGTTGTCGACGCGGTAGGACGCCTTCGCCCCGGCCTCGAGGGCCACCTCGACCAGGCGCACCGAGTTCGAGGAGTTCCGCGAACCCACGACGATCACGAGGTCGGCGTCGGCGGCGATCTGCTTGACGGCCTGCTGGCGGTTCTGGGTGGCGTAGCAGATGTCGTCGGACGGCGGGCTCACCAGCAGCGGGAACTTCTCGCGCAGCTTGCCGACCGTCTCCCACGTCTCGTCGACGCTCAGCGTCGTCTGGGACAGCCAAGCAACCTTGGAGGGATCCTCGACCTCGACGCCGGCGACGTCGTCGGGGTGTTCGACCAGGATCGTCCGGTCGGGCGCCTCGCCCATCGTGCCCTCGACCTCTTCGTGGCCGGCGTGCCCGATGAGCAGGATCTGATGCCCCTCCTTGGCGAACCGCTTCGCCTCGTTGTGGACCTTGGTGACCAGCGGGCAGGTCGCATCGATCGTCTTGAGCTGGCGGTCGGACGCCTCGGCGTGCACCGCAGGGCTGACGCCGTGCGCCGAGAACACCACGGTGGAGCCCTCGGGAACCTCCTCGAGCTCCTCGACGAAGATGGCGCCGCGCGCCTCCAGGTCTTCGACGACATGCTTGTTGTGGACGATCTGCTTGCGCACGTACACCGGCGGGCCGTACAGGTCGAGCGCCTTCTCGACGGTGACGACGGCACGATCCACCCCGGCGCAATACCCACGCGGGGCAGCGACGACAACACTCTTGGTCATGCGGGCCAGTCTAGGCGTTGCCCCCGGCCGGGACGCGGGCGCCCGATTGTCCGCCGCCCCCGTTAGGCTCAGGATGTGCCGTTGAACAGCTCCGCCGAGCAACCCCAGCCCCTGCGCGAGGTCGTGCGCCTCCTCAAGGGCTGGGTGGAGCGCACGGGGCCCGTCTGGGTCGAGGGCCAGGTAATCTCGTCCCGCCGCCGCGCCGGCAGCCGGATCCAGTTCCTCACCCTGCGCGACAAGCTCGCCGACGTGAGCGTCACCGTCACCGTCGACAGTGCCGTGCTGGACGCCGCGGGTCCCGTCCCCGACGGCACGCTCGTCTCGGCCTACGTCAAGGCGCAGGTCTACCCCGGCAACGGGTCGCTGTCCTTCGCGTGCGCCGACCTGCGGCCGTCCGGGGAGGGACGACTGCTGGCCCACCTCGAACAGCGCAAGCGCGCCCTGCAGGCCGAAGGCCTGTTCAACCCCGATCTCAAGAAGCGCCTGCCCTTCCTCCCCCGCCGGATCGGCCTGATCACCGCGCGCGAGTCGGCAGCGGAGCGCGATGTCGTCGAGAACGTGC
>JAUNSA010000149.1:1617-6013 GCA_030539405.1 Propionibacteriaceae bacterium
GAGCGGGTGCAGGAGCTGGCCGGACGCCTCGGGCGCGGCGTCCAACGCGCGGTGGAGCGCGAGCAGGACCACCTGACGTCCACCATCGCCCGGGTGCGCGCCCTGTCGCCGCGGGCCACGTTGCAGCGCGGCTACGCGATCGTCACCACCGACGATGGCCGCACGGTGTCGTCGGTGAGGGACGTGGAGCCGGACGAGACCATCATCGCCCGCTTGCTCGACGGCGACATTGCTGCCGCGGTGATCGACGTCGAGCCGACCGACCAGGAACAGGAGTCCGCATGACCGACGAGAAGCCTCTCTCCTACGAGGACGCCCGGGACCAGCTCATCGAGGTGGTCCACCAGCTCGAGTCGGGCAATGTGCCGCTGTCGACCTCGATGGAGCTGTGGGAGCGCGGCGAGAAGCTGGCCGCCTTGTGCCAGCAGTGGCTCGACGGCGCCAAGGCCAAGATCGAGGCGAGCCGCCCCCAGGGCAACTGAGCCCGCAACAACTTGTCGGACGAGGAGCACCTCGCTAGAGTAATGGTTGATCGTTCAACAACTTACTGAGGAGTTCCTGTGCCGAAGATCGCCATCATCACCGGTTCGACCCGCGAGGGCCGCAAGAGCCTCGAGGTCGCCCAGTGGACCAAGGAGATCGCCGACGCCCGCGGTGACGCCACCTACGAGATCGTGGACACCGCCGACTTCAACCTGCCCGTGTGGGATGCCCCCACCTCTCCCGCCTGGGGCCCCAGCGACGACCCGGTCGCCCAGGCGTGGAGCAACAAGATCGCCGAGTTCGACGGCTTCGTCTTCGTCGTGGCCGAGTACAACCACTCGATCACCGGGTCGCTGAAGAATGCCCTCGACTACCTCTACACCGAGCTGAACAACAAGGCCGCCGGCTTTGTCGGCTACGGCTCCGCCGGTGGCGCCCGCGCCATCGAGCACCTGCGCGGCATCCTGTCCGAGCAGCAGGTCGCCCACGTCCGCGCGGCCGCTGGCCTCTCGCTGTTCCACGACTTCGAGAACTTCTCCACGTTCAAGCCGACCCCGATGGCCGCCAAGCAGGTCGAGGGCATGCTCGACCAGCTCGTGGTCTGGACGCGCGCCATGTCCGCGGTGCGCGAGGGCGCCTTCGCCCCCGCCGGAGCGAACGCCTGACCCACAGCCGCGCATTTGGGGGGACTCACGGCCGTGCCGTAAGCTGGCTCAGCCTTGTCCCCATCGTCTAGCGGCCTAGGACTCCGCCCTTTCAAGGCGGCAGCGCGGGTTCGAATCCCGTTGGGGATACGACAACGAACGGCCTAGCCAAACGCAGTTTGGCTAGGCCGTTTCGCTGTCTCCAGGGCCGAGCGCGGCAGGCGTGGGAACAACTTGGGAACACGAGCGCCTACGTCTAGGCGCCACCGAGGCACTCGCGGGCGGCTCGCATCGCTTCGGGGCCGTCCGCGAATGCCTTGCCGCCATGGGTGTGGCTCCCCGCCCAGGCGGTCCCCAGGCCGGAAGTCGCTCCGCCGCCGCGCACGGCCGCGGTGAGCTCCACCTCCCCGTCGTCCCACTCGCCCCAGTAGCTGATGACCGACCAGCCAGCCTCGGGTAAGTCCACAGCCTGAGGAGCCCCCCTGGCGTACCCGACTCTCTTGCCTGCCGTACCGACACGCGTGTAGTACTCCACATCTGCCAGTTCGGCGGTTGTGGCCGGCCGGCATGTGGGCGACCACGCCGGATCGTGCGGCACAAAGCGCAACACGGCCACCCCGGTCGGTCCCAACGCAGTCCCGGGCTCGGGACCGGCTAGGAGCCGCGTTCCCGGGATGTACTCGCCAGGCCGACCTGATGGGGTCGCCACTGAGGGAGTCGGAGGCTTATGCGTCGGAGAAGGCGTTCGGTACTCCTCGGGAACGACGCCCATGGACGGCGGCGCGACGGTGATCTCAGGCTCATCGACGGCAGCGCATCCAGAAAGGACGAGGGCGGCCGCAACGCCGGCAACGACGAAGCGCGGGGCTGTCATGCCCTCACGGTAACTCGACAGAAGGATCCGCATCTCCTGCTCCGTGCCCTGCTCGGACCCACGGCCCGCGCACCCCTCCGGAATCCAGCACGCGATTCTGCGCGCTGGCTTCGCGCACGCTCAGCGGCGACGGCCCCACGAAACGCGTGCTGGGTTCCGGTGGACTTCTCACCCGGAGAAGAACGGCGGCGCCTCGAAGCCACTCGCGTTACCGTGAGGGAATGAAGGTCCCCCACCTTGTGCTGGCGGTCGGTGTCGTGGCGACGCTGAGCCTGGCTGCGTGTGCAACGTCCACGCCCGAGCCGACCCCCACGGCACCGCCGAGTAGCGCCACCACGACGGCTTGGCCGACGCCTACCCCCGCCAAGCTCAACCCCGGCTCCGACGGCAAGGTCGAGGGCATGTACGGCAAGCGGCTTCGGCTTGTTCCTGCCGACCCGGCCGCCTCCTTCGAGTGCCGGCCACCGAACCAGGCTGAGCGGGACATTCTGAAGATGCGTGGGAACAGACTCGACCGCCCCGCACCCCCTGCTGCCGTTGACCTTCCTGAAGGGTGGGCGCTGATCGCCTCATGGGGATCCCACGCGGGGGTGGACCCGTACCGTACGGCCTTGCTGACGGATGGTGCGACGTTCCAAGAACTACCACTGAACGGGTCGTGGCTCGGCACCCACACGAACGCGGGCATCGCCTTCGAAGACGGCCCCACTGCGCTGACAGCCGCCCTCGACTGTCTTGATCGATAGGCGGCACCGCCGCTTGTTACCGCTGGTCGGTGGCACGCCCCATCGACACCGCACCAGGAGAACTGTCTAGTCGTTCAGGCACAGGCGGGCGGTCCTTACTGCCTTGGGACCGTCCGCCAACGCAATCCCCCGGTACGTGTGCGAACCCGGCCACCCCGGACCGACATGCTGGAACGACTTGCCCCCGTCCGTGATCCCATCGTTGGTGGCGCGATACGTCTTGCCGTCTCCCCCTGCGTACGTGTAGAAGTACGCGACGGCCGACCATCCCTCAGCTATGTCCACGACCGCGACCTTGCCCGTCTGACCGACGCTACTGTGCCGGACGGCCGCCAGCTCCGCTTCGGTGGGCGGGCGGCACTCGAATGCGGCGTCGGGGTCGGCCGGGACGAACCGCAGTTCGACGCCAGTCGGCCCGAGCGCTGTCCCGGGCGTCTTGCCTGCCCGAAGGTTCGTTCCTGGGATGACGCTCGGCGCCGGGGCGGACGACGCTGACGCCGACGGAGTGGGCTCGGGTGTCCGGTACTGCTCGGGGACGACTCCCATGGTTGGCGGTGCAACGGTGATCCCGGGCTCAGCGACGGCGCTGCATCCCGAAAGGACGAGGGCGGTCACAACGCCAGCAAGAACAGGGCGCGGGGAGGTCATGCACTTACGGTAAGCGACAGCGCCATCCATCGGCTCTAACCCAGCGGGCAGGCGGCCGCAGCTTCCTGTCCCTCTGGGCCCCATTCGACCTCGAAGGCAGAGCCATTCGTACCACCCCACTCCCGCGAAATCGGTGCGATCTGGCCGCGAAGACGCCCATCGGACTCGACGAGGGGGACGCCTTCGGCGGGCCCCCACCAGAGCAGGGTGCCAACGGCGTCGGGGTGCCCTTCGCGCGGTTCTCCGCCCAACGCGATGATGCGCCACGGGAACCCCTCGGACGTCACGCCGCCACGAACCATGGCGGCCCGTCCATCCGCGACCCATCCCTCAGCATCTGCACTCCGAGCCGCAAGCTCGACAGCCGCCTCGGGCACCGGCTCACACACGAACTCGGGGCGCGGCTGCGGTCCGGACGGGGGCGCCGGCTCCGGCGTCGCCATGGTCGGCGTGCTTGAGCTGGGAATCTGCTCAGGGACAACCTCGGGCGCCGACGCAGTACACCCAGCCAGAGCTGCGACAGCCACAACGGCAATCACATGACGACGGTCTTGGTTCATGCCGCCAGCCTAATGAGAGAGCCTTCAGCGGGGCTGGCAGCCGATTTCGCGCTGTGGAAGTCCTTACGCTATGCTTCTCAAGCTGTCCGAGAGGGCAGCGGCCTTCACAAGAGGCCCCGTAGCGCAGTTGGTTAGCGCGCCGCCCTGTCACGGCGGAGGTCGCGGGTTCGAGTCCCGTCGGGGTCGCTGCTCCTTCAGGGGGCAAACCGGCCAGGTAGCTCAGTTGGTACGAGCGTCCGCCTGAAAAGTGGAAGGTCACCGGTTCGACCCCGGTCCTGGCCACCAGCAACTTCCGAACGCGGATCCTCCGGGGTCCGCGTTTCGCATCCCCCGGTGCGCAGCGGTGAACAGCCCAGCATGCAGCCCCAAGGCAGACTGGCCCCATGCAGACCTTCCGCAAGCAGCGCCGGGGCGCACCGCCAGGGTTCTTCCCCGTCGAAG
>JAUNSA010000150.1 GCA_030539405.1 Propionibacteriaceae bacterium
CGTCCACCTGCGGGTGGCGTCCGGGTACTCGTTGCAGTACGGGGCGTCCCACCCCAGCGCGCTCGTCGAGGCCGCGGCGGGCCACGACATGGACACGTTGGCCCTCACCGACCGCGACGGGCTCTACGGGGCGGTCCGGTTCGCGAAGGCGTGCCTGCGCGCCGGCATCGCCCCCGTGGTGGGGGCCGACCTGGCGGTGGCCCGCGACCCGCGGCGTCCCGAACGGGGCAGCACCCGGGCGGTGGTGCTGGCCGAGTCGCGGGCCGGTTGGGGGTCGTTGTGCCGGCTCGTCAGCGCCGCCCACGCTGCCGGCGAGCGGGGCGCGCCGGTGGCCACCCACGCGCTGGTCGGCGAGCACCGCCACGACGCGATCGTCGTGCTCGGCCCCGACTCCGACCTCGGGGAGGCGCTCGCCCGCCAGGACGAGGGCGCCGCAGCCCGGGTCCTGGCCGGCTGGCTCGACGTCGTGGAGCCGCACCAGCTCGTGGTCGGCGTCACCAACCACCACCTCGGGGGCCGGGGCCGGGCCGGACGCGGTGGGGTGGGCCGGGGTGGGGTGGGGACGGCCCTGCTCGCCGGGCGCATGCTGGCCTTCGCGGACGCCCACGGGCTGACGGGCGTCCTCACCAACGCCGTCCGGATGGCCCGCAAGGCCGACGCCCCCATCGCCGACGTGTTGGACGCCGCCCGCCGCCTCGTGCCGCTCGACCTCCGCAACGTGGAGCGGGGGAACGCCGAGGGCTACCTCAAGTCGGGCAAGGAGATGGTGGCCACGGCCGAGGAGGTCGCCCGCATCGCCGGGCGCCGCGACGCCGCGCGGCTCATCGGCGACACCCGCACCCTGGCGTTGCGCTGCCGCCTCGACCCGGTCGCCGACATCGGGCTCGGCGAGATCCACCTGCCCGAGTTCGGCGGACGCGGTGGGGACGCGATGGCCGAGCTGCGCGCCCGCTGCGAGGCCGGTCTGGCCGCCCGCTACGGCACGCCCGCGGCGTCCGTGGTCGACCGGTTGGACGACGAGCTCGCGGTCGTCGCGCAGATGGGGTTCGCCGCCTACTTCCTGACGGTCGGCCAGGTGGTCGACACGGTGAAGGAGATGGGGATCCGGGTGGCGGCGCGCGGTTCGGGGGCCGGCTCGCTGGTCAACTACTGCCTGGGCATCTCGGGGGTCGACCCGATCCGCTACGACCTGATCATGGAGCGGTTCCTCTCCCCGCTGCGCCGGGCGCTGCCCGACATCGACATCGACGTCGAGTCGGCCCGCCGCCTGGAGGTCTATGACCGGGTGTTCGCCGACTTCGGCACCGACCGGGTCGCGGCGGTGGCGATGCTGGAGACGTACCGCGTCCGGCACGCGATCAGGGATGTCGGGGCGGCGATGAGCCTGCCGCCGGGCGACATCGACCAGATCGCCAAGTCGTTCCCGCACATCCGGGCCCGCGACGTCCGGCACGCCTTGCGCGAGCTGCCCGAGCTGCGCAAGGCCAACCTCGGCGATGAGCAGTTGCGGGTGCTGTTCGAGCTGGTCGAGGGCCTCGATGGGCTGCCGCGCCACGTGGCGCTGCACCCGTGCGGGGTGATCCTCTCGGATGCCACGCTGGGTGACCGGACGCCGGTGGAACGCTCGTTCGGTGGCTACCAGATGAGCCAGTTCGACAAGGACGACGTGGAGGACCTGGGGCTGTTGAAGCTCGACATCCTCGGCATCCGGATGCAGAGCTCGATGGCGCACGCGATCGACGAGGTCGAGCGGGTGACGGGGGAGCGCATCGACCTCGACGGGCTGGCGCCCTACGACGACCCGGACGTGTACGCCATGATCAGCCGCGCCGAGACGATCGGCTGTTTCCAGATCGAGTCCCCGGGGCAGCGGGAGCTGGTCGGCAAGTTCTCCCCGAGTGAGTTCAACGACCTGGTCATCGACATCAGCCTGTTCCGGCCCGGTCCGGTGAAGTCGGACATGGTGGTGCCGTTCCTGCGCGCGCGCAATGGCTGGTCGCAGGCGGTCTACCCGCACCCGAACCTGCGGCCGGCGTTGGCGGAGACGCGGGGGGTGATCGTGTTCCACGAGCAGGTGATCAAGGTCGTCGCGGCGATGACGGGCTGCTCGCTGGCCTACGGCGACGAGGCCCGCCGGGCGCTCGGTTCGCCCGAGGGGCAGGAGGACGTGCGGCGCTGGTTCTTCCCGGCCGCGCGCAAGCTCGGCTACGACGAACGGCTGATCGAGGACGTGTGGGCGATCCTCGTGTCGTTCGCGTCCTTCGGGTTCTGCAAGGCGCACGCGGCGGCGTTCGCGCTGCCGACCTACCAGTCGGCGTGGCTGAAGTGGTACCACGGCGCCGCCTTCATCGCGGGGCTGCTCACCCATGACCCGGGCATGTACCCCAAGCGGCTCATCCTGGCCGAGGCACGGCGCATGGGGGTGCCCGTGCTCGGGTTGGACGTCAACGCCTCCGGCGAGGTCTACCGCGTGGAGGAGGCGGACGGGACCCACGGCGTCCGGCTGGCGCTGACGGACGTGAAGGGCATCAGCGCCGCCGAGGTCGAGCGCATCGTCGCGGGCCAGCCGTACGCCGGCCTGGTCGACTTCTGGCAGCGGGCGCGGCCGGGCTCGGACGTGGCCGAGCACCTCGTCCTGGCCGGCGGCTTCGACGCGCTGTACGGCATCGACCGCCCCCACGGGCTCGCGACGCGGGGGCGGGTGACGCGGCGCGACCTGCTGCTCACGTTGGCCGACCTCGAGCGGGCCGACCGGGTGGACGCCCGCGCCCACGGCCGCGCGCGGGGCCTGGGGGGTGGTGGCGCGACGGGGCACCAGTCCGTCCAGGCTGCGTTCGACTTCTCAGAACCGATCGAACCGGCGATCCCGGGCCGCACCCCGGGCGATGTGCGGGTGTCCGGGCTGCCCGAGATGACCAGCGAGGAGCGGATGGCCGCCGAGCTGGCGGTGCTGGGCATGGACGCCACCCGCCACGTCATGGAGGACCACCGCGCCTTCATCGAGGCGATCGGGGTGACGCACGCCGACGAGCAGATGAAGCGGCGCAGCGGCAGCCGCCTGCTCGTGGCCGGGGTCAAGGTCGCCACCCAGACGCCGCCGGTGAAATCGGGCAAGCGGGTGATCTTCCTGACCCTCGACGACGGCACCGGCCCGGTCGACCTCACCTTCTTCGAGGACGCCCAGGGTCCCTTCGCCCGGACGGTCTTCAACGCGTGGTTGCTCGTCGGGGTGGGCGAGCTGCGGCGGACGGGGGCCCGTGGGGTGTCGTTGCGGGCGCTGGGTGCCTGGGACCTGCTGCACCTGGAGGCGCTGTGGCGCTCCACGCTGGAGGCGACCGGCGACGAGCGCGCGGCGGTGGCGGCCGTCCATGCCCTGGTCGACGCCGACCTGGCGGCGCAGGCCGGACGCCGTGCGCCCGACCTCGACGACGGCGGGGGCGGTTCCCAGGGGGAGCGGGCCCGGCGCCGGGCCGACACCGAGCACGCGAGTGCGGCCGGGGGCATGGGGCAGCGGCGGGTGTTCGTCCACCCCAGTGGTTTCGTGCAGTCGCCCTACACCGATGTCGCACCGGCGGGGGAGTCGCCGCGGTCGGTGCCCCGGCAGTATGCCGACCCGGGCCGCAAGCTGTGGCACTCCAGCCCGGGGTCCTCGGGTCGCTGAGGTCCGTCCCCAGCGCACGAGCCCGCCATGTAGTCAAACTGTTTTGAATATCAATCGGATGGGATATTCTGGGGTGATCGTCGAGGGTCCGTGAGGAGGAGCTCATGCCTGGTGCCCCGTATCATCCCGCCGCGCTCGCGCTGCAGGGGGTGATCGGTCTCTCCAATGAGATCGAGCGCGAACTCGCCCGTCTGCTGGGGGTCAACCTCACCGACTACCGGGCGCTGTCGTCGCTGGCGTCCTCGGGTGAGGTCCCGGTCGGACGCCTCGCAGCAGCCCTGGGTGCGACGCCGGCGGCGACGACCGCCATCGTGGACCGGCTCGAGGTCAAGGGCCTGGCGCAACGGCGCCGCGCCGAGGAGGACCGCCGCCAGGTCCGCGTCGCCGTCACCCCCGCCGCCATCGGGCGGATCATCGAGCTCATGGTGCCCCTCATGCGCCGGGTCGACGACCACGTCGTCGGGCTGTCGGAGGCCGAGCAGCGCGTGGTGGCGGAGTTCGTCGTCGTGCTGCGGGACGCCCTGGGTGACCACCTGGCGGACCTCGTGGCGCAGGAGAAATCAGACCAAGCAGGACCGGGACAGAAGGGAACGCACGATGAATGACGACACGATGAGGACGGCCGCACTGGTGGGCACCCTCACCACGGCCTGTGCCGTGTCCGGGGGCGTGGCCACCAACCCGAAGTCCGCGTGGTACAAGGCGCTCGACAAGCCGGCCTGGCAGCCGCCGGGGGCCATCTTCCCCGTCGTCTGGACGGGGCTGTACGCCGACATCGCGGTGACCACCACCCTGGCCATCGATGAGCTGGAGGGCTCCGGGCGGAACGCCGAGGCGCAGGCGCTGCGCCGTGCGCTGGTGGTCAACCTCGTGCTGAACCAGGCTTGGAGCTGGTCCTTCTTCAAGGGGCGTGCGTTGGGTCCGGCGACCGTCGTGGCCGCCCTGCTGGCCGGGAGCTCGATTGACCTGGTCCGACGCGTCGGGCGGGCCGGTCGCGGCAAGGGTTTCGCGCTCGCGCCGTACGCCGCGTGGTGCAGCTTCGCCACCGCCCTGACCGGGGAGATCTGGCGGCGCAACCGGCGCTGACCCCGCGTCCGGTCTGGACGTGGGCGCACCCAGCACCTACTCTTGATTCGAATCAGCGTTCGAATCAAGGAGGTGTTTCGTGCCGGTCATCGCCCACGTCGACATGGACGCCTTCTACGTCGCCGTCGAGCTGCGGCGTCGGCCCGAGCTGCGGGGGCGCCCCGTCTGGGTCGGGGGAGCGACGCGTGGGGTAGTGCTGTCGGCCTCTTACGAGGCGCGCGCGTTCGGGGTCGAGGGGGGCATGTCGTCGACCCGGGCCCGCCGCCTGTGCCCGGACGCCGTGGCCATCAGCCCCGACTACGACGCCTACGAGGCCGCCTCCGAGGGGGTCTTCGCCATCTTCGCGACGATCACCCCCCATGTGGAGCGGGTGTCCCTCGACGAGGGGTTCCTCGACCTCACCGGGACGCGGCGCCTGCTGGGCGAACCCGCCGGCGTGGGTGAGCTCATCCGGGCGCTGGTCGCCGACGAGCAGGGCATCCCCTGCTCGGTGGGCATCGCGCCGACCAAGCTCATCGCGAAGATGGCCTCCAACGCGGCCAAGCCCAACGGGCTGCGCCAGGTCCTGCCCGGCGACGTGGTGCCCTTCCTGCACCCCCAGCCGGTGCAGAAGATCTGGGGCGTGGGGCCCTCGACCACCGAGAAACTGAACAAGCTGGGCCTGTACACGATCGCCGACGTCGCCCACACCCCGAAGTCCACGCTCCAGCGGGCGTTCGGCGCGCGGGCGGGTGGCGAGTTGTGGGAGCTGGCCTGGGGCATCGACGGACGCCGCGTCGTCGCCACCGAGCCGAGTGACCGGAGCGTCGGCAGCCAGGAGACCTTCGCCCGCGACACCGACGACCTCGACTTCGTGCGGGCCGAGCTGCTGCGCACCAGCGCCCGGGTCGCCTCCCGCATGCGGATGGCGCGCGTGGTGGGTCGCACGGTCACCCTGACCCTGCGGTTCGCCGACTTCCGCACCGTGCAGAAGTCGCTCACCCTGCCGTATCCGACGGACGCCACCGACGAGGTGTACGCCGCGGCCGTCCGCCTGTTGCGGGCGTTCCGGCTGGAGCGCCCGCGCCTGCGCCGGGTGGGCGTCCGGGTCGAGCACGTGATCGACGTCGACCTCGTCGCCACCCAGCCCGCCCTCGACGAGCCGGAGCGGGGGTGGCGCGAGGCCGAACGGGCCGCGGACGCCGTGGTTGCCCGGTTCGGGCCGCACGCCGTCTCGCGGGCGACGTTGACGAGACGGGCCGGTTCCGTTTGAGGCGGCGTGCGCC
>JAUNSA010000151.1 GCA_030539405.1 Propionibacteriaceae bacterium
AGGGGAGCTGGGGAGCAGGGGAACAGGGGACCAGTCTTCTTCGTCGGCGAAGCCGCCGGCGGTGGCCGAGCCACCGCGAGAAGACGTCGAAGCCCTCTGCGCACGCCTCCGCGACCACATCGCAGGCAACAGCTCGAAGACGCCCACCATCACCGCCCGGTGGCGCAACGAGGCGCGCCTACTCCTCGACCGGGACGAAGTGCCGTTCGACGAAGCGATGCGCGTCCTCGACTGGTGCCAGTCCGACCAGTTCTGGAAGTCCAACATCCTGTCGATGCCGAAGTTCCGCGAGAAGTTCGCCGCCCTCCAGATCAAGTCGCACCAGCAGTCGAACGTGGCGCAACTCCCCCGCCGTAGCGCGACCGAGAAGGCGCAAGGGTGGCTGTCCACCATCGCCGAGGCCGAGCGACTGATGGGGATCGAGTCATGAGCGCGGCAGCAGATGCGGCGATGGTCCTCGGTCGGGCATCCGCATTCGACCCCCGGGTGCGGCAGGACGACCCGGTGATCACGGCGGCGTGGGCCGAGGCGATCGCCCGCCACAACCTCGACCGGGCGTACTTGCTCAACGCGGTCACGGACTACTACAGCGAGCCGCGTGAGCGGTCCATCGGTGTCGGGGACGTGATCCGCATGGCCCGCGACGCGAGACAGCGGGACGCGATGGTCGACAACACGTCCGCGCTGGCCCCTCCTGTCCTCGTGGAGACGCTGCCACCCGGTTCGGGGGCATCGACCCACATGGGGGTCGTCAACGCCGCTGGGGCGCCGATTGAGGCCGCGTACCGGGTGGACGACGCGATTGACATTCCCTGCCCTGACTGTCGCTCCGACCCTGGGGTGACGTGTGGCTGTGACGACTACGACTACCGGATTCCTTGCGTCGCCCGATTGGCGGCGGCGCACAAGATGCGAAAGGCATGCAGATGAGCAACACCATGACGATCAAGGGCCGCGCCGGAGGCGACGCCGCCCTGAAGTTCACGAAGTCCGGCCAGGCGGTGGCCTCGTTCTCGGTGGCGGACACCCCGCGCCGGTTCAACCGCGACACGAACCAGTGGGAGGACGCCGGCGCCACCTTGTGGCAGCGGGTCCAGGTGTGGGGCGCGGAGGGCGAGAAGGCCGCCGAGGAGGTCCGCAAGGGCGCCCTCGTGACGGTGTCGGGCCGGGTGAAGGCCGACGAGTGGACGGACAACGAGGGCCAGGAGCGCAAGTCCACGACGCTGACGGCCGATGTGGTGTACGTCCATCCGCCGAAGGAACGGCAGGGGCATCAGTCCGGCCAGCAGCAGGCCGACCCGTGGGGGTCCTCGCCCGCCGGGTTCGGCACCTCGACCGAGGAAGCGCCGTTTTAGCCATGACGACGCACATCATCCCCCTGTCGTGGGGCACGCCGCCGCTGACGGCGAACCAGCGCAAGCACTGGCGCGAGAAGGCCGCCCTGACCCGGGCCGTGCGGACCGAGGTCGCGACCCGCGCCCGCGCGCAGAAGCTCCCCACGGGGTTGGAGCGGGTGACGGTCAGGTTGCACTACGTGCCCGCGCAGAACCGTCGGCGGGATCCGTCGAACCTGATGCCGACGCAGAAGGCCGCTGTCGATGGGCTGGTGGATCACGGGCTGGTGCCCGATGACTGCCCGCCGTACGTGACCGAAGAGATGCCGCGGGTGCATCCGGCGGATCGGTCGGTGGCGCTGCGGATGTGGCTGGAGGTGGCGGCGTGAGCACTGACGCGATCCTCGCTGATCTGGTGGCCGGGCAGCTCGGCCCCAAGCACCTCGGGCGCCTGGTCCACGTGCACACGTCCCCGCCGGTGTTCGGCCGGTTGGAGGCGATCGACCGTCCCCGTCAGGGGGTCCGAACCCTAACCCTCGGTGGCCATCGTCACCGGGATGTTCCGTCGACTTGTGTGGTGCAGGTCGTGACTAAGGAGGCTGGAGAATGAACGAGTTTGTGTGGCTGGCCCGTGTGCCTGCCCTGCCCCGGTGGTCCGCGTGGCCCACCCTCGCTGGTGTGGCGCGGGGGGTGGCGGCATGGTGACCGACCCGAGCACCTGCAAGCCCGACGAGGTGTGGGCGGGGAGGGTCTACGACGACCTCGTGGGCGGCCGCGAGGTGGTCCTGGTCAGGTGGGCGGCTAGGGCGACGCTGCCGTGGTGCGCGATGGGCGGCGGCTATGTGAACGCCGCCGTCGCCGACGACGACGTGACCCTGCTCCACCGCCTGGTCCCGGCTCGTGACGTGACGCGGGACGACCTGCCGGGGCGCTCCGAAGCCACGAGCGCGTACCAGCACGGCGGTGTCGCCGGTGTCCTCGACGCGGTGGTGGAGCACATCAACTCCCGGGGTGGTCTGCCCGCTGCCCGCCCCCGCCCGACGGAGGACGTAGAGCATCAGATGCGGTCGACGGAGACGCAGCGCGACTACTGGCGGCGCAAGTTCGAGTCGATGCGTGACGAGCACGCCCGGCAGGCGCAAGCGTGGAGCGAGAAGCGGGACGCGTACGAAGCGACCATTGCCGAGCTGGAGGGCGAGCGGGACCGGGCGCTGGCGGACTGCCTGAACGCCCGGGGCCGCGCCGAAAAGGCAGGGCGGGAACTCGCAGACCCCCTCAGCCAAACGAACCAGAACAGTGCGGCATGGAATCGCGTAATGGCACACCCCGCCCTGCGGATGGACTTACTGCCGGAGTCGGGCTCATACGCGGATCGGGTGTTCGAGCGCATCACATGGCTCGCGGAGGCGGCCGAGGCGGAAACCGTGCTGGCGGGCGCCGACGACGACCCGGTGGCCCTCGCCGTGCGTGAGTCCGAGATCGCCGCCGTGGAGGTCAGGCGGGACGGTGACGACTACTGGGTCAAGGACGGCGACGAGCCCGTCTGGCTGCGTGTGGGGCGGGACGCTGTCGAGGTCAGGGGGCGGCAACACCAGGCCTTGCTGGCCGCCACCCGTCACGAGGCCGTGGCTCGCGCTATCGAGGCCGAACCTGACGCTGATGCCCGCCGTATGGCGGGGGCGACGTGCGAAGGCGACTGGGAGGCCCTGCCCGAGTCGGTGCGTGAGGCGTGGCGGCAGGAGGCCGCGAAGTGAGCGCCGCGCCGAGTGTCCGGTACAGCGAGCTACTTCACCTCATCTCGTGGCACGCCGAGCACGCCGCGCTGCTCGCCGAGCGCATCAACCCGAAGTTCAGGACCGCGGACTCCGCCGACGCTGAACGCAAGATGGGCGACCACTTCGACCGGATCACCGTGTTCGTGACGACACTCTCCGAAGCCTTCGGTGTCGACCCCAACGAGTCCGCGCTGGGAGGTGCGTCGTGACCACCCGCCCGACCCGCGAACAGCTCGCGAAGACCTTGCGCGAGTTGAAGGCTCCCCTGCACTCGTGGGAGTACGGCGCCGCCGACGCGGTGCTGGCGCTGCTCGACACCCAGCCGAGTGCTGAGGGCGAGGCGTTCCGCGTCACTGAGTGGGCGCACGCTCGCTGCGTCAGCTACCACACGCCCGAGCCTGGCGAGGTCAAGTTGCGCGGCGCGAACGGTGCGGACGCCCTGAGTGCCGAGTGCGCCGTCTGTGGCGAAGTGGTCCTGCCCTACCGCTTCGAGCGAGCGCCCACCGCCGCCGACGTGTGGGAGGCCGGATACCAGGAGGGTGCTGAATGGCACGGCGGCGGCATCCGTGAGGACGACCTTCGAGCACCCAACCCATACCGAGGAGACGACCAGTGACCCGCTACCGCAAGAAGCCCGTCGTCATCGACGCGATCCGCTACCAGCCCGGCGAAAACTGCCGCGAGGTGTGGGACTTCCTCGGCTGGGACTGGGCCGACCACGACGGCCCGTGCGCCCCGGACGACACCCTGGGCATCGACACCCCCGAAGGGATCATGACCGCGAGGCCCGGCGACTGGATCATCCGGGGCGTGGCAGGCGAACGCTACCCGTGCAAGGACGCGATCTTCCGCGAGACCTACGAGCCGGCGGGGGGCGACCAGTGACCGCAGACTTCACCCCCGTCACCGCGGAACATGAACTCGTCACGAAGGCGCGGGGCGCCAGCAAATCGGCGCGAGCGCTGGAGGTGCACTACGCGGCCGACACGCTGACCGAGTGTGCGGACCGCCTCGCATGGCTGTACGGGCGCGCGCCGGACAACGACCGCGGCACCCACTGGACGACGAGGGGCAGCATCATTGCCCCGTTCCCGGGCAGTGAGCCGGTCGTCTTCACCACCATCCGTCACGGCGAGTACACCCCCGAGCAGGCTGTGGACCTGGCGCGTGCCCTGCTCACCGCTGCGGAGGAGGCGCGTCGTGGTTAAGACGTACCGCCCGTGGCACGAGGTCGACTGCCTGCGCCGCATGGTCGGGTTCCACGACGAGTCCCGGTGCGCCGGGCAGGTGTGCGTGATCCACAACCCCACCGACCACCACCTGCGGCACCTGCCCCTGATCTGGCGGCACGACCGCCGCATCTTCGAGCGCGTGTGCCCGCACGGGGTCGGCCACCCCGACCCCGACCACCTGCCCCACTGGGAAGCCATGGGGTGGGAATCCATCGCCGTCCACGGCTGCGACGGCTGCTGCGAGGAGACCCCATGAACGACCCGTTGACCTTGCCCCGTGACGCGTGGTGGATGGCCGTCCGCTACGGGCGAGGCCGCGCCACCTACGCCGACTACATCGCCCGCACCATCCTGCGCGCCGTGTGGCCACACCTGAGCGCCGGGGAGCGGGACAACGAGCGCCGCGAACTCCGCGAGTTCCTGCGCCTGGCCGCGCCGCACCATGACGCCCCGATCATGTGCGGATCCGCCGCCCACTGGCGACTGCTCTACGAAGCCATGGACGACGACAAGTTGCCCGCGGAGTTGCCGGGCACGCCCGTGTTCGACGACTGGGGGGCGTACCGATGAGCGACGACTACGCGATCCATAGGGCAACCGAAACGCTCATCGCCGCGTTCCGCACCCGCTACCTCCGGGAACCGCGGGCCACCTTCTCGTCCTGGCAGGCCGCCACCGAATACGCCCGCGCCCTCGCGGACGCCGGGTTACTCGCCCCCGCGCCACTCACCGAGGAGTGGGGAGTCCGCTACCAAGACGCCGACGAACCCGCCGTCGCCACCGCGCCCTGCGAGGAGTGGGCGCGGGGTTGGGCGAGCCTGCCCGGAGACGTAGTGGTACGCCGCCACGTCACCGACTGGCTGCCGACCGGCGGCGTGGGCCGCTCCGAAGGCGGGAAGTCGGCCAGCGATGCGTGAGCACGACGACGAGAAGGGCCGCGACGACGGCCGACGCCTCCAGCCCAGCACGGCACCAATGCGCCAGGGCGTCGGCCACGCGTGGCTGAGCGACGAGCAAGTGCGGCGACTGGAAGTGCTGGCAGACGCCATAGAGGGCGCCGCCAGGGACGGACTGGCAGCCGCGCATGCGGCCGCTCGGGCTGCGGGCAGTGCAGAGAGGGCGTTGGCCGACCTCAAGGCCCGCACCGCCGCGATTTACTCAGGGAAGGCGGCCCGCCATGAGTGACCTCGTGCAGCAGCCCCTACCCGACGACCGGCCTGCCGACGTCGTGCGCATCTGGCGATCAGACGACTTCCTCGCCGTGCTCTACATCGACGGCGACCACCTCCGGCTCACCGTCAACCGCACCGCCCAGAACCCGATCACGGGTAACTGGCGGGAACGCATCAGCTGGGACGAACTACAAGCCGTCAAGACCGGGTGCGGTCTCGGCAACGTGTGGGCCGTCGAGGTGTACCCGCCCGACCATGAGGTCATCAACGAGGCGGCCATGCGGCACCTATGGCTCCTGGACGAAGCCCCGACGTTCGGGTGGAGGTCCGCGTGATCCCCGCCGAGCACCGCGACGCCGCCGAGCAGGCCCTCACCGAAGCCCACGACGACCCCACCGCCGTGCACCGCGCCCTCGTCCACGCCGTACTCGCCCACC
>JAUNSA010000152.1 GCA_030539405.1 Propionibacteriaceae bacterium
CGTCCTGGTAGTAGTCCAGGTTGTCGTTGGTCAGGTAGGGCGCCGGGTAGTAGACCCGGCCGATCTTGCCCTCCTTGCGAATCTCCACCTTGGCGACGATCGGGTGGATCGAACTCGTCGAGTGGTTGATGTAGCTGATCGACCCGGTCGGCGGGACGGCCTGGAGGTTCTGGTTGTACAGCCCGTGCTCGGCCACCTCGGACGCCAGGGCGCGCCAGTCGTCGGGGGTCGGCAGGGTGATGCCCGCCTCGGCGAAGATCTGCGCGACCCGGTCGGTCCGTGGCGTCCACTCACCCTCGATGTACTTCGTGAAGTACTCCCCGCTCGCATAGCTGCTGCGTTCGAACCCGTCGAACCGCTCGCCACGCTCGCGGGCGATCCGGCTGGAGGCCGCGATGGCGTGGAACGTCACCGCGTAGAAGTACATGTTGGTGAAGTCGAGGCCCTCGGGCGATCCGTAGTGGATGGATTCGCGCGCGAGGTAGCCGTGCAGGTTCATCTGACCCAGGCCGATGGCGTGGCTCATCGCGTTGCCGCGTTCGATGCTGGGGGCGCAGGCGATGTTCGACTGGTCGGAGACGGCCGTCAGGGCGCGCACGGCGGTCTCGATGGTCTGCCCGAAGTGCGGCGAGTCCATCGCCTTGGCGATGTTGAGCGAGCCCAGGTTGCAGGAGATGTCCTTGCCGACCTCGTCGAAGCTCAGGTCCTCGGCGTAGGTCGAGGGCGTCGAGACCTGAAGGATCTCCGAGCACAGGTTCGACATCGTCACGCGGCCGTCGATCGGGTTGGCGGCGTTCACGGTGTCCTCGAACATCAGGTACGGGTAGCCCGACTCGAACTGGATCTCCGCGAGGGTCTGGAAGAACTCGCGGGCGTTGATCTTCTTCTTCGTGATCCGCTTGTCCTCGACCATCTCCCGGTACTTCTCGGTGACGGAGATCTCGCTGAACGCGACGCCATAGACCCGTTCGATGTCGTAGGGGCTGAACAGGTACATGTCCTCGTTGTTGCGCGCCAGTTCGAAGGTGATGTCCGGGATCACGACGCCCAGGCTGAGGGTCTTGATGCGGATCTTCTCGTCGGCGTTCTCCCGCTTGGTGTCGAGGAAGGCGAGGATGTCGGGGTGGTGGGCGTGGAGGTAGACCGCCCCGGCCCCCTGCCGGGCGCCGAGCTGGTTGGCATAGGAGAAGGAGTCCTCCAGGAGCTTCATCACGGGGATCACGCCCGAGGACTGGTTCTGGATCTTCTTGATGGGCGCCCCCGCCTCGCGAATGTTCGTCAGCGACAGCGCCACCCCGCCGCCCCGCTTCGACAGCTGGAGGGAGGAGTTGATGGCCCGCGCGATCGACTCCATGTTGTCCTCGATGCGCAACAGGAAGCAGGAGACGAGCTCACCCCGCGAGGCCTTGCCCGCGTTGAGGAAGGTGGGGGTGGCGGGCTGGAAGCGCCCGGCCATGACCTCGTCGACGATGTGTTCGGCCAAGGGGCGATCGCCGGCGGCCAGCGTGAGGGCCACCAGGCAGACGCGGTCCTCGAACCGCTCCAGGTAGCGCCGCCCGTCGAAGGTCTTGAGGGTGTAGGACGTGTAGTACTTGAACGCGCCCATGAACGTCGGGAAGCGGAACTTCACCGCGTAGGCGCGCTTGAAGAGGCTCTTGACGAAGTCGAAGTCGTAGGCAGCCAGCACCTCGGGCTCGTAGTAGCCCTCTTCGACCAGGTAGTCGAGCTTCTCGCGCAGCGAGTGGAAGAAGACGGTGTTCTGGTTGACGTGCTGCAGGAAGTACTCGCGCGCCGCCTGTCGGTCGGCCTCGAACTGGATGCGGCCGTCGGCGTCGTAGAGGTTCAGCAGTGCGTTGAGGGCGTGGTAGTCGCGTTCGCCGGCGACGGTCTCGTCGCCTGTGTCGGTGAGCAGCGTGGTGGTCATGAGTGCAAGAGCCTTTCGTGGATGCGCTCGACGTCGTCGGGCGTGCCCAGCAGTTCGAAGCGGTCGAGGTGCGGCACGTGGCACTTGCGGGCCACGATGTCGCCGGCCAGGCAGTAGGCCTCCCCGAAGTTGGTGTTGCCGGCGGAGATCACCCCGCGGATGAGGGCCCGGTTGCCCGGGTCGTTGAGGAACCGAATCACCTGCTTGGGCACAGCCCCGCCGGTGTTGCCGCCCCCGTAGGTCGGCACGATGAGCACAAACGGCTCAGTCGCCGTGAGGGGTGCATCGGAGACGTGCAGAGGGATGCGGTCGGCGTCCAGCCCCAGTTTCTGCACGAACCGGTGGGTGTTCTCGGACGCCGACGAGAAGTAGACGACGTGCACGACAGCGGTCGAGCGCTCAGGCGACGTGGACGCGCTGCGCTGCGGCCTTGATGCGGTCGGGGCGGAAGCCGGCCCAGTGCTCGTCGCCGTCCACGACGACCGGGACCTGCTGGTAGCCCATCGCCATCACCTCGAGCAGGGCGGCCTCATCCTCGGCCAGGTCGATCACCTCGTACTCCAGGCCGAGCTTGTCCATGGCGCGGTAGGTGGCGGTGCACTGTACGCAGGCGGGCTTGCTGTAAACGGTGATGGGAACGCTCGACATTGCTCTCTCCTCGAAGCAGGGTCGCGCGGAGGGAGCACGTCAGGGTGCGCCCGGCCCTCCCGCGAGACCGTTGGTCAGCCTGCGGTCGGGTCATCGACCGCAGGTGCTGGCAGGTCTTCGGACTCGAGGGCGGACGCCGTGGGGCGCGGACCTACTGGGCGACGCTTCCCAGCCTTGCGGCCAGTGCTTGGTGTCGCCGGTCGTTCCCTCATACCGCTGCGGGGCAGTCCCGGATTCTCACCGGGTTCCCTGTTGTCTCACCACAACCACCACATCTTGTGGGTGCTGAGGTGAACCAGCACTAGGGATAGTAGTCACACCCGTGTAACTCCGCAACCCTCGCTCACCGCAGCCAAGGCGATGTCGCGGGCACGCGCGGAGAGGTGGGGGTCCCGGTCACCGATGACGCCGATGCTCAGCCCGTGGGCCGTGCCGGACGCCGGCGTCCGTGCCGTGCCGCCCTCGGCATCGTCGGCGCGTACGCAGAAGATGCCGTGCGCCTGGCTCGCCTCGGCGAGCTGGGCGTTGGCGTCGGGGTCGTCGGTGGCGGCGAGCACGTACCAGGCACCCTCGACATCGGCCGCTGTCGCGGCCCGGACCGACAAGGTGAGCCGTCCGGACGCCGCCCACGCCTCGATCTCGGGGCACGCCTGCGTGGCGACCACCTCGAGGTCGGCGCCCGCGGCGAGCAGCGCCGGGATGCGCCGCGCCACCACGCGCCCGGCACCAGCAACGAGGACGCGGCGTCCGCGCAGGTCGAGCCCGGCCAGGTACACCGGCGAGCCCCCAGCGGCTGCAGCGCGGTAGCGGTCGACCACCACCTGCGCCAGCGCGTCGCAGTCGCCGATCACGTCGGTGACCCGCACGGTGGCGCCCGGGTGCTGAGCCGCCCACGCCGCGGCCTGGTCCTGGGCCCACTCCTGCAGGCGCCCGGCGAACATGTAGTGCAGCGACACCACGAGCCGGCGGAAACCGCAGGCATACAGCTGGTCCAGCCCGTCGGTGAGCGACGGCCGCACCACCTGGATGTAGGCGGGAACCGTCATGCCGAACCCGCCCTCCTCGCCGACCACGCGGGCCAGCCGGGCATGGTCGGCGTTGGCCTCGGTCACCGAGCAGCCACGGCCGAGGAACACGACCCCGGTCTCCGCGGGCGTCCCGTCGCCCAGCACGGCCCCGATCCGTTCGACGACGGCGGCGCGCAACCGGGCATCCGGGCCCAGATGCGGCGTCTGCACCACCGTCGCCCCCGGCACGCGGGTGCGTCCTTCGGCGATGGCGTGCGGGATGTCCTCGCGCACGTGGCCGCCCACGCCCAGCATGAGCGGCACCACGACGCACGGGGCGTCGGGGTGTGCTGTCGCGGCGTCCACGACGGCGTCGTCGATCGTGGGGGTGTCGAGCTCGACATAGGCGTCCCGGACGTCCACGCCCGGCAGCAGCCCCCTTACCCGGTCGACGAAGGCCCGGCCGATGGCCTGACCGGCGGCAACGCGCGTGCCGTGAACAGCGATGACCAGCGGTGAGGTCATGAGGTCTCCTTGTCCATCCAGTGGTAGTCGCGGGGCGTCACCATCGCCTGGGCCCCGTGTCCGGTCGGCACGAGCCGCGTCGTGGACGACCCGACGATCACGATCGAGTGCATGTCGACCCATTCCGGATCGAAGTCGGCCAGGGCCGCGACGCGGTGGTTCTGGTTGGGGCGCGAGGCGTCCTGCACGACGGCGACCGGCGTGCCCGGCGGACGCCGTGCGCCCAGGATCTCCAGGGCGCGGGGCAGGTGCATCACCCGCTTCTTGCTGCGCGGGTTGTACAACGCCACCACGAAGTCACCCTCGGCGGCAGCCTGGAGCCGGCGTTCGATGGTGTCCCAATCGGTGTGGAGATCCGACAGCGAGATGGTGACGTGGTCGTGCCCCAACGGTGCCCCGAGGATCGCCGACGCCGCCAACTCCGCCGTCACGCCCGGCACCACCTGGACGTCCACGCCCTCGGTGCCCTTCTCGAGCAGCGGCGAGGCCATCGCGTAGATCGCCGGGTCGCCGCCACAGACCAGCGACACCGAGCGTCCCTCGCGGGCCTTGGCGATGGCGAACTCGATGCGGTGCTCCTCGGTCCCCATGCCGATGGCCAGCACCTCGGTGCCCGGTCGCAGCAGGTGCCGGATCTGGGCGACATAGGGCCGGTAGCCGACCACCACCGCCGAAGCGCGCAGCACATCGCGGGCACGGGGGGTCAGCAGGTCGTCGGCGCCCGGGCCGAGCCCCACGACGGCCAGCGTGCCGATGGGGGCGAGCCGGCCGATCGCGATCGTGGCGTCGGAGTTCTTGCGCTTCTCGACGATGAGGTCCGCGCCGTGGGCGATCACGGACGCCTCGGCCACACTCGGCGTCCCCACGGCCGCCTGCGGGGCCCCGCTGGGGTTGGGGACGCTGACGTCGGCGAGGGCGTCCGCCGGGTAGGTGGCGAACGGCACCCCCAGCTGGGCGGCCAGCTCGATCAGGCTCGACTCGTCGGCCTTGGCATCCACGCTGGTCAGCGCGGTGATGGACGCCCGCGCCCACCCGGTCTCGGCCAGGGTGTGCTCCAGCAGCTCCTCCAGCGTCGCCAGCGAGGTGCCGCGGTTGCACCCCATGCCCACCACGAGGCTCCGGGGGTGGAGCGTGACGGTCGGCGTCCCGTCGGCCGGCGCGGCGGGGACGGCGTCGGAGACGACGATCCGCGCCACGGGCGTACCCAGGTCGGGCATCGGGGTCTCGTGGGTGCCGCGGCGTTCGACCCGCACCACCCCGGGCTCGCGCACGTTCGTGGGGAGGGCCGGGAGCGGCCACGGCTGTTCGCGCACGAGCTCCACCGGCTCGCCGTCGAGCAACGCCCGCGTGACGCCGGCCAGGTCGCCTGAGGTCTCCCAACCGAGCGTGTCCAGGCCGGGCATGCCCGTGGCATCGGTCGCGGTGGTCACGACGGCGGTCGCGCCGATCGCATCGGCGACCCGGCGAGCGAGCTCGTTGGCGCCACCGACGTGGCCACCGACCAGGGGCACCACGAACGAGCCGGCCTCGTCGACGACCACCACGCCGGGGTCGGACTTCTTGTCTGTCAGCAGCGGGGCGATCAGCCGGGTGGTCGCGCCCAGGGCGAGGTGGCTGATGATCAGGTCGCACTCGGACCAGGCGGCCGCCAGGTGCTCCGACGCCTTGCCGTCATAGCGCCGGGTGGCACCCAGCGCGGCGTCGATGGCGTCGGCGTGGGCACGCGCGGCGGGGGGGTTGGTGAGCTGCCCCACCCCCCGCCGAGGACCGGCGGTTGGCGCGCCGAGGACCGGCGGTTCGT
>JAUNSA010000153.1 GCA_030539405.1 Propionibacteriaceae bacterium
TCAGTCCGCATCCCGCGGCCACGCGTTCGGCACGCAGCCGTCCAGGGCGATGCTCTGCTGCATCATCACCGGCGCGACGGCGCCTTCGGCGGGACAGCCGACGTGCCCCTGGCCGAGGAAGTGCCCGACCTCGTGGTTGACCAGGTAGGAGCGGTAGGTGCCGAGGTCGTCGTAGGTGGGCGTCATGTACTTCCACCGGTCGGAGTTGAGCACGACGCGGCCCTCGACGCGGCAGTTCCACTTGCCCCCGGTGTCCAGGGGCTTGCACAGCTCATCGCTGGTGTCCGGTGAGGTGATGTAGATGGTCAGGTCGGCGGACTCGGTGTCGGCGACCAGCCGGAACGTCCGGCGTCCGTACCCCGCCCAGCCGCGCTCGTCGTCGAAGACCGCCTGGACCTCGCGGGCGACCTCGTCGGCGTCCAGCTCGGTGGTGTCCTCGACCTGCAGGACGTAGTCGACGACCTCGGGGGCCTCCAGGCCGGGCTCGAGCGTGATCGTGTTGGTCAGGTACTCCCCCGACGCCTGGGTGTCCGACGTCCACACCTCCTGGCGGGCGATCTCGGGGATCGCCGGCGTCGGAGTGGGCGTCGGCTCCTGGCTGACGGCGGGCGGCGCCGGGGTGTAGGCCTCGGGTGGCCGCTGGCTCATCCAACCCCAGATCATGCCCAGGACGGCGAGGATGGCCACGAAGACCACCCACCAGAACCGGGCGGTGGGCCGCAGGCGTCCGGACGCGGCGGGCGTCCGTTCTCGGGGCGTGTCGGTCACGCGAACCACCCTAGGCGAGCGGTGCGCCACGCCCGGGGCGCACCCGCCGTCACCGGACTGGTTGGGGCTACTTGACCGCGCCGGAGGTGAGGCCGGCCTGCCAGTAGCGCTGCAGCGTGATGAAGAGCACGATCAGCGGCAGGACGCCGAGCAGCGCGCCCTGCAACACGGCGCCGTACTCGGGGTTGAAGTAGCTCATCATGCCGTACAGGCCGACGGTGACCGGCTTGAGTTCGGTCGAGGTGACCATCATCAGCGGCAGGAGGAAGTTGTTCCAGGTGGCGACGAAGATGAACAGGAAGATCGTCACCATGGCCGGCGCGAGCAGGCGCAGCACGATCTGGAAGAACACCCGCAGTTCGGACGCCCCGTCCAGGCGCGCTGCCTCAAGGAGTTCGTCGGGCACGGACGCCTCGACGTAGATCCGGCCGAGGAAGACGCCGAACGGCGACACGCACGACGGGATGATGATCGCCCACGGGGTGTTCACCAGCCCCATGGAGTGGAACATCAGGTACAGCGGCACGGTCATCAGCGCGACGGGGAACAGCAGCCCGGCCAGCACCATGCCTTGGACGACGACGCCGCCGGGGGTCCGGAACTTGCTCAGGCCGTACCCGGCCGCCACCGACACCAGCGTGCCGACGACGCCGGCCGCCACCGAGTAGAACACCGAGTTGCCCACCCAGCGCCAGAACTGGTGCTGGGTCCACTCCATCAGGGCCGTGTAGTTGGCGACGATGTTGTTGCCGGCCGGCAGCAGGCCAGAGCTGGTGTAGAGGTCGTTGTTGCTCTTGGTCGCCGAAATGATCACCCAGTAGACCGGGGCGAGGAAGTAGAACAGCGCGATCAGCAGGACGATCCACGTGATGATGCGCGTGGGCAGGCTGGGTCGCTGCCCGCCGGTCTCCTCGTGGCGGACGCCGCGGGCGCGGCTCTTCTTCGTCTCGGCCAGCGTGACGTCGGCGGGCGCGGGCATGATGGGCGCGGTCATCGGGTCAGCCTCCGCTGGATCAGGGCGTAGCCGGCGGCCAGCACCCCGGCGAACACGGCCATGACGATCGAGACGGCCGAGGCGGGACCGGATCCGGACGGCACGGCCTGCCCGGTGGCGGCGTTGTAGGCCAGCATCATCGGGGTGAAGGAGGTGCCCATCCACGGGTTCACGGTCGCGAGCACGGTCGGCTCGTTGAAGAGCTGGATGGTGCCGATGATCGACAACAAGATGGCCAGCATGGCGGCCGGCGCGACCATCGGGATCTTGATCTGGGTGACGATCTTCCACTCCGAGGCGCCGTCGATGCGGGCGGCCTCGTACAGCTCGCGCGGGATGGCCTGGAGCGCGGCGAGGAAGATCAGCATGTTGTAGCCCGCGAACGTCCACGTCGTCATGTTCGCCATGGAGAACAGGATCATGTTCGGCGAGAAGAAGTCGATGCCGGCCCCCAGGGGCTCGAGCACCTGGTTGATGGGCGACAGGCGCGGGGAGTAGATGTAGGTCCACAGCAGCGCGGCGACCATGCCGGGGATGGCGAACGGCAGGAAGAAGCCGAGCCGGAAGAAGGTGGGACGCCGCACGACGGCGGAGTCGAGCAGCAGGGCCAGCGTGAGCGCCAGCCCGATCATGATCGGGATCTGGAAGAGGCCGAACAGGATCACGCGGCCCAGGCCCTGCCACAGGGCGGGCAGTTGCAGCACCTGCTCAAAGTTGGCGGTGCCGACGAAGGTCTCGACCAGCCCGCCGCCGCCGTACAGACCGCCCCCCGAGGGGAGCATCCGGAACAGCGACGAGCGGATCGACACCAGGATCGGGGCGAGGAAGGAGAGGCCGAACAGGATCACGAACGGCAGCAGGAACATCCATCCCGTCAGGGCTTCGTGGCGGCGCTGTCGCCCCCAGCCCTGCTGCTTGGTCGTCGTCTTGGTAGCCATCATGCTCCTTCTCACCTCAAGGGTGCGGGCCGGCAGACCCCCACTTCTGCCGGCCCGCTGCTGAGAGTCGCTCAGCCCGCGACGGGCAGGCCGGCGTCCTGCAGCGACTTCACCGAGGCGTCCTGCGCGGCGGTGAAGACATCAGCGACCTTCCCCGAGCCCTGGCCCGCGTTGTCCGCGGCCTCGGCCATGTTCCCGCCGATGGCCGGGAACGTCGGGATGTAGGGGAAGTTCGGGTTCAGGGCCTCGTTGGCCTTGGCGAGCTCGGCGAAGACGTCCTGGCCACCGTAGAAGGCCTTGACGTCCTCCGGCGTGGTCATGGAGCCCTTGGCAGCCACGACGAGGCCCTGGGAGACCAGGCCGTCGATCTGGGTGTTGAACCAGTCGTTGAACTTCATGGCCTCGGCCGGGTGCTCGCAGCCCTTGAGGACGACCACGCCGGAACCACCGTCGGGGCCGGTCATCGCGGTGTCACCGTAGGCCGGCAGCTGGGCGACGGCCCACTGGCCGACGTTCGGGGAGTCGGCCATGTCGCCGACGAGCAGCGGGGCCTCCCACGCGGCGCCGATGGTGCCGATCAGGGACTGGTCGTTGAGGGCGCCCTTGAAGCCGTCCTCCCAGCGGTTGTGCACGGCGACGGTCTTGGCGTCGATCATCTCCTGCCAGAAGGCGGCGACGGTCTGGGAGGCCTCGCCGTCGGCGTCGACCTTCCACTGGTCGTTCTCGGCGGAGTACCAGGTGCCACCGGCGGCAGCGGCCTGCGCGGACAGCCAGTACTGGGCCTCATCGGGCTGGAAGGCGGCGATGAACTTGCCCTGGTCGGCGGCGGTCTTGGCGGTGGCCTTGAACTCGTCGAGGTTGGTCGGCACGGTCAGGCCCAGGCGGTCGAACTCAGCCTTGTTGTAGTAGTAGACCAGCGGGCCACCGTCCTGGGGCAGGCCGACGGCCTTTCCACCGACGGTCATCAGCGTGTAGGCGCCGTCGGAGTAGTTGGCCTTGTACTTCTCGGCCTCGGCGGTGACGTCCTCGACCAGGCCCTTGGTGAACAGCGAGGGGACCTCGGCGTAGCCGGCCTGCGCGAGGCAGGCGGCGGTGCCGGCGGCGACGTCGGCCTCGATCTTGGTGACGAGGTCGGCAGCCTTGCCGTCGAACTTCGTGGTGGTGACCTGGATGTCAGGGTTGGCCTTGTTCCACTCGTCAGCCAGCTCGGCGACCTTGGTCATGCCTTCGCCGTCGGGCAGGCGGTGGATGTACTCGATGGTGACAGCCTCGGCGGCCGGCGCGCTGGCGGCCGGGGTGTCGGTGGCGGTCGGCGCGGTGGTGGCTGCCGGCGGGGTGGTCCCCCCGGCGCAACCTGCGATCAGCGCGAGGGCGGCGGCGCCACCCAGGACGCCGGCAAAGCGCTTGGTGCGAATCTGCATTGATGTTCTCGCTCTCTGGATGGCGGCCCGGGGGTCTACCCAAAGCCTTCCCTTTGTTCGTATAGTTTCCTTACTAACTTCGAGTGTGTCAAGCCTCACTGTGTCTGTCACACTCGGAGCAACGAGAGGAGACGGCCATGGCCAGCGAGGCGCTGCACCACCCCAAGGTCTCGCCCCTGCCGGAGAGCCCGATCGGACGCCGCGTGGCCCAGGCCCAGATGCGCTCGGCCAACATGGGCCTCCTGCTGCGGCACCTGCGCACCCAGGGGGTCCGCTCCCGGGCCCAGCTCGCCACCGAGACGGGCCTGTCGAAGGCCACGATCTCCAGCCTGATCGCCGACCTGAGCGAGCGCGGCCTGGTCCGCGAGGGTGAGGTGATCCGCGGCGGGTCGGTCGGACGCCCCGGCCAGGCCGTCGCGCTGGACGGCGCCCACGTGGCCGGCATCGGCCTGGAACTCAGCGTCGACTACGCCGCCCTCACCGCGCTGACCCTCGACGGCACCGTGGTCCGCGAGTCCGTGACGCCGCTGGACGCGGTGCGCCTCGACATCCCGACCGTGCTGGACCGCACGGCGTCCATCCTGGAGCGCACCTTGTTGTCGCTGGCCGACTCCGGCACCCAGGTGGTCGGGCTGACCGTCGCCCCGCCCGGGATCATCGACTACGACACCGGCACGATCCGGTTCGCCCCGAACCTGGGCTGGCGCTCGGTCCCCCTGGTCGAGGAGCTGGGCCGCCGCCTCGGCCCCGCAGCCCCGCCCATCCGGCTGGAGAACGACGCCAAGCTCGCCGCGGTCGCCGAGTACGACCACGTCGGCAAGGAGGGCATCGAGGACCTGCTGTACCTGTCCGGCGAGGTGGGCGTCGGCGCCGGCATCATCGCGGGCGGACGCCTCGTGCGCGGCTACTCCGGCTTCTCCGGCGAGGTCGGCCACCTGCCGCTGGATCCCAGCGACACCCCCTGCAACTGCGGGCGCAGCGGCTGCTGGGAGACCATCGTCGGGCTCACCCCGTTCCTGACCCTGGCCACGGCCGCCGACGACGACCTGCGTCACCCCGGCCGCGCGCTGGAGGACCGCCTGGAGACCCTCGTCGAGCGCGCCCGCGCCGGCGACGCGCGCACCCTGGAGGCCCTGGCCACCATCGCCGCACGCCTCGCGGTGGGCCTGGGCATCCTGGTCGACGTGCTGAACCCGCGCATGGTGATCCTCGGCGGGTACTACGCCTACTTCGGCGACCACCTGCTCCCCCCGCTCCAGGCGGCACTGGCGGCCCGGCGCCTGGACGAGGGGTCGAGCGTCGAGCTGCGCACCTCCCGGCTGGGCTTCATCTCCACCGCCCGGGGCGGCGCCTTGCTGGCGCTCGAGGACGTCTTCTCCGATCCGACACAGATGGCGCCCACGCATTGACGAAGTCCCCCAGACAGTCAATACTTCGTAAAGTATCCGAACTTATGGGGGTCACCATGCTCACCGTCGCCGACGGCCACTTCGTACGCGAGGGCCGCCCGCACACCATCATCAGCGGCGCGATCCACTACTTCCGGGTGGATCCCTCCCTGTGGCGCGACCGCCTGCTGCGCCTGAAGGCGCTGGGGCTGAACACGGTCGAGACGTATGTCGCGTGGAACTTCCACGAGCGCGTCCGCGGCGAGGTCGACTTCACCGGCCCCCGCGACCTGGCCGCGTTCGTCCGCCTGGCCGGCGAGCTCGGCTTCGATGTCATCGTGCGCCCCGGCCCCTACATCTGCGCCGAGTGGGACTTCGGCGG
>JAUNSA010000154.1 GCA_030539405.1 Propionibacteriaceae bacterium
TGGTGATCGGCATCGTGATGCCGCGGATGTCGGCCTCCTGGAAGGCGTCGGTGCCCACGGCAGTCGAGTTCACCTGGCCGGTGATCGCGACGATCGGGACCGAGTCGAGGTAGGCGTCGGCGATGCCGGTGACCAGGTTGGTCGCGCCGGGGCCGGAGGTGGCCATGCAGACGCCGACCTTGCCCGAGACCATCGCGTACCCCTCGGCCGCGTGGGCGGCACCCTGCTCGTGGCGCACCAGGATGTGGCGCAGCAGCTTGCTCTGGCCGAGCGGGTCGTACAGCGGCAGGATCGCGCCGCCCGGGATGCCGAAGATGACGTCTACACCGACGCGCTCGAGCGACTCCACGAGGGCTTGGGCCCCGGTGAGTTCTCTGGGCTGGTGTTCCTCGGTCATGTGATCATCCCCTTCGGTGTCGGTGTGCAGTGCGGGCGCTCGTAGCAAAGAAAAACCCCCGCTGCCGGGAACGCTGGGCAGGCGAGGGAGCGCGTCGTGTGAGTCGGGAGGACTCAGGCGACGCGCGCGGTAACTACGAGGGCGACCGTGTGCACGAGCGACACCTTAGCCCCATCGGTCGATCACTTCACAACGCGGACGTTCCGTGTCCATGATCTGGACGCCGGGGGCTCGTTCGGGCGAGATCCCGGGAGTTGTCCACAGGTTGCGGACCAATCTCTGGCATCGCCGGCCCCAAGCTGGTTAGCGTCGTGGCGTCCACCCACCCCCAGGAGGTACTTCGATGAAAACCCGACTGGCCGCGCTCGCGCTGGCCGCCCTCATGCTCACCGGTTGCGGCATCGCCGCGCCCCAGCCCGGGCCGGACGCCCCGGGAACCAGCGTTCCGGTGGAGACCAGCCCACCCGGATCGCCCTCCCCCACGGCGGCACCGCCGAGCGTCGAGCCGTCCACGTTGCCGGTGCTCGCCGCCCGGGAGACCTCCCACAATGGGACGCCCCTCACCATCGCGCTGAACACCCTCCATTCGGGAGTGCACAGCACCACCGTGAACTTCACCGTCACCAACCGGGGCAGCGAGGCCTGGGGGTACTGGACCGCAATGTCCTCGCGCCAATACAACCCGGACTACTCCGTGGACCAGGTCTTCGTCCTCGACACCGTCAACGGGCGACGGCTGCTGCCCGCCAGAGATGCCGACGACGGCTGTGTCTGCAGCCTCTTGGGCTCACAAAAGGTCGGGCCGGGCCAGTCCATGGTGCTGTCGGCCGTCGTCGCCGCGCTGCCCGAGGACGTCGCCACGGCCTCGGTTCACATCCCGCTGGCGGGGATGTTCGACGACGTCCCGGTGACGCGGTGAGGTGCCGGCGGGCGGCCCTGGTCGCCACGATCACGGCAGCGGTGGTGATCGTGGGCGCTCCCGAGGCCCGGGCGGTGAGCCCGCACGACCCGGAGGTCGACGCCACCAAGGCGGTCGTCTTCCCCGTCGAGCGCCTGGATGCCGAGGTGCAGGAGTTGATCTTCCCCGAGGCCAACATCGACGGCTCGGTGGTGGAGTCCGGCAACGAGATCACGCTGGCCGCTGATGTGTTCTTCGCCTACAACGACGCCAGCCTCAACGCCCGCGCCGTGGAGGAGATCGAAGCCTTGGTGGGGCGCCTACGCCCAGAGGAACCTCGCGCGATCACGGTCACCGGCCACACCGACAACACCGGCACTGACGCCCACAACCAGGGGCTGTCCGAACGCCGGGCCCAATCGGTGGCCACCGCGCTCGGTTCCGCCCTGCCGGGGGTCTCGATCAGCGCCGCGGGCAAGGGGGCGTCCGAACCGGTCGCCGACAACGGCACCGAGGAGGGACGCGCCCAGAACCGGCGCGTGGTGATCACCACGTCCACCGGAGGGTAGAGGGTAGAACTGTCAGGAGGTAAAGTTCTACCCATGGGCCTCAACATCAAGAACGACCGGGTGCACGACCTCGCCCGGCAGGCGGCTGAGGCGTTGGGCACCACGATGACCGGCGCGATCGAGATGGCCCTCACGCGGCTGCTGGCCGACGAGGGTCTCGAACCGGCCGCGCGCCGTCGCCGTGAACGCGACGCGCGGATCGACGCCACCCTGGCGCGCATCGACGCCATCGTCACCAGCGTGCCGGCGGAGAACGTCTTCACGATCGAGGACCTCTACGATCCCGAGACGGGGCTGCCCGCATGATCGTCGACTCCTCGGCCCTCATGGCCGTCGTCCTCGGCGAGCCGGAGGCGCCCCGGATCCTCGCACTCCTGAAGGAGCGTCCGGGACGCATCTCGGCGGCGAGCGTGGTCGAGGTGGGCATCGTGGCCGACCTCCGTGCGCCGGGACTGGCGTCCGAGGTGGACACCCTCGTCGCCGACCTCGAACTGACGGTGGAGCCCCTCACGGCCCGGCAGGCCGGCGTCGCCCGTCAGGCCCACCGCCGGTACGGCTGGCGCTCTGGGTCACCGGCGAGGCTCAACTTCGGCGACTGCCTCGCGTACGCCCTGGCCGTCGACCTGGGCGAGGAACTGCTCTTCAAGGGCGACGACTTCACCCACACCGACGTGTTGCAGGCCGCGTGGTGAACCTCAGCCCGTGCTCATCGTGACCGACGAGTAGTCATTGACGCCGTGGCGACGGTGCAGCAGTGGGACGAGACGGCGCGCCGCACCAGCGGCAGGTGCACCCGTGGTGGGGCGGGAGCTGTGCTCCGATCCGCGCCTGGCGCAGCTTGACCACGGCGAAGGCAGCGCAGCCGATCGAAACCAGCAGCCCCAGGGCGCCGACCACCACCACGCCAGCGACCGGCCACAGGTTGCTGAGCAGCCAGCAGACAAGAGCGAAGACCACGATGATCAGGACTCCCAGGATGGCCATGGCGATGCCACTGCGGCGGTTGAAGGCTGGCGCCGAGCCCATCCGCGGCCGGCTCTGCGGCCCGACAGCAGTACCGGTGCGATCACAGTCGGTGCACATGCACCAGTGGCCCCCGTCCGGAGCGAAGTGACGCTTCGACTCGGCCAGGAGCGGGATCAGCTGCCAGAGCAACACCCCGATCATCGCGAACATGACCAGGAAGACCAGAGGGAACACCCGCAGGCGGGAATCGACGCTGGTGAGGAGCAGCACGGTGAGCAGGAGCAGGAGCCCGGCCAGCACGCCGATCATCGCCAGGACGACGAGCTGCAGCCTTCGTGCGGCCTGGGGCGTTGTGGGGTTCAGCATGGCCCAAACCCTAGCCAAGTGGAGAAAGCTGCTCAGCCGGTGATCCGGGCGTGCACCTCATCCAGGTCACCGGACGCCGTGCGCGTGAGCAGGGCGCCCATGCCGGCGTCGTCGGCGTACCGCGGGACGAGGTGGACGTGCAGGTGGAAGACCGACTGTCCGGCGTCCTCACCCACGTTGGACACCACGTTCAGGCCCGAGGCGCCGAGCTTCTCCCTCAGCAGGGTGCCGGTGGCGGCGATAGCCGGGGCGATCGAGGCCAGCACGTCGGCGTCCGCCAACGCGTCGGGGACGTGCGTGCGCGGCACCACCAGCGTGTGGCCGGTCTTGAACGGGTCCAGGTCGAGGAAGGCGACGGCGTGCTCGTCGGCGTAGACCTGCTTGCTGGGGATCTCGCCGGCGACGATGCGGCAGAAGATGCACTCGGACATGGGTTACCTTTCAGCGGACCTCGAAGCCGGCCTCGGCGAGGCCGGCCTTGATCTGGGCGACGGTCAGCGTGCCGTAGTGGAAGACGCTGGCGGCCAGGACGGCGTCCGCCCCCGCGCGACAGGCGTCGACGAAGTGTTGGACGGTGCCCGCGCCGCCGGAGGCGATGACGGGCACGTCGATGACCGCGCGGACGGCCTCGATCATCTCGAGGTCGAAGCCGTCGGTGGTGCCGTCGGCGTCCATGGAGTTGAGCAGGATCTCCCCTGCCCCCCGCTCGACGGCCTCGCGGCACCAGGCGATGGCGTCCAGGCCGGCGGACTGGCGTCCGCCGTGGGTGGTGACGCCGAAGCCGGACGGCTGGCCGGCCTCGCGCCGGGCGTCCAGGCTCAGGACGATCACTTGGTTGCCGAAGCGGCCCGCGATCTCGTCGATGGCGCCGGGCCGGGCGATCGCGCCGGTGTTGATGCCGACCTTGTCGGCGCCGGCGCGCAGGAGGCGGTCCACGTCGTCGACACCGCGGACGCCCCCGCCGACCGTCAGCGGGATGAAGACGGTCTCGGCGGTGCGGGTCACCATCTCGTAGGTGGTCTCCCGGCCCTGGGAGGAGGCCGAGATGTCGAGGAACGTCAGCTCGTCGGCGCCCTGCTGCCCGTACGCCGTGGCCAGCTCGACCGGGTCACCGGCGTCGCGCAGGTTGAGGAAGTTGACCCCCTTGACGACGCGTCCGTCGTGCACGTCCAGACACGGAATCACCCGAATGGCCACACCCATGGGCTCAGCCTACCGAGCCTGGGGCGTCACTCGTCCTCGAGGTAGGCGGCGTCCACGACGCCGCGGCGCAGGCGTCCGATCACCTCGCGGGCGTTGTCGCGGACAATCGAGTCCCCGGCGGCGTCGGCGACCTGGCCGAGCAGGTCGATCACCATCCGCATCCAGCGGACGAAGTCGCCGGCGGTCAGCTCGGTCTCCTCCAGGATGTCGCCCAGGGCCACGCCGTTGGCCCAGTGGTAGACGGCCTCGGCGAAGCCGATGTCGGGGTCGCGGCCCTGCTCGAGCTTGTGGTCGCGCTCCAGCAGGCGCACCTCGCGCCAGATCCGGCGCAGCATGGTCTGGGCGATCTCGGTCGAGCGGGTCGGCATCCGCGAGGGCCGGGACGCCTCGCCGCCGCGGGACTCGTACGTCAGCGACGACAGCACCGCCGCGAGCTCGGCCGGGTCGAGTTCGTCGAAGATCCCGGCGCGGATGGCCTCGGCGGTGACCAGGTCCAGCTCGGAGTAGATCCGCGCCAGCATCCGGCCGGCGTCGGTGACGCGGCGTCCGTCCTCAGACAGGTAGCCCAGGGCCGACAGCACGGCGCACACCTTGTCGAAGCGCGTCGCGATCGTGTTCGTGCGGCGTTGGGTCTGGGCGCGGAGGCTGGCGGTGTCCTTCTCCAGGCGCAAGGCCTTCTCGGCCGCGCGCGCGTGCGCCTCGCGGTCGGGGCAGCCGTGGCAGGGGTGGGCGCGCAGCGCGTCCCTCAGGCGGGCAACCTCGTCGGCGATCTCGGCGTCCAGGGCGGCCGGCTGGTAGCGGGACTGCCGCGTGTCCAGGCCGCCCAGCTTGCTGTGGAACGCGGCCGCCAGGTTGCGCCGGTCCTTGGGCGCCGACCCGTCGAAGTGCTTCGGCACCCGCATCCGCCCGGCCACCACCGGCGGGGAGGGGAAGTCGGTCAGGGACAGCTTCTTGATCTGGCGCTGCTCGGTCATCACCAGCGGCGACGGGTTCGCCCGGTCGCGCCCGACACCCGGGTCGATCACGACGGCCCAGCCCTCGTGCCGCCCCGCGGGGACGCCGATGATGTCGCCGGGCACCAACTCCAGCAGCGCGGAGATCGACTCCGCGCGCCGGTCCGACTTCCGCGAGCGGGCAGCCTCGGCCTCCAGCGCAGAGATCTGCGCCCGCAGCCGGGCGTACTCCTCGAAGTCGCCCCGGTCGCAGGCGGCGTCGACCCACAACTGGGCGATCTTCTCGGTGTTGCGGGCCGCGGCGCGCGCCAGCCCCACCACCGACTTGTCGGACTGGAACTGCGCGAACGACTGCTCCAGCAGCCCGCGCGCCTTCTCCCGGCCCACGCGCGCGACCATGTTCACCGCCATGTTGTAGGTCGGCGAGAACGACGACCGCAGCGGGTAGGTGCGCCTCGATGCCAGGCCGGCGACGAAGCGCGGGTCGAAGTTGCGCTGCCACAACACGAT
>JAUNSA010000155.1 GCA_030539405.1 Propionibacteriaceae bacterium
TTTGGAGTTTCTCCGTAGGCTGGCGCCCCGACGAAGCACCCGCGTCGACAGGAGCACCCCATGGCAAGCAAGGAGATCCGCGGTATCAAGCCGGGCGATGGTTCGGAACTCAAGCCGGTCACCGGTCTGCAGTGGCTCTGGCGGGGCCAGTTCGAAACTGAAGTCGACGGTCACACCTACTCCGTGGACGTCGACTACTTCGACCTGGCCGAGCGCAGCCGGCTCTACCGCGACGGCGTCCAAGTGGCGGTGGGCACGGGCGCGACCAGGTTCGCGCTCGACGACGTGGAGGACACCCACATCGAGACCAAGATGAGCACCTACGGGATGAGTCGGGCCCACGTGGTCTCCCCCCACGGCGAGGAGCAGATGCGGCCGGCCCCCGGCACCATGGAGGCGTGGCGGGCCGACCTGCACCGGGACCACCGTGGCCTGAGTCTCGCCCTGGGCGCCGTGTCCTGGATCGTGCTGGTGGTGGCCCTCGTCATCGAAGTCCCCCAGCTGCTCGAAACCTTGTCGAACTCGGGCTGGTGGCCTCACCTGACCGACTGGCGACCCACGGCACCGATCACGTTGCCCCCGGCCGCCAACATCGCCCTCACGGTGGCCGGCGTGGTGGCCGGCCTGGAGAGAGCGCTACGTCTCAAGCACAACTGGCTGCTGGACGAGTAGTCGCTCCCGCCAAGCAGCCACCCGATCGGGATCGACAGCCTGCTCGAACGAGCCACCTTGACGAGCAGGCGAGCCGATGTGAAAGGCCCGGACGCCGGCGTCCAGCAGGTCCGGGACGTGCTCGACCCGCAGGCCTCCCCCGGCCATGATCAGGGCCGCGGCGTCGGCGTCCGATCGAGCACGGCTGAGGAGGGCGTCCAACCCTGCCCCCACCCCGTCGGCGGAGCCGGCGGTCAGCACCTGGTCCAGTCCGGGCAGTCCGGGCAGGAGTGACCAGGCGGCGTCCGGGTCGGCGGCGTGGTCGATGGCGCGATGGAACGTCCAGGGCACGTCGCCGGAGCCGACGAGTGCTGCGACGGGTTCGAGGTCCAGCGCGCCGGTGTCGTCGAGGAAGCCGAGCACCAGGCCGTCGGCTCCGGCGTCCATGAACGCGCGGGCCAACCCCACGAGCCGACTGACCTCGGCGGCGTCCGTGCCGAATCCCCCGCGCAGACGCACCATCGGCCGCACCGGGATCTCCACCGCCCGGCACACCTGCGCCACCACCTCCGGGGACGGCGACAGCCCCGATTCGCGCATCGTCCCGACGAGCTCGACCCGGTCCGCCCCACCGGCAGCAGCGCGGACCGCATCCTCGGCGTCCAGCACGATCACCTCCAGCAGCGCAGACCTGGTGCCGGGGGTCGCTCCTGAATCGCTCATGCCCGGACCCTACGCCGCGTCCCCATCCGACATCATGGGGACATGACGATCCTCAAGATCAACGCCATCACCGTCCCCGCCGACAGCGGCGACGAACTCGCCCACCGCTTCGCCAAGCGCGCCGGCGCCGTCGACGGCCAGGACGGCTTCGAGGGCTTCGAACTGCTCAAGCCACTGGACGCCGACCGTCACGTCTGGCTGGTGCTCACCCGGTGGCGCGACGAGGAGTCCTTCCAGGGCTGGATCACCTCGTCCAACTTCCGCGGCGCGCATGGCGGTCGCGACACCGAGTTGTCCCGGCAGCACGGTGCCTCGGACGCCTCCGCGGATGCTTCCGCGGATGCCCCCGTTGATGCCCCCGCTGAGAGTGAGCGTCCCGCGCACGGCGAACGCCCGGTGGGCATGAGCGCCGAGCTGTGGAGCTACGAGGTCGTGGACTTCACCTGAGTCCACGGTTCTCCTCAGGCGACGTCTGGGTACTGGTCAAGCTGTCCCTCCAGGAGTGCTCGACCAGTACCGGGACGTTGTCGTCGGTAGGCACCCACCACCCCGAGGAGCTTCACCGACCGAAGCCACCCAATCACCCACCGCACGTACCGTGGGACCATGCGACCGCTGGTGATCCTGCTGCACGGCACGCGCTTCGACGCGCGGGCGTGGGACGGCTACGCCGACCTTCTGGACGCCGACGTGCGGGCCCTCGACCTGCCGGGCCATGGCGTCCGGGCCGGTCAACCCTGGACGACCGACGCCGCGCTGGCCGTCATCGACGACGAGGTCGCCACCGTCGCCCCCGAGACCCCCGTCGTGCTGGTGGGGCACTCGCTCGGCGGCTTCGTGGCGACCGCCTGGGCCCAGCGCCACCCGGACGCCCTCACCGGTTTGGTGCTCGTGGGCGCGATGGCCGACCCGAGCCGGCACCGCATCCTGACCCGGCTGTACACCGACTTCGCCCGGCTCCTGCCCGTGGTCGGACCGCAGCGGATGGCGTCCGTGGCCAACACGGTGCTGCGCGCGATGGGGCTGCCCCGCAACGCGCTCCCCGATGCGACCGGATACGCGGTCGCGCCCGACGCCTGGGGCAGCGTCGTCACCGAGGCCGGGTGCCACCAACTCACCGGGGTCAGCTCGCCGGTCTGGTTGGTCGCCGGCGCCCTCGACCAGCTCGCCATCGACACCCGGCGCTACGCCCGCGCGTGCCAGGACGCCCGGGTCGTGGTCGTCCGCTTGGCAACCCACCTGCTGCCGTTCACCCACCGGCGGCAGCTCGCGGACGTGATCGCCGAGGCGTCCGGACGGGGTGCGCCAACCGCTTGACCGGGGATGACACGATGGGGGCACCCCGCTCAGAGCCGAGCCCCGGAAGGACGCCATGACCATCGCCGACCGCCAGCCCCGCATCCCGATGACCGACGGGTTCACGCCCGTGCGCCGCGCGGTGGTGATCGGCGCCGGGACGATGGGGTCCGGCATCGCCGCCCACCTGGCCAACTGCGGCATCACCGTCACGCTGCTCGACCGAGTGCCCGATGACGTCGCCGACGGCGAGGATCGCGTCGCCCTCGCGCGCACGGCCATCGAGCGGCAGGTGAAGGGCGGCGGCTTCATGGTCCCGGAGTTCGCCGAACGCGTGACCCCCGGCAACGTCGAGGACGACCTGGCCGTCGTCGCCGACGCCGACTGGATCGTCGAAGCCGTGTTCGAGGACCCGGACGTCAAGCACGAGCTCTACACCAAGCTCGACGGCCTGCGCCGCCCGGGCACGCTCATGTCGTCGAACACCTCCGGCATCCCCGTGGCCGAGCTGGTGCGCGGGCACTCCGTCGAGTTCGCCCGCGACTTCACCATCACCCACTTCTTCAACCCCCCGCGCACCATGGAGCTGCTCGAGGTCGTCGCCGGGGACGCCACCGCACCCGAGATGCTCGAGCGCACCATCCAGGTCGCCGACCGCCAGCTCGGCAAGACCGTCCTGGAGTGCCGCGACACCCCCGGCTTCATCGCCAACCGCCTCGGCTCGCACTGGATGGCCGTGGCGGCGTTGGAGGCCTTCCGCGCCGGGCTCGACGTCGAGACCGCCGACGCGATCATGTCGCGTCCGTTCGGCATCCCGCGCACCGGCGTGTTCGGACTGTTCGACCTCGTCGGGGTCAACCTCGTCCCGCTGCTGTGGCCGGTGCTCACCCGCGCGCTGCCGGCCGACGACGCCGCCCAGCGCTACGACCTCATGGGCGACCGGGTCTTCACCCACCTGCTCGAGAACGGCCTGATCGGACGCCGCGGTCCCGGCGGATTCACCCGCCGCAAGAACGCCGCCGGCGAGAAGGTGGACGAGGTCATCGACCTCGATTCGCTGGAGTACCGGGCCCGCCGTCCGGTTTCTGACCCGGCCGCTGCCGCCTCGGACGTGGCGGAGGTGCTGGCCGGCGACTCGGCCGGCGCCCAGTACGCCTGGACGGTCTTCGCCCAGGTCCTCGACTACGCCTGCCACATCGCCCCCGAGGTCGGCGACGATGTCGCCGCCGTCGACGCCGGCATGGAGCTCGGTTACGCCTGGAAGCGCGGCCCGTTCAAGCTGGCGGACGCCGTGGGTGCCGCCGAGTTGGTGGCCCGGTACGAGGCGTCCGGACGCCCCGTCCCCGCCTTGCTGTCCGCCGCGGTGGCGGCCGGGGGCTTCTTTCCGGACGCCGACACGGTGCTGTCGTCGTCGGGTTCGGTGGTGGAGCGGCGGCGGGTGGAGGGCGTCCTCACGGTGGCGGACGCCGAGCGCGCCCACGGGGTGCTGGCCGAGTCGGAGTCGGCCGCCATCGTCGACCTGGGCGACGGCGTCGCCTGCCTGGCCCTGCGCACCAAGATGAACACCTGCGACGCGGGTGTGATCGAGATGGTCGAGCGCGCCTTGGCGTTGGGCGAGTCAGGTCAGTTTCGTGCGCTGGTCATCGGGTCGGACCACCCGCGCGCCTTCTCGGCCGGGGCGAACCTGGCGACGTTCACGCACTTCATCGAGGCGGACGATCCGGAGGGGTTGCGGGCGCTGATCCGGCGCGGACAGGTGGCGTTCGCGGCGCTGCGCTCGGCGGCATTCCCCGTGGTGGCGGCAGCCAAGGGCTTTGCGCTCGGCGGCGGCTGCGAGCTGATGCTGGCAGCGAACCGGGTGGTGTCGCATGCCGAGCTGTTCGCCGGCTTCCCGGAGCGGTCGGTGGGCCTTCTGCCGGCGTGGGGCGGCACCGTGCAGTCGCTGGTGCGGGCGCTGCGTGCTGGCGAGGCCGAGCCCGCGGTGGCGGCGTTCGCGGTGACCACGAGCTGTGAGGTCAGCACGTCGGCGTGGCAGGCCGGTGAGTGGCACCTGCTCACGGGTTCGGACGAGGTCGTCGCCTCGGTGCACCGCGTGCTGGCCGAGGCCAAGGCCGTCGCGCTCGGATTGCTCGAGAGTGGTTGGACGCCTCCGGCTGCGGTCGAGCTGCCCCTGCACTCGCCGGACGCCGAGCCGCTGGACGCCGGATGGGCCGAGGCGTCCAAGACGGACCGCGCGATCGTGGCCCGCGTGGCTGGGATCCTGACCGGCGACCGGCCCGGCGCCACGGCGTCCGAAGAAGAACTACTGCCCCTGGAGGTCGACGCTGCCGTCGACCTGCTGCAGCGACCGCTCAACCAAGAACGCGTGTGGCACCTGCTGAAGACGAACAAGCCGCTGAAGAACTGACTGCGTAGGGTTCGTCGACGGTGGCGTGGGCCCTCGTTCGTTACTTCTGCTTGATGCCGTCGGTCAGTTCCTTGCACTCGCGGGCCAAGACATCGCGCGTCTGCCCGCTGACGTTGAGGCACGTGACCACGCGGCCGTCGGGGAAGAGGACGTTGCACGTCAGGGAGGCGTCGGGGGTGCAGCCCACGCCGGGCACGACCTCCACCACCCGACTGTCGAAGTGCTGCAGGCTGGTATACGGGCCGGGGTAGTCCGTCACGCCGACGCGCTGCTCGAGGCTCTGCTGATAGGTCGGCTGGCCCAGCACCGGACGGAACTCCCAGGCCCCGATCTGCTTGGGATAGTCGTCCACGGTCCACCACTCGTTGGTCCGGACGCTGGGGGTGGGGGTCGGTTCCGTCGGTGTCGCGCTGCACGCGGTCAGTGCAACGGTCGCGGTGACGAGACCGGTCACGATGAGGCGTCGAAGCGTGAAGGACATGCGTGCCATCGTAGGCGTCCGGTGGTTTGGGCTTCGGCCCCGTGGCCAGACATGACAAAACCCCTAGTTGACTAGGGGTTTTGCTGTGTGGGCCTAACTGGACTTGAACCAGCGGCACGGCTCACGGCCTCCCGGGCACCCG
>JAUNSA010000156.1:0-3039 GCA_030539405.1 Propionibacteriaceae bacterium
GCACCTGCGCGACCAGGATGCCCGCCATCATCATCCCCGCCCCGATCGTGGCCGGCAGCGTGAACCGTTCGCCGAGCAGCAGCGCACCGCCGACGGCCCCCCAGAAGGCCTCCAGCGACATGATCATGGCGGCGATCGACGCCCGGGCGTACTGCTGGCCGAGCACCTGGAAGGTGAAGCCCACCCCGGTCGAGAGCACCCCGGCGAACAGGACGGCCCCCAGGGCAGGCACCAGCCCGGCGAACGGGGCCGGCTCGGCGAACGGAGCCACCACCAGCGACAGGGTCGCCATCACCACGAACTGCGTCACCGACAGCCGGATCGGGTCGACATGGGCGGCCACCCGGCCCACCCCGAGGATGTGGAAGGCCCAGAACAGCGTCCCGACCAGCACCAACAGGTCGCCGGGACCGATGCCGGCGCCGGTCCACGTGAGCAGGAACAACCCGGGGACGGCCAAGCCGATCCCCAGCCACGTGAACAAAGTGGTGTGCTGGCCGAAGAACCGGCCCAGCACGGGCACGATCACCATGTAGAGGCCGGTGACGAACGCCGCATTGCCCGCCGTGGTCTGCTCGATGCCCAGCTGCTGGAGCGTCTGCCCGCCGAAGAACATCAGCCCGATGAACGCCCCCGGCCGCACGACCCGCAGCCACGCCTGGCGTCCGTCATGGGGACTGATCCGCGCGCGCCTGTCCAGCACCCAGACCAACGGCAGCAGCGTCGCCGCGCCGAGGAACCCGCGGGCGGCGTTGAACGAGAACGCGCCCAGGTGCTCAGCACCCCAGCGCTGCGCGACGAACGCGAACCCCCAGATCAGCGAGCACAACAGCAAGAAGACGTAGCCGCGGGCCGCCCGCGAGGAGCCGGTCACGCCGCTCTCAGACCAGGACCGTCGAGATCGGCAGCCCCGAGTTCGCCCCGATGTCCAGCGAACTGGGGCGGTGCCCGCGCCGCACGACCTCGGCACCGAGGGCGGCCATCATGGCGCCGTTGTCGGTGCACAACCCCGGGCGCGGACGCCGCACGGTCACCCCGCGCGCCTCCGCCCGCTCGGCCAGCAGCCCGCGCAGCCGGGAGTTCGCGGCGACGCCGCCGCCGAGCACGATGGTGTCCAGGCCGAAGTGGTCGCACATGTCCATGGCCTTGGCGGTCAGCACGTCGGCGACCGCTTCCTGGAACGAGGCCGCCACGTCGGCGTCCGAGAACGGACGCCCCGCGCGCCGCTCGGTCTCCACCCAGCGGGAGACGGCGGTCTTCAGCCCCGAGAACGAGAAGTCGAAGCGGTGCTTGGCCAGGTCGTGCTTGGCGGTCAGCCCCCGGGGGAAGGCGATCGCGCGGGGGTCGCCGTCGGCGGCCACGCGGTCGATCACCGGACCGCCCGGGTAGCCCATGCCGAGCAGCCGGGCGACCTTGTCGTAGGCCTCGCCGGCGGCATCGTCGATGGTGGAGCCGACCTCGGTGATCTGGGAGGTGATGTCGTCGATGACGAGCAGGGACGTGTGCCCGCCCGAGACCAGCAGCGCCCCGAACCGCTCCGGCAGCGGACCGTGGTCGAGCAGGTCCACCGCGACGTGCCCGACGAGGTGGTTCAGCCCGTACAGCGGCTTGTCGAGGGCCACCGCGAGCGCCTTCGCCGCGGACAGCCCCACCACCAGCGCCCCCATCAGCCCCGGGCCGGCGGTGACGCAGATGCCGTCGACCTCGCTGGGGTCGACGTCGGCGGACGCCAACGCGCGCCGCAGCGTCGGCACCATCGCCTGCAGGTGCGCCCGCGAGGCGACCTCGGGCACGACACCGCCGAACCGGACGTGCTGCTCGACCGAGCTGGCGACCTCGTTGGCCAGCAGCTCGCGCCCGCGCACGACCGCCACGCCGGTCTCGTCACAGCTCGACTCGATCCCGATCACCAGGGGTTCGCTCATGACTCGGCTCCTTCGTGCACGGACAGGGGCAGCTCCATGACCAGGGCGTCCAACCCGCTGCCGTAGTAGTTCTTGCGCCGCGCCAGCATCGCAAAGCCGAGGCTCTCGTACAACGCGATGGCGGGCCGGTTGCCCTCTTCGACCTCCAACAGGACGCGGTGGGCGCCGACTTGGCCGGCCCACTCCAGCCCGGCGGCGAGCAGGCGGCGCGCGATGCCCGTCCGTCGACGGCTGGGGCGGACCACCACCCGGTTCAGGTCCGCCACGTCGTCGCTCCAGTGGAAGGTGGCCACGCCCAGCAGGCGTCCCCAGTCGTCCTTGCAGACCAGGGTGATCGCCCGATCGGCGCAGAGTTCGTCCGCCCACGTGCGGGCGCTCCACCGGGCGTCGGTGAACTCCTCCTCCAGCGTGACGATCTGGGCCAGGTCGCTGCGCTCGGCCAGGGTGATGGTCACGGTCTGGGCGTCTGCCGAGGGCTTGTGTTGGGCTGGGCGATCCGAGCCTTGGGCAGCGCCGACTTCACCTTCGTCGGCACCTCGGCGTCCGGACGCCGGAGGTACAGCGGCTCCAGCCCGGCGTCGGGCAGGTCGGCGACGGCCAGCCAGCCGGCGTCGAGGGCTTCGGGGCCCTCTTGCTTTTCGTGCGGGTTCGTGGGGATCAGGTGGGCACCCGGTCCGGCGACCGGGAGCGAGGCGAGGGCGTCCGGTGCGGCCACCTCGGGGCCGGACACGCGGCGTCCGTTCTGGTCGTAGCGCGCCCAGAAGACCTCCTTGCGGCGGGCGTCGGAGGCGACGAGGAACTCCGCGGGGGCGCCGGAGGCGGCCCACTGCGCGGCGACGGCGTCCAGCGAACAGGCGCCCACGACCGGGACGCCGAGGGCCTCACCCAGCGTCAGCGCCGTGACGACGCCCACGCGCAGGCCGGTGAACGGACCCGGTCCGACGCCGGCGACGATGCGGTCGACGTCGGCGAGCGTGATTCCCGCCTCGGCCACCACCTGCTGGACCAGCGGCATCAGCGCCTCGGCGTGCGCGCGGGTGTCCTCGACGCGGGCGGACGCCAGGATCTGCCCGTCGCGCGCGACGGCCGCGGCGACCACCGTGGAGGTGTCGAC
>JAUNSA010000156.1:3139-5641 GCA_030539405.1 Propionibacteriaceae bacterium
GGACCCACCGGGGTGAGCAGCACCCAGCGGGTGTCGTCGGCGGGATCGTCCCCGCGGCGGATGTCGATCTCGAGCCGGTCCTCGGCCAGGCCCTCGGCCACGCCGGTGCCCCACTCGACGAGGGTGACCGCCGAATCCAGGGACTCTTCGAGGTCGATGTCCTCGAGTTCGGCGAACGAGCCCAGCCGGTAGGCGTCCACGTGAACCAGCGCGGGGCCGTCCGTCTCGGAGGGGTGGACGCGTGAGAGCACGAACGTCGGCGAGATCACCGGACCCTGGACGCCCAAGCCGGCGCCGATGCCCTGGGTCAGCGTGGTCTTGCCCGCCCCGAGGTCGCCGGAGGCGATGATCAGATCCCCGGCGCGCAGGACCCGGGCGAGCCGCTCCCCGAGCGCCCTCATGGCGTCGGCGTCCGGGACCTCGATCGTGACCGGGAGGCTGCGCGCCATCACGACGCAGTCGCCCTCCTCGCCGATGGGATCGAAACCGTGCTTGGCCCACCACGCCTGGAGTTGGGGGAACTCCTTGCGGGCCAACAGGTGGACGCCTTCCTCGCCGCTGAGGGCGAGGTGGTCGAGCACGAGGCCCACGAGGAACGAGGCGATCCCCAGCTCGCGGTAGCCGGGGAGCACGCCGACGCGTCCCAGCCGCATGGACCCGTTCTGGGTGGCGGCCATGACCAGCCCCACCGCGGTGTCGTCGATCAGGGCGACGTACCCCGTGCCGTGTTCGAGCCGGGCCTTGACCGAGCCCAGGTCGTCGTTGAGCGCCTCGGGCTGGGAGCCGACCACCGGGCGGGCCTTGAACGCCGCGTGCATGATCTCGAGCAGCGCCGCGGCGTCGTCGACGTCAGCCAACCGCACCGTCAGCGTCCGGCCGTCCGGCAAGGTGGCCGCGGCGAGTTCGCGGGCAGCGTCGATCATGAAAACCTTCTGGTGTGGGGAGGGGCAAGAGCCCGAGCAATCCTACCCCGCCGCCGAAGACCGGCACCGCACCCGCCGAAGACCGGCGGTGTGTTCGCCGAGGACCGGCACCGCACCCGCCGAAGACCGGCGGTGTGTTCGCCGAGGACCGGCACCTTAGGCGTCGAGGACCGGCACCTCGTCGACCCGTGCGGTCGCCATCCGCTCTGCGCGCTCCTCTGTGAGGCGTTCGCCGCCCACATGGACCTCCTCGACGTCGAGGTCGATCTCGGTCACCACCACGTCAGCTCCGAAGCTCTTCGGGAATCGAGCGTCATCCATCACATCGCCTCCTCCGCTCGGCGGCATGGCCTGGATGACCATGGGTCCGGATCGCTGTCTCCATTGCGCCATATCCCCCGGCGATTGTGCAATGAGCAGGGCAGGACGACCGCGACGGCTCGGTCACACGGGTCGCGCACCAAAGCCCGCGACCAGATCAATCCGGTCCTCGGCAGCCGACCCGCCGGTCCTCGGCGAAAGACCTAGACAGGACACCCGGAGTTCACCGGACAGACACATCGTGGCCAAGCGGTGTGCACTGTCGCAGGGTGTCATGGGATCGTGCGCGTCGCGATCATCACCGAATCGTTCCTCCCCGAGGTCAACGGCGTGGTCAACTCCGTGCTCAAGGTGCTGGACCACCTGATCGACCACGGCCACGAAGCCATCGTCCTGGCGCCGGAGGCCCCCGGGGCGCCCACGTCGTACCGGGGCGTCCGGGTGCAGCCGATGGCGTCGGTGGCGTTCCCGGGCTACCACCAGGTGAGGATCTGCGCGACGCCCCAGATCTCCCTCGAATGGACGCTCGCCGACTTCCAGCCCGACGTCGTCCACCTCGCCTCGCCCATCAACGTCGGCTACCGGGGCGCACTCGCAGCGCGCGCGCTCGGCCTGCCCAGCGTGGCCGTCTACCAGACAGACGTGCCCGGCTACGCCAAGCGCTACGGCGTCCCGGCCCTCGAGGCGTACCTGTGGCAACGCCTCCGCTGGACCCACCAGGCCGCCACCCTCAACCTCGCCCCCAGCTCGGCCAGCGTCGCCCAACTCACCGGACTCGGCATCGGCGACCTGCGCATCTGGGGCCGCGGCGTGGACGCCGACCTCTTTCACCCCACGCGTCGATCGGACGCGCTGCGCGCAACCTGGGCGCCCAACGGCGAGCGGATCGTCGGCTTCCTCGGCCGCCTCGCCCCCGAGAAGCAGGTCGCTGACCTGCAGGTCCTCGCCGGGCTGCCGGACACCAAGGTCGTCGTGGTCGGCGACGGTCCGGCGCGCGAGTCGCTGCAGGTGTCGCTCCCGGACGCCGTGTTCACCGGCCAGCTGAAGGGCGAGGAGCTCGCAAGAACAGTCGCCAGCTTCGACGTGTTCGTCACGCCCGGCGAGCTGGAGACGTTCGGGCAGACGATCCAGGAGGCGATGGCGTCCGGGGTACCGGTCGTGGCGCCGGCGTCCGGCGGGCCGATCGACCTGGTCGACCCGTCACGCACCGGCTGGCTGTATGAGCCGGGCGACCTCCTGGGGCTGCGCGACCACGTCC
>JAUNSA010000157.1:0-2873 GCA_030539405.1 Propionibacteriaceae bacterium
GAGGCCGGTCAGCACGGCCACGGCCGGGGAGAACACGGGGTGGACGAACGCACCCAGCAGCAGTCCGAGCACGTCCAGGACGCTCATGATCGACGCCAACGGCAAGAACAGCGGCAGCCGGAACACCCAGGCAAACGGGATGAAGTGCAGCCCCACGGCCAGGACGATGAGGACGGGGCGCAGGTCGAGGCGTCCGACGCGTTCGAGCAGCATCGTGCCCACCGCGATGAGGGCGACCTCGAACAGCACGGCTCCCAGGTAAACCAGCCAGGGGTTGGCCCGAGGCCGCGCCAGGGCCTCGAAGCGCCGCTCCACGAACAGGACCGCCCACACGAACGCCGCGGCGGCCACGACGTAGGCGGCCAGCGCGACCGTGGACCACGGCGAGCCGAGCAGGTCGCGGTAGGAGAGCACGAACACGGAGGCCCCGATCGCGCCGATGCCGGCGCCCCAGATGCGGGGGTCGGCGGGTCGGCGGTAACCGGGGGCAACGGACATCTCTGGGGGCGTCATGCCCGGCACACTAGGGGGCGCGACGCCCGGCGTACAGGGACCTCAGTCGGCCTCGGGACGGAACCCGCGCAGCAGCAGCGAATTGGCCACCACGAACACCGAGCTGAGCGCCATGGCCGCCCCGGCGATCATCGGGGTCAGCATGCCCAGCGCGGCGAGCGGGATCGCGGCCACGTTGTAGGCGAAGGCCCAGAACAGGTTCACCCGGATGGTCCGCAGGGTGGCCCGCGACAGCCGGATCGCGTCGACGGCCAGCATGAGGTCCCCGCGCATCAAGGTGATGCCGGCCGCCTCCTTGGCCGCGTCGGTGCCCGAGCCCATGGCGATCCCGAGGTCGGACGCCGCGAGCGCGGCCGCGTCGTTGACGCCGTCGCCGACCATGGCGACCTGGCCGCCATCCTGGAGGTCGCGCACGACGGCGACCTTCTCCTCGGGGCGCACCCCGGCGACCACGCGGTCGATCCCGACCGTCGAGGCCACGGCCTTGGCCGCGCGCTCGTTGTCGCCGGTGAGCAGGACCGGCTTCAGGCCGAGCTTGCGCAGCCGGGCGATGGCCGGCGCCGAGGACTCCTTGAGGGTGTCGGCCAGCGCAATCACCCCGATGGCCTCCCCCTCGCGCAGCACGACCACCGGGGTCTCACCGCGTCCCTGCGCCTCGTCCACCACAGACGCGAGCACGGACGGGAGCGGGCCCACGGCGTCCGGCCTGCTGACGGTGATGGCGACGCCGTCGACGGTGGCGCGGACGCCCTCGCCGGGCACGTTCTCGAAGTGCTCCAGGTCGCCGAGCCCGTCCGGTGTGGCCGCCGTCACGACGGCGCGCGCGAGCGGGTGCTCGGAGCCGGATTCGGCGGTGCCCGCCCAGCGCAGCAGCTCGGCCTCGGTGACCCCATCGGCGGGGTGGACGCCGACGACCCGCAGGTCGCCGCGGGTGATGGTGCCGGTCTTGTCCAGTGCGATGGTGCGCACGGCGCGGGCGCGTTCGAGCACGTCGGGTCCGGCGATGATGGCGCCCAGGCGGGCCCCCACGCCGGTGCCGACGAGCAGAGCGGTCGGGGTGGCCAGGCCGAGCGCGCAGGGGCAGGCGATGATCAACACCGCGACCGCGGCGGTGGCCGCGAACAGCAGCGACTCCCCCGCCAGCAGCCAGCCGATGAGCGTGAGGGCCGCGATGGCCAGCACGATCGGCACGAAGACGCCCGAGATCTTGTCGGCGAGCGCCTGGACGGGGGCCTTGCGCGTCTGGGCCTCCTCGACCATGCGGGCCATGCGGGCCAGCTCGGTGTCGCCGCCGAGCGCGGTCGCGCGCACGACGAGGCGTCCGTTCGCGTTCAGGGTCGCGCCGAGCACGGTGTCGCCGGGCGCCTTGTCCACCGGCACGGACTCGCCGGTGACCATCGACTCGTCGACCGCGCTGGTGCCCTCGATGATCACGCCGTCGGTGGCGATCTTCTCCCCCGGTCGGACGACGAAGGCGTCATCAAGTTTCAGGTCGTCGATGCCGACGCGCTCCTCCACGCCGTCGCGGAGCACGGTCGCCTCGGACGCCCCGAGCGTCAGCAGGGCGCGCAGCGCTTCGGAGCTCTGCGCCTTGGCGGACGCCTCGAAGTAGCGTCCGGCAAGCAGGAACGCGGTGATGCCGACCACGGCCTCGAAGTACACCGACGCGCCGTCGCTGCGCCCGATCGTGAACGCGAAGGGGTGGGTGTAGTCGAGGTCGCCGGCGTGGGTGAACAGCAGCGCCCACACCGAGTACCAGAACGCCGCCGAGGTGCCCAGCGAGATCAGGGTGTCCATCGTGGTGGCGCCGTGCTTGAGGTTGACCCACGCGGACTTGTGGAAGCGGCGTCCGGCCCAGAAGTAGACCGGCACGGCCAGCGCCAGCGACACCCACGTCCAGCCGGGAAACTGCAGTGCGGGGATCATCGCGATCGCGATGACGGGCACGGCGAGCACGGCCGCCATGATCAGGTCACGGCGCAGCCCGGTGGCGCGGTCGGGTTCGGGGGTGGCCGGGTCCGGACGCCGTGCGCCGTAGCCGGTCTGTTCGACGATCTGGATGAGGTCGTCGACGGTGACGCCGTTCGGGGCCAGGATGGTGGCCTTCTCGGTGGCGTAGTTGACCGAGGCGATCACCCCGTCGGCCTTGTTGAGCTTCTTCTCGATGCGGGCGGCGCAACTGGCGCAGGTCATGCCCTCAATGGCGAGTTCGAGCGAGGTGCGCTCGTCGGTGGTGGACGTGTCCACGGCTTTTCTCCTTGGGCGGAGGACCGGCGCGTGGTCGGGCAGACCCGAGGACGCGCCAGTCCTGGCGAGAGGATGGGATGTTCAGTTGTGGTTCGTGCGTTCCGGGTCGGACG
>JAUNSA010000157.1:2883-5534 GCA_030539405.1 Propionibacteriaceae bacterium
ACGCGTGGGGTCAGGAGACCGTGTAGTCCCCAGCCTCGGCGACGGCCTCGACGATGCGGTCGAAGTCGACCGGGGCCTCGGAGCCGACCTTCAGGGAGCCGGAGTCGAGGTCGACCTTCACCGCGGTCACGCCGGGGATGGCCTCGACCTCTTCAGTGATGGCGTTGACGCAGTGCCCGCAGGTCATGCCGGAGACCGTGTACTCGGCCACGACGGCACCGGCCGGGGCTTCGTCGTCGGACGCCGCGGGCGCGTCCCCGCAGGTGCAGGGCTTGCCGTCCTGGCAGCCGCAATCGCAGTCGGGGCCGCAGGAGCAGCCGGCCTTGGCCTGGGGCTGCTGGGAGGCGGTCTCCTGGGTGGGGGCCTCCTGGGCCCCGCCGCCGCAGCCACAGCCGCCGCAGCCGCAACCACCACCGGAAGCGGCAGCGTTGGCGTCCTTGATCGTGAGGTCAACCATGATGTTCTCCTTCTCGTGGGGCTTCAGTTCTCGTTGCTTCAGCTACGGACGAGGCGAGCGATGGCTTCGGACGCCTCCTGCATCTTCTCTTCGGCGGCCGGGCCACCCTCACGGGCGGCGGCGACCACGCAGTGGGCCATGTGGTCCTCGAGGAGCTCGAGCGCGACGGACTGCAGGGCCTTCGTCATGGCGGAGATCTGCGTCAGGATGTCGATGCAGTACTTCTCCTCCTCCACCATGCGCTGCAGGCCACGGGCCTGGCCCTCGATGCGGCGCAGGCGGCGCTGGTAGTTGTCCTTGGCCGTGATGTAGCCGTGCTGGTGCTCGCCATCGGCGACGTCGGCGTGACAGCCACACCCGGAACTCGGGGCGTCCAGCGCGCTGGCGTCGTCGGGGACGACCTGCATGATGTGCTCGCTCATGTTCCTCCTGTCCGTTCAACCATACCCCCCTGGGGTTTTGTTCCCCACCCCTGGGGGATTCCGGATCGCCCTGTGGACAAGCCGTGCACAACCACGCCATAGCACGCCCCCAGGGTGGCGCGTCAAGCCGGACCCAGGGCAGCAAGATGAAGTGAAAACTCTCGGACGCCCACATGCCCGAGAGGGCGATCCCCCTAGTCAGAGGGCTGTTCTGGGATGAGGTTCGCGGGGTTCTCCACCAGCGACGGCGTGTCGTTCACAGGCGGCCTGCCTCAGGTCCACATTCGTCCACAGGTTGTCCACACGAGACGGTGGACGGCTCGTTTGTCCGCCGGCACGCGGAGGGCTACCGTCACGAGAACCTCCCCGCACAGCACGCGGCACCGTGCGCGCGCCGGGGCGTCCGAACTCGGGCGTCCGGAAAATGTCGGACGGGACTGTTTGGCTGGGTGGTGGTGGAGGAGAAGGAGCGTGACATGTCGGACCAACGAGACACCTGGGGGGACAACGTCGTCGCGCTCGAGCGGCCGGGCGGGTACGCCGACCGGACGCCGCCGCAGGACTTGGCGGCCGAGCAGTCCGTGCTGGGGGCGATGCTGCTCAGCAAGGATGCGATCGGCGAGGTCACCGAGGTGCTCAAGGGGCGCGACTTCTACCGGCCGGCCCACGAGTACATCCACGACGCGATCATGGACCTGTACGGCGCCGGCGAGCCGGTGGACGCCATCACGGTGGCCGATTCGCTGAGCAAGAAGGGGCAGATCGGCCAGATCGGCGGGCACGTCTACCTGCACGAGTTGCTGAGTTCGGTGTCGGTGACCGCCAACGCGGTGTACTACGCCGAGATCGTCCGCGACAAGGCGGTGCTGCGGCGCCTGGTGGACGCCTCGATGAAGATCTCGCAGATGGGCTACCAGGCCGAGGGCGACGTCACTAGCATCGTCGACCGGGCCCAGCAGACGATCTACGAGGTCGCCGAGAACCGGACGAAGGAGGACTACCAGCCGCTCTCGGAGCTGGTGGAGCTCACCCTCGACGAGATCGAGGCGCTCACCCAGCACGGGCAGATGGCGGGCGTCCCCACCGGGTTCATCGACCTGGACCACCTGACCAACGGCCTGCACCCGGGCCAGATGATCATCATCGCGGCGCGCCCGGGCATGGGTAAGTCCACCCTGGGGCTGGATTTCGCGCGTGCCGCCTCCATCCGGCACGGGCTGTGCTCGGTGTTCTACAGCCTGGAGATGACGAAGTCCGAGATCGTGATGCGCCTGATGTCGGCCGAGTCCGGCGTGCCGCTGGGGGCGATCCGCAAGGGCGACATGACCGAGGAGTACTGGCAGCGCATCTCGGCCAAGACCGCCCAGGTCTCGCGCGCCCCGCTGTTCATCGACGACTCCCCCAACCTGACGATGATGGAGATCCGCGCCAAGTCGCGTCGGCTCAAGCAGCGCAACGACCTGAAGCTGATCATCATCGACTACATGCAGTTGATGACCTCGGGCAAGAAGGTCGAGTCCCGCCAGTTGGAGGTCTCGGAGTTCTCCCGCCAGATCAAGCTGCTGGCCAAAGAACTCGAAGTCCCCGTCGTGGCGCTGTCCCAGCTCAACCGTGGCCCCGAGTCGCGTCAGGACAAGAAGCCCATGCTGTCGGACCTTCGTGAATCGGGCTGCCTGACCGCCGACACCCGCGTCCTGCGAGCTGACACCGGCGGCGAGGTCACGATGGGTGAGTTGTTGGCTTCCGGTGAGCGCAACGTTCCGGTGTGGTCA
>JAUNSA010000158.1:0-1605 GCA_030539405.1 Propionibacteriaceae bacterium
AGCGGACGCCGAGGCCGCAACACGGGCGTCCGGTCTGGAGAGCTGATGCCGTACACACCCATCCTGGGCACGCTGGCCTATGTCGTGCGCGGCGACGACGTGCTGATGGTGCACCGCACGGCGCGCGACGGGGACGCCCACCGCGGCAAGTTCAACGGGCTCGGCGGCAAGGTCGAAGCGGGCGAGGACGTCGTCGCGTGCATCCGCCGCGAGCTGCGCGAGGAGGCCGCCATCGAGGCCACCTCGGTGCGCCTGCGCGGGACCATCTCGTGGCCCGGGTTCGGCGCCGGCGGCGAGGACTGGTTCGGGTTCATCTTCATCGTGGACGCCTTCACCGGCACCCCGCCGGAGGCCAACGAGGAGGGGACGCTGCACTGGGTCCCGCGAGCGGAGCTGCTCGACCTGCCCCTGTGGGAGGGCGACTACACCTGGCTGCCGCTCGTGTTCGACGCCGAGGTCGCCCAGTTCCACGGCGTGATGCCGTACGTTGACGGGCGTCCGGACGGTTGGGAAGTCTCGATGCTGCGGCCCGCCGGCTGGCAGGCGTAGACTCCCGAGGGCCGCCGATCCCTGCTGTGGGGGAGTGAGGACGACGATGACGAAGCACGAATCCGGCCATGACCCGCGCGTGCAGGCCCTGCTGCGCAAGGGCGTCCGGATGCCGCACCCCGCCAGCGTCGAGATCGCGCCCGAGGTCAACCTCGACCTGATCAGCGGTGATGGCGTGACGATCCACGGCGGGAGCCGGATTCGCGGCGAGCGCACGGTGATCTCGGCCGGCTGCACCCTCGGCGCCGAGACCCCCATGACGATCGAGGACTGCCAGCTCGGCGAGGGCGTCGCGCTGAAGGGCGGCTACGCGTCCAAGGCGGTGTTCCTGGCCGGGTCGAGCCTCGGGTCGGGGGCGCACGTGCGCGAGGGCTCGATCCTGGAGGAGGAGGCCAACGGCGCCCACACGGTCGGGTTGAAGCAGACGATCCTGTTCCCCTTCGTGACGCTGGGCTCGCTGATCAACTTCTGCGACTGCCTCATGGCCGGCGGGACGTCGCGTTCGGACCACTCCGAGGTGGGGTCCAGCTACATCCACTTCAACTACACCCCCGATGGCAACAAGACCACCGCGTCCCTGTTCGGCGATGTGCCGCGCGGCGTCATGCTCGACCAGCCGCCGGTGTTCCTCGGCGGCCAGGGCGGCGCGGTCGGTCCCGTGCACACCGGGTTCGGGACGGTCGTCGCCGCCGGGTCGGTGCTGCGCGCCGACGTCGACGACGACAACATGCTCGTCACCGTGGACGCCCCCGCCGGCAAGGTGCGCCCGGTCGCCAAGCACTCCTACCGCCAGTTGGCGCGCATCGTGGAGCGCAACCTCACCTATGTGGCGGGCCTGGACGCCCTGGAGGCGTGGTACGCGACGGTGCGGCGTCCGTTCTTCGAGGCCACCGACCTGGGCGAGCACGTCCTCGACGGCGCATTGCGCGCGTTGGCCAGCGGCCGGGCCGAGCGGCTCAAGCGGCTGAAGACGCTGTTCGCGCACCTCGACGAGACCGATGCCGGACGCCGTCAGCTCCGCGAGCGTGGGGCCGACGTGCTCGCCTGCTTCGGTGC
>JAUNSA010000158.1:1705-5530 GCA_030539405.1 Propionibacteriaceae bacterium
GCGCTGGTGGACGACCGCACGAGCCGCGCCGCGGCGTGCGTCCCCGACCTGGGCCTGTTCGCGCAGCACGACTGATTTTGGCAACAGAGTAAGGAACACACATGGGAAAGCTCTTCGGGACCGATGGCATCCGCGGTGAGGCCAACAAGTACCCGATGGACGCCAAAATGGCGTTCTCGGTCGGGCAGGCGCTGACGCGCGTGCTCAAGGAGGAGGGCCTGGAGGGCAACGTCGTCGTCGGCAAGGACACCCGGATCTCCGGGTACATGCTCGAGGGTGCGCTGGAGGCCGGCATCACGTCGATGGGCGGGTCGGTGCAGATCACCGGCGTCCTGCCGACGCCGGGCATCGCCTACATCACCGAGAGCATGCGCGCGGACGCAGGCATCGTGATCTCGGCGTCCCACAACCCGTTTCAGGACAACGGCCTGAAGATCTTCTCCGGCGACGGTTACAAGCTGTCCGATGAGGAGGAGGCGCGGATCGAGGAGCTGATCCTCGACAACGAGCTCGAGTCGATGGTGCCGCACCCGCGCGAGATGGGGCGCGCGCGCCGCTTGATCGACGCGATCGGCCGGTATGTCGTGTTCCTGAAGAGCACCTTCCCGCGCGAGCTGTCCATGCATGGGTTCAAGGTGGTCCTCGATGTGGCCAACGGTGCCACGTACCAGGTCGCCCCGGCGGTGTTCCGCGAGTTGGGGGCCGAGCTGCTGGTCATCCATGACGAGCCGGACGGCTTCAACATCAACGACAACTGCGGCTCCCAGCACACCCAGGACCTGCGGGTGAAGGTGCTCGAGACCGGCGCCCAGCTGGGGCTGGCCTTCGACGGCGACGGCGACCGGCTGATCGCCGTCGACGAGCACGGCCAGGAGATCACCGGCGACCAGATCCTGATGATTTGCGCCAACCAGCTCAAGAAGGAGGGACGCCTCGCCAACGACCTCCTCGTCACGACGGTGATGAGCAACCTGGGCCTGCGGATCGCGTGCGAGGAGGCCGGCTTCCACCACCACGCGTCCAAGGTCGGCGACCGCTATGTCTTGGAGGACATGAAGCGGCTCGGTGCCGTCATCGGCGGCGAGGACTCGGGGCACATGATCTTCCTCGACCGGCACACCACCGGGGACGGCATCGTCGCGGCCCTGCAGTTGGTGGCCGCCATGCTGCGCTCGGGCCTGCCGCTGTCGAAGCTGGCCACGCAGATGGATGTGTACCCCCAGAAGCTCATCAACGTGGACGTGACGTCCAAGCCGCCGGTGGAGTCGCTGCCGGAGCTGGTCGAGGCGATCGCCCGCGTCGAGGAGGAGCTCCACGGCAAGGGCCGCGTCCTGGTGCGCTACTCGGGCACCCAGAACATGTGCCGCGTGATGGTCGAGGGGCCCACCGTCGAATCAACCGAACGCTACGCCGCGGAGGTGGCCGACATCGTCCGCCGCCTCATCGGCTGAGTACCTGAAAGAACAACCCAAGGAGAGACATGTCATTCACGATCCACCTGACCCGGGACTACGACCAGATGAGTGCCGTGGCTGCTGAGATCGCGGAGGCGTCACTGGCCCGAACCCAGGCCGAGCGCGGCGATTGCGTGCTCGGTCTGGCGACCGGCAACAGCCCCACGGGCCTGTACAAGTACCTGGCCAAGGCGTTCAACGCCGGACGCCTCGACCCGCGGTCCACGCGCACGTTCAACCTCGACGAGTACGCCGGCCTGCCGGCGGTCAACGCCCAGCAGCGGGCGCTGCATCCGGAGTCCTACAGCTTCTTCATGGTCTCGGAGTTCTTCGGGCTGGTCAGCCCGCACCTGGCCGACACCAACGTGCCGTGGGGCACGCTGATCGACCAGTCCTCGCTGCAGGAGGCCCTGGCCAGCGGTGAGGGCTTCGAGCTGGTCGGCGCCGACAAGGGCCGCGTCGTCTCGATCGCGCCGGACGCCGAGGGCTACCTGGGCTGGATCCGAGACGAGGTGCTGAACGCCTACGAGGCGCGCATCGTCGAGTCCGGCGGCATCGACCTGCACGTGATCGGTGTCGGTGGACGCGGGCACGTCGCCTTCCACGAGAGCGGCATTCCGTTCGAGGGGTCGACCGTCATGCTGGTGCAGCTCGACGACAACACCGTCGAGAACGCCGTCGCCGACGGCCACTTCCCGACCGTCGAGGACACCCCGCGGTTCGCCATCTCCATGGGCGCCGAGCTGGTGTTCCGCGCCCGCGAGGTGCTGATGGTCGCCAACGGCTCGCGCAAGACCGAGCCCGTCACCGAGGCGGTGCTGGGTGAGGTCACCACCGACGTGCCGCTGTCCTACGCCCAGACCTACGTCGCCAACGGGGGCAAGCTGTCCTTCGTGCTGGACGAGGAGGCCGCCGCCGGCCTGATCGATCGCCTCGACGACGTCACCGCCAAGGGCATCGAGGTCGTCGACCACCGTGGCGAGAGCTACCCCCTGGTCGCCGACCTGACGTTCGCGCGCGACGCGGCGTCCGGTTCGCTGGTCTGAGGTCTGGTCTGATGCAGGCAGCCCTGGTGCAGGGGATCCTCGCTGAACGAGGGCCCCTCACCGGGGCTGCACTGCACGAGGCCGTCGGCGGCGAGCTGTTCGGCCTGTGGAAGCTGTGCCGCGGGTCGGGCCTGTTCGACCTGCGGGTGGTCGGACGCCGCTACGTGCGTCTGGACCGGACGGTGGAGGGCTTCGCCCGCCTGTCGCCGTCCCTGTTGCGGGAGTTCATGACCTACACGGTCGTGGGCCTGCCCGACCAGGCCGAGGCCTTGGCGTCGGCGTCCGCGCGCCTGGAGCGCCGGATCGCCCGGATCAGCCGCAACAAGCGCCGCTCCGCGGAGCGATTCACCGCCGAGGTGCTCGGCATGCTGGTGCCCCAGGGCCTGGACCTGGAGCACTTCTGCGTCCTGATCGCCGGGGACGTCGTCTACGGCATGGCCCACGACGTGACCCGGGAAGAATCCAGCACCGGCGGGCGCGTGGACGGCTCCGACCTCGACTTGGTGGTGTTGGCCAGCGATGATGCCGACCCCGCCTGGGTCGAGCGGCTCGACCAGACGATCAAGCAACGCAAGTGGCTGTACCTGCGCAACCCGATGGTCCGCGAGGAGGTCGACTACGTCGTCAAGCGTTTGTCGCGTTTGACCGAGCAGGCTGCCTTCGACACGTTCCCGCACCAAGTGGCCTGCAAGGTGTTCGACGAGGCCGAGTATCTGGCCGGCAGTGCTGCGTTGCACGAAACCGGACGCCGTGTGCTGGCCGAGCGCGGCGTACCCGAGCGGCTGGTTGCGTTGCGGGAGCGGGCGATAGTGCGCCGGGCGGCTCGTGAGCATTGGTTGCTCGCCCAGCCCGGGGACACCCTCCCCGAGCAAAGCGTCCAGCAGTTCTACACCGACGACGAAGCCGCGGAGTTCGAGCACCGCTGAATCTGCCTCTGCGCCGAGGACCGGCGGTGCGGCTGTCGAGGACCGGCGGTCCGGTCGCCGGAGACCGGCCGTTGACCCCCGCCTCGGACAGTCCCACACACGTGAGTGAGCTTGGTACTCGAATCGGGCTCCGAGCGAGTCAAACTCACTCACCCGAGGGCGTCCCGAGCCAACTCGTCCTGCCGGTCCGTGCCGTTGCTAATCTTGTTGCATCACGACCGGTTCCGCCTGTTACGACAGGTCCAGGGCCGGTCTTCACCTTGTTGGGGCGAGCCGCATCGCTGGTGTGGTGAAGTCTCATCCACGTGAGTGAGTTTGGTACGCGAATCGGGCTCCGAGCGAGTCAGACTCACTCACCTGAGGGAGCCTGACCCATGGGCCCGGTGTGCCGGCCGGTCT
>JAUNSA010000025.1:0-1584 GCA_030539405.1 Propionibacteriaceae bacterium
CCCCAGCTCCGCCCCGCCCTGACCCACACATAGGACCCAAGCCCCGCAATTGCGAGGTTGTGGCGGCCGCGGATCCCTCAGGCGCTGCGCTTGCGGGTCCGCTTCGGCGCCGGCTCATGGCGCACGATGGTCGGCAAGGCGTTGGAGTCCACGACCTCCTTGGTGACCACGACGCGCTCGATGCCGTCGTCGCTGGGCACATCGAACATCGCCGGGAGCAGCACCTCCTCGATGATCGCGCGCAGTCCGCGAGCACCGGTGCCCCGCAGCAGCGCCAGATCGGCGATGGCCTCGATCGCGTCGGGCTCGAACTCCAGCTCCACGCCGTCCAGGTCGAACATCCGCTGGTACTGCTTGACCAGGGCGTTGGCCGGCTCGGTCATGATCTCCACCAGCGCCTCACGCCCGAGCGGGGTCACACTCGTCACGACGGGGAGGCGTCCGATGAACTCGGGGATCAGGCCGAACTTGATCAGGTCCTCGGGCTGGATCTCATCGAAGCTCTCGCCCATGTCCTTGGGCAGGTGCAGCTGGGAGCCGAAGCCCAGGCCCTTCTTGCCGGTGCGGGACTCGATGATCCGCTCCAGTCCGGCGAAGGCGCCACCGACGATGAAGAGCACGTTGCTCGTGTCGATCTGGATGAACTCCTGGTGCGGGTGCTTGCGCCCACCCTGCGGCGGCACCGAGGCTGTCGTGCCCTCGAGAATCTTCAGCAGCGCCTGCTGCACGCCCTCACCGGAGACGTCCCGGGTGATCGAGGGGTTCTCGGACTTGCGGGCGATCTTGTCGATCTCATCGATGTAGACGATGCCGGTCTCGGCCTTCTTGACGTCGTAGTCGGCAGCCTGGATCAGCTTGAGGAGGATGTTCTCCACGTCCTCACCGACATACCCGGCCTCGGTGAGTGCGGTCGCATCCGCCATGGCGAACGGGACATTCAGGCGGCGGGCCAGGGTCTGGGCGAGGTAGGTCTTGCCGCACCCGGTCGGCCCGACGAGGAGGATGTTGGACTTGGCGATCTCGACGTGGTCGGCATCGCGCTTGACCCCTGGCGCCTCCTCGGCCTGAATACGCTTGTAGTGGTTGTAGACCGCGACCGACAAGGACCGCTTGGCCTTGTCCTGGCCGACGACGTACTTCTCGAGGAAGTCGTAGATCTCGCGCGGCTTGGGCAGCTCGTCGAAGGTGAACTCACCGCCCTCGGCCAGCTCCTCCTCGATGATCTCGTTGCAGAGGTCGATGCACTCGTCACAGATGTACACCCCCGGCCCGGCGATGAGCTTCTTGACCTGCTTCTGGGACTTGCCGCAGAAGGAGCACTTGAGCAGATCGCTGCTCTCCCCCATCCGTGCCATCGCTGACCGTCCTCTCGCTCATCTCGGGGTCCCGGGCAGGGCCCCGGTGCCACGCGCTGTGTGCCGTGACTCTCACGACGACTCTCACGACCGTACCTGTCAGGGCACTCGTTCCCTGTCAATGAAACCCCGAGTTGGCCGAGAAGTGGGGGGGGGGGGGCGGCCCCCCGGCCCCCGGCCCCCCCCACCCCCCCCCGCCCGGGGGGGCGCGCCCCCACAACACCCCCCC
>JAUNSA010000025.1:1594-18271 GCA_030539405.1 Propionibacteriaceae bacterium
CGTGATAAATCAACCCCGCTGTGGGCGGCGTTGGGGGCGGCTGTCCGCACACAGCGGACAGCGGCCCGACCTTCCCCCGGCGCTCTTGCCGAGACTGCACGCAATAGCACCACCCTGATGCGAGAACGCAGCCTCGGCCCGACGCTGCCGCCCCCCACCCGGGGCTCAACGTGCCTCGGGTCGGCGCCCGAGGTCGATCCATGTCGAGGTCGGCTCGGGTCGCAGGCCGAAGGACAGCAGGTGCCTGGCGAGGGCCGCCGTGCTCGTGGCGGTTGTCCAGGTCCAGCGAGCGACCGGCTTCAAGCGCCGCAACCGGTCCTCGCGCTGCTTCTCCTGCCAGACGATGTCGCCGGCCTCGGCGGGGCTGGCCCCCTCTGGCACGTTGTACTTGCTCTGCCCGTCACACTCTCCGATGAGGTGGTCCCAGTCGAAGTCAGAGAACCCGATCAGCCCGGCGTCGTCCCAGAACTCCTGCTGCAACCGCGGGCGCGGCAGGTTCGCGCGGAACATCTGCAACCGGGACAGGCTCTCCGCCGGCGAGCCGCTGGCGCCGTCGGCCAGGTCTGTGACCAGACCGGCGGCACCCCGCCCGCGGATCCCCGGACTGAGCAGGGCCACTTCATCCTCGATCTCCTGCCGTGAGCACATCCGCAGCCGGAGTGCGTAGTCCGCTGCCGCGAGCGCGGTGTCCAGGGTGCCCGTGCAGGCCAGTTCGACGATGGTGCGCGCCACGGAGGTGAGACGGAGCCCATCGTGCTCGACAACATGCGCCGGATGCGCCACCCGGGGCCGGATGTATCGGGAGACGCTCATTCGCCCGTCAGGATCCAGCAGAGTCACCGTGCGCCGCCACGACTCGATCCGGGGCAGGCCCCACACGGCGGCAGCCGAATCCGCCGTGAGCGTGACGCGAGCGGGATCCCGGGTCTGCAGGACCGTAGCGCGGATGAATGCCTGGTGCCGCTGGAGGAAGGTGAGTTGCTGCCACTCTTGACGTGGCACCCAGACGCCGCGCCGGACACAGTGCCACTCCGTCCGACAGGGTTCGATTCCGAGTCTGCGCAGGTCTGCTCCTGATCGCAGAAGTGCGGGCTCAAACGGAATGGGAGGTTGAGTCGCCATGCTTCATCGGACCAGTGCCGTCCCGCGCACCGCCACCCCCATCCACAAAGCCCGTGGACGACACTCCCGACTTCGCCGCCGATCCACACGCGGGCATCCGATATTCCGCTAGGAACCGGCGGCCCGCACGGGCGCTCTCGCCGAGACTGCACGCAATAACGTGTCCTGGCTGCGAGAGCGCAGGGTATGGAGCGCAGGGGATTGGCTGCGAGGGACGTGGCCGCTAGGGGTGCGCGGCCGGGCGGCCGCGCGGCCACCAGATCGCGGCGAGGAGTGCGGCCGCGACCAGACCCACTCCCCCCAGACCCCACCACAGGGTGCGTGGCAGGGCGGCACTGCCCGGGTCCCACTCGAGAGCCGCTGGCTCACCCGCGGTGGCAGGGGTGAGCGGGCTAGCCGATCCCTGCCCGGAGCCCCCAGAGCCCCCGGAGCCGGCTGCCGGTGGCGACCCTTCACCGAGGGACGCCAGGTCGTCAGGGGCAACAAGGCTCAGTTCCGTCGTCCCGTTGCACGAGGTGGTGATGGCATCGGGGCCAGAGTCGAGCAGGATCAGATACGTCTTTCCCACGGTCAGCTCCACGCCGCAGCTGGCCGAGTCGCGGGCCGAGGAGACGATGGTCGTCGCGGCCACCTCGCCGCTGTAGACGGTGTCCACCTCGACGGTGTACTCGATGAGATCACTGCTGCTGACCGCCGGAGCGCCTTCGAACGGGTCGCTGCGCTCGGTGATCGTGCCGCTGAACACGGCGCCGGACTGGGCGACGAGCTCATCCATCTCCATGAAGGCGCAGGAGCACGCGGCACAGACCTGCGGCACGAGCAGGACGAGGGCGCCGACGACGGCCGGGCCGAGGAGGCGCGCCACGGCGCGCCGGAGAAATGCTGCTGCAAACCGTGGCCCGCGGCCACCCAGGGTGGATTCCATGGCCGTTGGACGCGAGGGGAGGACCATCGGTTCCGCAGACCGAATGCTCACGTGGTACGGCTCTGCCTCCGGTGAAATGACATACTTGGCGATGCCTCCTCGGCGTGAGCGGCTCTGGCTCACCTGGCAGGGCGAGCACAACCGCGCAAGACACTCAAGGAGTCGCCGTTTATGAAGGATCGAATTTCCTGGACCGATGTGGGCCTGGTCTTCCTGGCTCTAGCCACGGTCCTGGTCGTCGCACTGGCGCTGCGTCCGACGGCGGTCCCCAGCGAAGCGGCCACGGCTGAGCAGTCCCCGACCCGGACTGCGAGCGCCCCGACGACGAGCGCCGAGCCGAGCGATGACGCCACGGACGCCACTGCGGATGATGACGAGGAGCCCGAGGCGCGCGCGGCCCAGCCGCTGACCCGGTTCATCACCGCGGTCGACGCGACAACTGTCTGGGTGGCCGAGAGCAACGGCTGCGGCAGCGGTGGCCAGGTCGCTGTCTCTGCCGATGGCGCCAGCACCTGGACCGCCCACGACTCCCCCGACTCGGTGCTGCGGATCCGGCTGACCAACGCCGAGGGCGCCGGGTTCGTCGTCGGCGGCAGCGCGGACTGCGAGCCGCGCCTCTGGTACACCTACGACGCAGGCGAGAACTGGACCGACCCGCAGTGGCAGAACAACGCCTGGAGCCGCCACCCCGACGACGCCAGCCAGGTGCTGCGTCCCGGCGGCGAACCCATCACCCCGTGCGAGGACAGCCCCGTGCTCGACCTCGACGCCTTCTCCGGCGGCCACGCAGCAGTGCTCTGCGAGGGCGGTGCGCTGCTCATCACCCAGGACTGGGGCGGCAGCTGGCAGGCCGTCATGAACGACCCCAACCTGTATGCCCTGGCCATGACCGCGCCCGCGCAGGGCATCGCCGCCGGGGTGAGCGACAGCTGCGACGGCGTCGCCGTCCAGCCCTTCAACGTCGCCGACGACGCGGATCTCTCCTGCGCCGAGGGTGCCCTCGCCCGAGGCGGGGAGGTCGCCGTGACGGCGGCCGAGTCGGCCATCTGGATGGCCGCCGGCCCGGACATCTGGCAGGCCCCGAGCATCGGTGCCGACTTCGAGCGGGCCGGTGACTGGCCCGAGGAGCTCGCCACCCCGTAGCCCCCGGGGACGCGACCTTAACCGACGCGACCCCGGCCCATCCCGTGAGGGGCCGGGGTCGCTTCGTGGGTTGTCGCTTCGTGGGCTCAGGTCACTCCTGAGCGCTGGCCTTGCGGGACTCCAGCACGCTGTCGATCAGGCCGTACTCCTTGGCCTCGACCGCTGAGAGGATCTTGTCGCGCTCGATGTCCTCGTTGACCTGCTCCGGCGTGCGGTTCGTGTGGTGCGCCAGGGTCTCCTCGAGCCAGGTCCGCATCCGCAGCACCTCGTTGGCCTGGATCTCGATGTCCGAGGCCTGCCCGTAGTCCCCGCCGGCGAGCGCCGGCTGGTGGATGAGGATCCGCGCGTTGGGCAGTGCGTAGCGCTTCCCGGGAGCACCGGCGCCGAGGAGCACTGCCGCTGCCGAAGCCGCCTGACCGATGACGAAGGTCTGCACGTCGGGGCGGATGTACTGCATCGTGTCGTAGATCGCCGTCATCGCCGTGAACGAGCCGCCGGGGCTGTTGATGTACATGAGGATGTCGCGGTCCGGGTCCAGGGACTCCAGCACGATGAGCTGGGCCATGATGTCGTCGGCGCTCGCGTCATCGACCTGCACCCCGAGGAAGATGATGCGGTCCTCGAACAGCTTGGTGTAGGGATCGAGTCGCTTGATGCCGTAGGAGGTGCGCTCCTCGAACTGGGGCAGGATGTAGCGGCTGCTCGGTCCGGGGACGTGCAAGCGGCCGGAGGGGGTGTAGTTCATCGGGTTCTCTCCTGTCGTCACGCTGTGGTCTGCGCGTGTCACTGCGTGACCGGGTTGTCGGTGCCGCTGTTGGCCTGGGTGGCTGTCGTGATGACGTGGTCGACGAAGCCGTACTCCTTGGCCTCCTCGGCGGTGAACCAGCGGTCGCGGTCAGAGTCGCGCTCGATCTGCTCGAGGTCCTGGCCGGTGTGCTCGGCGATGAGCTCTGCCATCTGCTTCTTGATGTGCAGCATCTGCTCGGCCTGGATCTTGATGTCCGAGGCGGTCCCGCCGATGCCGCCCGAGGGCTGGTGCATCATCACCCGCGCGTGCGGCGTGGCGTAGCGCTTGCCCGGCGTGCCGGCCGACAGGAGGAACTGGCCCATCGAGGCGGCCATGCCCATCGCCACTGTGGCGACGTCGTTGGGGACCCACTGCATGGTGTCGAAGATCGCCATGCCTGCGGTCACCGACCCGCCCGGGCTGTTGATGTACAGCCAGATGTCCTTGTCGGGGTCCTCGGCGGCGAGCAGCAGCATCTGCGCGCAGATCGCGTTCGCGTTGTCGTCGCGCACGTCCGAACCCAAGAAGATGATCCGCTCCTTGAGCAGCCGGTTGTAGATGTGGTCATCGAGGCCGACCATCGAGCCGGGCCCGGCGGCGGTGATCTTCGGGGAAGTCACGATTGTGCTCTCCTCTTCGTCTTGAGTTGCATCGTCTGAAGGTGCTTCGTCATGTCTCGCTTGACCCTAACGCCCGGTTCGCTGCAGATAGTCCCCGCCCAGGACGTGTCCGCCCTGGGCAGACACCGATCCACCCGCCCACGCCCTACCGCTGGGTGTGCTCCGGCTCGCGGGCTGCGGGGAGGATGAGCAGGGCCAGCAGCGCCAGGGCACCGACGACGGTGAGCGAGCGCAGCACACCGATGTGCTCGCCGAGGAAGCCGAGCAGCGGGGGCCCGGCGATGAAGGCGAGGTACCCGATCGTGGCCACCACCGAGATCCGCATGGCGGCGCGGTCCTCGTCGTCGGCCGCCGCGGACATCCCGACCGGGAAGCCGAGGCTGGCGCCCAGGCCCCAGAGGGCCGCGCCGACGAAGGCGAGCACCGATCCGCCGAAGATGACCAGGGCTGCGCCGACCGCGGCGATGACGAACAGGGCTCGCAGCACCGCCACCCGGCCGTAGCGCGCCAGCCAGCGCGTGCCGAGGATCCGACCCGCGGTCATGAAGGTGAGGAAGACCGCGAGCCCGACAACACCGGCGGCGTTGCTCAGTCCGTAGCCGTCGACGAGGGCGACCGCGAGCCAGTCGTTGGCCGTGCCCTCGGTGAAGGCAGCACATAGGACGAGCACGCCGATCAGGAGGGTGCGCGGCTCGGTCCACGGCGAGCGCCGGTTGCCTCGCCGATCGGGTATGCCGTCCTCCCCCGGGAGCGACGCAGCGACCTTGGGCGGCAGGAACCGACCCGTAGCGGCGATCCCGACGGCGATGAGCAGGAGCACGACGCCGATCAGGTGCAGGGCGACCGGGAACTGCAAGTGCGAGAGCAGCGCCCCCAGCAGCGCGGAGCCCACGGTGCCGGCGGAGAAGGCAGCATGGAAGTGCGGCATGACGTTCGTCGCGAGCAGCCGCTCCACGGCAGCGCCCTCAATGTTCATCGCCACGTCCCAGATGCCGATCCCCATCCCGGCGAAGAAGAGCCCGACCATCAGGACCGGGCGCGGCGCCACGAGCTGGGTGGCGAGCGCGATCGTGCTCAGCCCGATCATCGCCAGGCCCATCCCCAGCCGCACGGTGCTGGACTGGCCGAGCCGGGCGGCGATGGGCCCGGCACTCGGCAGCCCGCACACCGAGCCCGCCGAGAGGGAGAGCAGAATGATGCCGAGCTGGGCCGGGCTGACCTCGAAGACGTCGCGGATATCCGGGATGCGGGCGGCGATCGAGGCAAAGCAGATCCCGGCCAGGGTGAACACCACAAACACGGCAGTGGGGGGGCCCCCCGCCCCCCCGGGCCGGGGGGGGGGGGGGGGGGGGGGGTGGGGTCCGGCGGCGGCGGGATGAAGATGGGCGTCGTGGGACGCGGGATCACCGGGGTGTAGGGCAGGTTCTCATCGGGCAGGATCGTGGGGTTGTTGCCCAGGACGATGCCGCCGGTGGTCATCGACAGGCCGACCACCAGTGCCGCCATGCCGACCTTCTGCACCCGGCTGTCGCGGCCGATCCACCATAGGAACCCGGCCACCATCGTCACGAGCCCACCGGTGAACAGGGCGAACCACGGCCCGCCGATCCAGGCGACCACGACGAAGTACACCGCCAACATCGCGATGATGAAGCGGCGGTCACGGACCAGCGCTTTCAGCTTCATGGGACGGGAGGTTCCTTCCTCGGGACGCCGGGGTGGGCACCTGTTGACCCCGGGTGGGGCGAGAACATCCTAACCGAGGGTGCCCCTGAGGCCGAAGGCGTTAGCGTGGAGGGCAACGACCACCGGAGAGGGGACCCATGAACCGCGCGTTCGAGGCCCATGTCAATGAGGTGTTGGCCGAGATCGACCAGGCCGGCCTCACCAAGACCGAGCGGGTGCTCACGACCCCCCAGTCCGGGGTGATCGGGGTGCAGCGTGCTGAGGGCAACCTGCTCAACTTCTGCGCCAACAACTACCTCGGTCTGGCGGACGCCCCCCAGGTGGTCGAGGCTGCCCATGCCGGGCTGGACGCCTACGGCTTCGGGATGGCGTCCGTGCGCTTCATCTGCGGCACCCAGACCCCCCACCGCGAACTGGAGGAGAAGCTGTCGGCCTTCCTGGGCACCGAGGACACGATCCTGTGCTCGAGCTGCTTCGACGCCAACGGGGGCGTCTTCGAGGCGTTGTTCGGCCCTGAGGACGCGATCATCTCCGATGAGCTCAACCACGCGTCGCTCATCGACGGCATCCGGTTGTGCAAGGCGTCCCGCTCGCGCTACCGCAACGCCGACATGGCCGACCTGGAGGCCCGGCTGCAGGAGGCGTCCGGTGCGCGGTTCACCGTCATCGTGACCGACGGTGTCTTCTCCATGGACGGCGCCTACGCCCCGCTGCGCGAGATCTGCGACCTGGCCGATCAGTACGGCGCGCTGGTGCTCGTGGACGACTCCCACGCAGTCGGCTTCGTCGGCGAGAACGGACGCGGTACGCCCGAGCTGTTCGGGGTGGCCGACCGCGTCGACATCATCACCGGCACCCTCGGCAAGGCCCTCGGCGGGGCGTCCGGCGGCTATGTCAGCGCCTCGTCCGGCATCGTCACCCTGCTGCGGCAGCGGGCGCGGCCCTACCTGTTCTCCAACTCGGTTGCGCCCACCGTGGTGGCGGGTTCGTTGGCCGCGTTGGAGGGGATCGAGGCGAGCGGCGAGGCGCGCGCGCGCCTGGTCGAGAACACCGTCCTGTTCCGGGAGCTCATGACCGAGGCAGGCTTCGACCTCGACCCGTTCGCCGGCAGCGAGTCGGCCGCGACCCGACCCGCGGACGTGCCGCCGCACCCGATCACGCCGGTGATGTTCCCCGGCGAGGACGGCGCGCGCACCGCCACGGCGATCGCCGAGCACATGCTGGCCGCGGGGGTTTACGTGATCCCGTTCAGCTTCCCCGTCGTCCCGCGCGGCAAGGCCCGCATCCGGGTGCAGCTGTCCGCGGCCCACTCGACCGGGGACGTCCGTGCCTGCGTGGCTGCCTTCGCCGCCGCGCGTGAGGCCGTGGGCTGAGGCGGCGGGGCGTTACGCTGGGGGAGCAGGCAAGCTGGGGGGAACCATGACGCGAGGATCTTGGCAGAAGCGGACGTTGGTGGGCGGTCTGGCGCTCGGCGTGGGGTTGGCCTTCGGCCCGGCCGCACAGCCGGCCGTGGCGGCCGACCCGTGGGTGGTCAACACCGCGGATCGGAGCTCGGTTGAGGTCCGCGAGATCTGGACGGAGAACCGGGCCACACACGAGGGGCCGATGTTCGCCGAGGAGCCCCTGCTGAGTGCCCCCTTCGCGCCCGGTGAGCTCCACGCGGACGCCGCGGCCGACGGCCTCAACGGGATCAACCTGGCCCGCCAGTTGGTGGGCCTGCCCGGCGACATCACGGTGGCCACGGGTCGGCAGGCCGACCTGCAGCGGGCCGCCGTGCTGCTCCAGGTGAACGGCCCCGGCGGCGGGCTGGGCCGGCCCGACGGCATGGACCAGGACTTCCACGACCGGGCCCGCACCGCGGTGGCCTCCAGCAACCGGGCCTGGGGCTTCCGTTCCATCGTGGACGTGAACCGCTACCTGCTCGCCGACGCCAACGGGGACAACGTCCGCAACGTCGGCCACCGACGCTGGATGCTGAACCCGACGATGCAGCAGACCGCCTTCGGCTTCGCGGGGACCACGGGCGCGACCTGGGTGCTCGACACGGCGCGCACCGAGAAGGTCGACTACGACATCCTGGCCTTCCCGGCACCGGGTGCCTTCCCGGTGGACTACCTCAAGCCGGCCGGCAGCACGCGGGCCACCGTGCCGTGGCACGTCTCGCTCAACCCCGACCGGTACGACTGGGACGCCACGGGCCACACGGTCACCCTGAAGCGCCTCTCCGATGGCCGGGAGTGGACCTTCGGCGCCGACGACGCCGATCCCCGCGGCGAGTTCTTCGCCGCCAACTTCCAACGGTTCGGCGTGGCCAACGCGTTCATCTTCCGTCCCGACCCGAGCACGATCGACTTCGCGGCCGGCGACACCTTCGAGGTCACCCTCGCCGGGGGGATCTACGAAGAAGGCACGCGGACGCCGACGACCGTCACCTACCGCACCACCCTGATGGCGCTGCAGCCGTTCTCCGACCATCACCCCGGCGATGAGCACTTCGCGGCGGTCGCCTGGCTGGCCGACGAGAAGATCTCGACCGGGTATGGCGATGGCACCTTCCGGCCCACCTCATCGGTCAACCGTGACGCCATGGCGGCCTTCCTCTACCGGGTGGCCGGCGAGCCGGACTACACGCCGCCGCCGACGCCCACCTTCACCGACGTCCCGGTCGGCACCCAGTTCTACAAGGAGATCGAGTGGCTGGCCAGCACCGGCATCACCACCGGCTGGGAGGACGGCACCTTCCGGCCGCTGAACGAGATCAACCGGGACGCGATGGCCGCCTTCCTCTACCGGCTGGCCGGTGAGCCGTACTTCAACCCGGTGCGGCAGAGCTTCAGCGATGTCGCGCCCGGCGTGAAGTTCCGCAAGGAAATGGAGTGGCTGGCCGACATGGGCATCTCCGAGGGCTGGGCCGTGGTGGACACCCGCGAGTTCCGTCCCCTCACCCCGGTCAACCGCGACGCGATGGGCGCGTTCCTGTTCCGGTTCGTGGACAAGCTCGGGACGCCCACGCCCTAGAAGGCGCGGGTCAGCTGGCGAGCAGCTGCGCCAGTCGGTCCAGGCTGAGCTCCCAGCCCTGCTTGGTGCCCTCGGCGTCGGAGGCCTCGGTGAAGTCGCAGTGCTCGAGCGTCAGCTCGGTTCCGCCCTCGTCGGTGGGGTTGAGCTCGATGCACAGCAGCGTGGTGAGGGTCTCGTGCTCCCACTGCCACGTGCACTGCAGCACCGCGGGCTCCTCGAGCCGGGTGTAGCTGCCCGAGACGATGTACTCCCCGCCCATGTTCACCCGGTAGGCGCCACCCTCGCGGGCGTCCGCGTGCGACGACACGCGCAGCTCGGGGTTGGGGCACATCCAGCGGTCCATGAGGTCTGGTTTGGTCCAGGCCTCCCAGACGCGAGCGGGCTCGCAGTCGAAGCTGCGCACGAGATGGATCGTGTTGGTCATGGTGCCTCCTGAGTGGGCGTGTCGAGCCTAGCTTCGGTGCGGTCGCGGCGCAGCCGGGGCAGCAGGACGCCGAGGAAACCGCGCTTGTAGGGGCGTCCGGACCGGTCGACCTGCAGGCCGCCCCCGCGGCCCCACAGGTTCTGCGGTTCGGGGTCGGGCAGTTCGGTCGGGCGGGCCTGCAGCACCACGATCGACCACGGCTCGACGGTGTACTCGCCGGTCACGTGCAGAGCGTCTTCCTGCGACCAGCAGTTGCCCTCGGCCTCGGCCCACGCCGAGGTGTCGATGATCCGGTGCCAGTCGTGCTGGGTGTCGGACTGCTCCTGCCACTCGGCCAGGTCGAACGTGGCCGGCTCGTCGTACATGTTCAGCAGGATCCAGAAGTCGTCGCCGACGGTCTTGCCCGAGTCGATGGCCACCGCGATCTGCCGGTCACCGGGCCGCGGGGCATCGTTGAGGGCGGTGCCGAAGTAGACATAGCTCACGGCGTCCCCGCCGAGCTCGGTGTCGCCCCACGTCCGCTGCCGGAAGGTGGGCTGCCCCGCGCGCAGGTGCGCCACATAGGCGGCGAACCGCAGCAGCGGGTTGACGCCCTCGGCCGCCGCGGTGGTGCCCACCACGTCGTGGTAGCCGGGAAGGTCGGGCTGGTCGGGGTCGACGGGCAGCAGGGTGGGGGCATTCGAGCCGGCCTGGGCCCAGTTGTTCCAGATGCCCACCGTGTTCAGCGACCACGGGTTGTTGTTGCCGTTCTGGGTGCGGCCGTACTCGTCGCCCGACACGATCATCGGGACGCCGCGGGCTAGGAAGGTGACTAGCCAGAAGTTGCGCCACCGCGTCCGGCGCAGCGCCTGGTCGCCGCCCGAGTCCCAACTCGTGTTGTTGTCCGAGCCGCCGTCGGAGGGGCCGAAGGGGTAGGGCTGGTCGTTGACCTTGTCGTTGTAGGAGACCAGGTCGAACATCGTGAAGCCGTCGTGGGCCGTCACGAAGTTCACCGACTTCTGCGGGCCGCCGGAATCGTTGAAGTGCAGCCAGTCGCCGTTGAAGAAGGCCATGAAGTCGTCGGTGTTGCCGTCGCCCTTCAGGTAGGCGCGCATGGCGTCGCGGAAGCGACCGTTCCACTCGCCCCAGCCGGAGGGGAAGTTGCCCACCTCGTAACCCCACAGGTCCCACGCCTCAGCGATGACCTCCACGGAGTTCTCCGCCGCCCAGGTACGCACGCTGCGCAGGAGGGGGTGCTCGGGGAAGAAGCGCCGCTGGGCCTCCCAGTCCTCGGCCTCGGCGGCCAGGGGGCGCCGCCCCAGGACGGGGGCCAGGTCGAAGCGGAAGCCGTCCACGCCCATCGTGTGGTGCCAGTGCTTCAGCGAGTCGACCACGAGGCTGCCGGTGATCCGCGAGGAGAAGTTCATCTGGTTCGACGTGCCCGTGGCGCCGTCGATCAGGCCGCCCTCGGCGGTCAGGACGTAGTAGTCGGTGGTCGCGAAGCCGCCCAGCGTGGTGAAGCCGGCCGAGTCCAGGTCGCCGCCCCAGTTGCCGCCCTCGGCGGAGTGGTTGTAGACGACGTCGAGGAACACCTCCAGGCCCGCCTCGTGGAAGGCGCGCACCATCTGCTTGAACTCCCGCGTGGGCCCGCCCCAGCTCTGGTCGGAGCTGTAGTCGCGGTTGGGGGCGAAGAACGCCAGCGTCTGGTAGCCCCAGTGGTTCGTGGTGCCGGCGACCGGGCCGACCTGGTCGGAGTCGGTCTCGTGGACGGGCAGCAGCTCGATCACCGTCACGCCCAGCGCCTTGAGGTAGGGCGCCATCAGCGCGGCACCCGCATAGGTGCCCCGGAGCTCCTCGGGCACGTTCGGCAGCCCCTCGAACCCCGGGACGCCGGCCAGCAGGTCACCCAGTGCCACCGACGAGGGGTGCATCGTGAGGTTCTTGATGTGCGCCTCGTAGATCGCGTTGTCCTCCTCGGGGTGTCCGGGGTGGACGCCGAAGGAGGTGTCGTCCTCGATGATGACGCCCTTGGGGGCGATGTGAGCGGTGTCGATCGTGCGCCCGGGGCGTCCGTCGACGTCGACCGGACCACTGCCGAACCAGGCGCGCCGCGGCCCGACGCTCATCGGGTTGTGGCTGACCTCGCGGGCATAGGGGTCGAACAGCACCTTGTTGGGGTTGAAGTGGTTCAGCTCGTCGTCGCGGTCGGTGACGAAGCCGGCCGTCGACCCGGGCGTCCACTCCGGGACGCGCGGCCAGTTGGCCCCCCACACGCGGAAGCCGTACAGCGTGCCGTGGCGTGCCCCGGCCACCCGACCGCGCCACACGCCGTCGGCCCCCTGGGCCAGCGGGACGCCCAGGCTGGCGTCCGCGTCACGGGCCTGGGGGTAGAACTCGAGCTCGACGCTGGTGGCCTGCGGGGCCGCGACCGCGAAGGTGGTGCTGCCATCGGCTGGGTCGATGTGCGCACCCAGGGGCCAGGTGGCCTCCGCCCAGGTGCCCTCATCGAGGGGGGTCAACGTCGTCATGTGCCAACCGTGCCACTCTCAGGTGACGCGGTGCCAATCCCCGGGCCGGTGTCGAGGGTGTTGCCTGCGCCGCCGCGCGGGGCGGTCACCAGGGCAGGGGGTCGGAGGAGCCCGGGGCCAGCCGCGCCCACTCGTCGGTCAGGTTGCGCTGGGCCGCGTCCGACCACAGCGCGTGCCCGGCGGGCGTCCGGTACAGCGGGCCGTCGAGGAGGCGCTCCAGGACGGCGCGGCGTCCGGCCCGGTAGGCGTCGTCGGCCAGGTGGGAGTACTCGGCGCGCACGTCGCGGGCGTAGACGTGGTAGCGGCCCGGCACCGACCCGAGGATGGCCAGGTCGGCGTCCACCAGCGCGGCACCGCGCGTGTCGTCGGGGTCGGGGTCGTGGGTCGCCGTCAGCCGGACCAAGCGGGCCACCTCGGCCACGTCGCCGGGCGGCAGCAGCCCGGCGAGTCGCTCGGCGGCGAGGTCGGCGGAGGCGTCCTCGTCCGCGCCCGGGCGTCCCTCGTACACGGCGTCGTGGAACCAGGCGGCGAGCCGGACGATCGGGTCGGTGCACCCGAGCTGGTCCAAGGCCCTCAGGCAGGAGGCGAGGTGCCGGACGTCGTGGTAGCGGCGGTGCGGCTCGGCCCAGCGGGCGAGCAGTTCCTCACCCAGGGCGTCCGCGTTCGGCAACAGGGTCGGCCACGCGGCGCGCAGGTCGGCGGTCGCGGTGCTGCGGCGCGGGGTGCGGTCGGCGTGCGCGACGCGCAGGCCGCTCGCGCGGAGCTGACGAACGAGGTCAGCCGATGCCACGACGACCGCACCGGCGCCCACCAGGTCGTCGAACCGAGCCGCCGGATAGTCGTAGTGGTCGTGGTCGAAACCGCGGCGCGGCAGCCCCACCGCGTCGGCGAAAGCATGGAGTTCGTTCAGGGACTGAACGGAAACCACGTGCCCCCAGACCGTGCCGTGGGCAGGCCAGTCCGGTCGGTCGCACAGGATCATGCGCGCCAGCATGGCATGACCCCTCATTCCATGGGGGAAATGCGGTATAACCCCTTGTCTGAAGGGATACAACGGGGTACAACAGGGCAAGGTGGCGTGAGCCGCGAACGAGAGAGGGCCAGGGTGACGGACGAACAGAGGGCCGGTGCGGCTGAGGTGCACGACGTGCACGTGTTCGAGGAGATTGCCGATTTGTGCAAGGCCCTCGCTGCGCCCATGCGCTGGCAGATCCTCAGCGCATGCCTGGAGTCAGGTCGGACCAACAAGGAGCTGGCCGACGTGCTGGGGGTGAACCCGGGGTCGGTCCTGCACCATGTGCGGACGCTGGTCGCGGCCGGCCTGCTGGCGCCGGAGGGCGAGCGGCGCGGTGCCCGCAACGCGGTGGAGATCCCCTACAAGACGACCGACCTGGTCTGGCGGGTGGGCCGCAGCACCGCCCATCTGGGGGATGTCCTGTTGGCCCCCCACCAGACGTTGGGCGAGGGCGCCAACCCCTCAGAGCCTGCCTGACCGTTCGCCCGGTCTAGCCGACCAGGGTGCGGGCGGCCATCGCGACGAGGGCGGCAGCCCCCACGGCGGCCACGGCCATCCACTGCCAGGGGATCGCCTTGCGCAGGGCGATGATCAACGCCGTGGTGGCCAGGCCACCGACGAAGCCACCGAGGTGGCCCTGCCAGGAGATGCCGGCGCTGCCGACGATCGTGATCACGACGTTGATGCCGATCCACATCAAGACGGTGCGGGCATCCCCGCCGTGCCGCAGCACGAGCAGCAGCAGCGCCCCCATCAGGCCCGAGATGGCACCGGACGCCCCCAGCGTCGTGGTCGTGGGGGCGGCCAGCCACAGGATGAACGCGGACGCCACCAGCGCGGAGACGCCGTAGACGGCCAGGAACCGCGCCCGGCCCAGGACGCGCTCGATCGAGGGCCCCAGCACCCACAGCGCCAGCATGTTCATGCCCAGGTGGAGGAGGCCGACGTGCGTGAACGCCGAGGTGAGGATCTGCCACCAGCCGCCGTCCAGCGGCCCGGGGACGAACGCGCCGCCCTCAAGCGAGCAGGTGGCCGGCGGCACGCCCACGTAGGTCTGCGCGCCCACCTCGCACAGCCCGCCCGGGGTGAGGGCGAACAGGTTCGACAGGCGTCCGCCGAAACCGCCGCTGAGGAAGATGCCGACGAAGACAGCCACGTTGAGGCCGATCAGGACCAGCGAGGTCAGCGCCGGGTTGGCCGAGCGGCGCCCGCCGTGGGGGCCGGTGGCCTGCCGGGTCATCGCCCGGCCCTGGGCCAGGCAGCGGGGGCACTGGTGGCCCACCGGCGCCTCGATCATGCACTCCCCGCAAATGGGCTCCCCGCAGCGCTGGCAGCGCACCCCCGCGAACCGGTCGGGGTGGTAGGCGCAGGCCGCCGGGGCAGGGTCGCCCGGCCCGCTGTTCGGGGGGAGCCAGGTCGGGTGATCAGTCACCGGGCCAGTCTACGAGGCGGGTCAGTACCAGCCGTTGGCGCGCTTGAACGACCAGGCCTTGCACGGCGTCCCGAAACGCTGCTTGACGTACTTCAGCCCCCACCGGATCTGGGTCTCGGGGTTGGTCATCCAGTCCGCACCCTCGGAGGCCATCTTCTTGCCCGGCAGCGCCTGCGGGATGCCGTAGGCGCTCGAGGTGGGGTTGTCGGCGTGCTGGTCCCACAGGGACTCGCGCATGATGATGTTGTCGTAGCACGTGAACTGCTCCGCGCCCCAGCCGTAGAGCTCTTGGGCGAGGTGGCGGGCCAGCTCCTTGTTCTGGGCGCGGGTGCCGCCCTTGGGTCGGGCCGCCTCGGCTGCGGCCTTCTCCGCGGCTGCCTTGGCGGCGCGCTCCTCCTGGAGCACGGTCTCGGTCGCGTCGATGGCCTGTGAGGTGGCCGACAGGGCGAGCGCACGCTGCTCGGCGGCCGAGGAGAGCTGCTGCTGTTGCACCGCCCGGTCCGCCTCGCGCTGGGCGGCGCGGCTGGTGAGCAACGCCACGCGCTCTTCGTGTTGCGCCGGGGCCAGCGCCACCGGATCCTGCGCGGGGACGGCCAGCTCGGTGGGGGCCGGGGCGGACGCCAGCGCGACACCGGCCGAGGCGGCGACCACGAGGGCCGTGGTGGAGGCGACCACGGCGTGGAGCGGGCGGATCACGGGCACACCCCCATGGTGTCACAATGAGAACTCTTAGGAAAATCTCAGGATCGCCGTGTCAGGGGCTGAGGTCTAGCCTGTCGCCCCATGAGCCTGTTCGAGGCGCCGGTGGTGGCGCAGGTGGTCCGGGGATCCTTCGTCGAGTCGGTGCATCGCGGCCTGGCCGTGGTGACGGCCCCCGACGGGACGGTCGCGCGTGCGTGGGGGGAGGCGGCCACGCCCGTCCTGCCCCGCTCCAGCCTCAAGCCGCTGCAGGCCCTGGCCATGCTGCGCGCCGGTGCGCCGCTGGCGGGTGAGGCGCTCGCCCTGGCTTGCGCGTCCCATTCAGGGGAGCCGGCGCACCTGGCGGGCGTCCGGGCGAGCCTGGCTGCGGCGGGGCTGGACGAGGACGCCCTGGGCAACACCCCCGGGCGTCCGCTGGGTGAGGACGCCCTGGCCGCGTGGTGGGCGTCCGGGCGCGGGGAGGAGCGGATCGCGCACAACTGTTCCGGCAAGCACGCCGGCATGCTTGCCGCCTGTGTGGCGTCCGGGTGGGCCCCGGCGTCCGGCGGGGAGCGGGGCAGCTATCTGGCCCCCGACCACCCGCTGCAGCGCTCGGTGATGGCGGTGGTGGAGGAACTGGCCGGTGAGCCGGTCGTGGACCAGGTGGTGGACGGCTGCGGCGCCCCCGTGCCCGCCTTCGCCCTGCGTGGCCTGGCCCGGGCCTTCGGCCGGATCGCGTCCGCCGGCGCGGGGCCGGAGGCCGACGTGGCGGCGGCGATGGTCGCGCACCCGTGGTTCGTCGGCGGGACCGGCCGCCCCGATTCGGTGCTGATGAGCGACGTGCCCGGGGTGATCGCGAAGGAGGGCGCCGAGGCCGTGCTGGCCGTGGGACTGCCCGATGGTCACGGCGTCGCGGTGAAGGTGGCCGACGGGTCGAGGGCGGCGCGCGTGGTGGCGGCGGCGATCCTCGGCCCGCTCGGGGTGGACGCCGACGCGCTGGCCCGGCTGGGCGATCTGCCTGTGTACGGGCACGGCCGCCGGGTGGGGTCGGTGGAGGCTCTCGTGTGACCGGCTAGCGTGGTGGGGTGACCAACGTGGATGACGAGGACTGGCTCTACCGTCGGGGGCGCTACTCCGACGACGCCGGACCCGCGCAGCAACCCCCCGCGCGGGCGTCCTATGGCGCGCCGACCCCGGTCGGTCATTACGGGAGCGCGCCGCCTCCGTCCGGCCCGCCCGTGCAGCCGCGCCCGCCCTCGCGCCCGGCGTCCGAACGCCCGCCCGCACCGCCGGCGCCGACCCGAGCGCCCCGCCGACGCC
>JAUNSA010000025.1:18281-22991 GCA_030539405.1 Propionibacteriaceae bacterium
ACCTGCTGGGCATCCCCCTGATGACGTGGCCGTTCATGCCCCGCACGGACGCGACCCCGGCCGGTGACCGCGTCGCCGACACCCCCGGGCACGTGTTCCTGCTGGCCGGGTCCGACTCGCGCGAAGGCCTGTCGCAGGAGGAGCAGGAGCGGCTGGGGACCGGCAACGACGCCGGACGCCGCACCGACACGATCATGCTGTTGTACGTGCCGCCCACGGGTCGCGCGGCGCTGGTGTCGATCCCGCGCGACAGTTACGTGGCGATCCCGGGGCACGGCCGCAACAAGATCAACGCCGCCTATGCGTTCGGCGGTCCGGCGCTGCTGGCGGAGACGGTCGAGCAGAACACCGGCCTGCGCGTCGACGGCTTCGCCGAGATCGGGTTCGGTGGCTTCTCCGGGGTGGTGGACGCCATCGGCGGCATCGAGATGTGCCCCGAAATGGCGATCAAGGACCCGCCCTCCAACCTCGACATCCCGGCCGGCTGCCAGATGATGGACGGCCCCACCGCGCTCGGGTACGTCCGGATGCGCAAGGTCGACCCGCAGGGCGACCTGGGCCGCGCCGAGCGGCAGCGGGCGATGATCGCCGCGCTGGCGAAGAAGGCGATCTCGCCCATGACCCTGCTCATCCCGCCGCGGTGGTTCGGGCTGAACTGGTCCCTGTCGCGGGGGATCACGCTGGGCGACGACGTCGGCCCCGGCGCCATGCTCGGCCTGGCCAACGGCGGCGTCCGCATCGCGCTGGGCCAGGGCGACACCCTGATGGTCCCGGTGGGGGACACCAACGCCCAGACCAACGCCGGCTCCAGCGTGCTGTGGCACAAGACCAAGTCCGCGGCGCTGTTCGAGGCGATGGCCCGCGGCGAGAGCGACCTCACCGGCTACGCCTAGCCGCCGAGGACCGGCGGTGTGATCGCCGAGGACCGGCGGTTCAGCCGCCGAGGACCTGCCCGAGGTCGTAGACCGGCGCCCGCTCCACCTGCTCCAGCGTGCACGAGCTCGGCTCGCGATCCGGACGCCAGCGCACGAACTGGGCGGCGTGCCGGAACCGGCGGCCCTCCATCTGGTCGAAGGCGACCTCCACGACCAGCTCGGGGCGGACCGCCACGAACTCACGCACCCCGGTGCGCGTGAGGTCCTTCGGGCGGGGGGCGTCCTCGGCCTCGGCGCCGGTCAGCACCAGCGGCTCCAGCACGGCCGCCAACTGCGCGCGCACCGCGTCCGGCCACGCGCCGATACCGCCCACCGGCAGCAGGACGCCCTCGTCGTACAGCCCGAGGTGCAGCGATCCCACCCCCGCGCCGGACTTCGACAACCCGTAGCCGATCACCACCGCCTCGGCGGTGCGCGCATGCTTGACCTTGAACATCGTGCGTTGTCCGGGGGCATAGGCCGCCTCGGTGCGCTTGGCGACCACCCCGTCGAGCCCGGCCCCCTCGAAGGAGTCGAACCAGGCCCGGGCCTCGTCCGGATCATCCGTCGCGCGCGTGACGTGGATCGGCGCGGCGTCCGGAAGGTCGGCCAGCAACTGCACCAGCGCGGCGCGGCGCTCCCGCTGGGGCAGGGGCGTCAGGTCGAGGTCGGCGATGGCGAGCAGGTCGAAGCAGACCAGCTCGGCGGGGGACTGCTCGGCCAGCGCCGCAACCCGCTTCGCGCTCGGATGGATCCGCACGCTGAGCGCCTCCCAGTCCAGGCGCTGCGCCCCCGGTGACCCCGTGCGGACGACCAGTTCGGCGTCCAGCACCACCTGGGTGGGCAGGTACCGGCGGCAGGCGGCCACCACCTCGGGGAAGTAGCCCGTCAGGCGCTTGCGGCTGCGGCTCCACAGGTCGACCTGGTCGCCGTCGCGGGCGACGATGCAGCGGTAGCCGTCCCACTTGGGCTCGTAGGTGAACTCGCCCGGACGCCCCACCGGCACCTCGGGGACCGCGCGCGCCAGCATCGGCTCCAGCGGCAGCGCGAGGGGGAGCACGGCGCGTCCTCAGCCGCGCAGCGCGTCCAGCGCCGCGGCCAGGCGTCGCTCGCGCGTCTCGGGCTTCTTGGCGCCGTCGATGCCCGTGGCGATCTCGCGGCGCCGGGTGTAGCTGAGGGCGTCCCAGGCGGCCGCCAACGCGGGGTCGGACGCCAACGCCACGGCCAGGTCGGCGGGCACCTCCACCGTCCGCTCGGCATCGTCCAGGGTGACCTCGATGGCGTACGCGACGCCGGGCTCCAGGCCGAGCAGCGCCCGGTTGGCCTTGGTGATCCCGATCAGGTTGCAACCGCCCATCGGCGCCACCCGCACGCGCACGGATTGGCCGTTGACCGCGAGCACCACCGGCGGGCGCTTGCCCCCACCCAGCGAGGCGACCTCGTCGTCGGACAGCTCGAACCCCAGGTTGCTCGCCGTGATCTGGTCGGCCGTGCGGGTCAGGTGCATGGGTCCACAGGCTAGACCTCAGGCACCCCTTTCGTGCGCACCATCGGGTGACTACGGTGGATGGACCCAACGAAGGAGAAGAACATGGCTGAACTCAAGGGCAAGAAGGTCGCCTTCCTGCTGACCGACGGCTACGAGGACTCCGAACTGACCAGCCCGTGGGAGGCCGTCACCGGCGCGGGTGCCGAGGCTGAACTCGTGGCTCCCGAGTCGGGCGAGGTCGAGGGCAAGAAGGGCCACACCCAGTCCGTCGACCGCACCACCTCCGACGCGGACGCCGGCTCCTACGACGCGCTCGTCCTGCCCGGCGGCGTTGTCAACGCCGACCACCTCCGCATGGACGCCGACGCCGTCGCGTTCACCCGCGCCTTCTTCGACGCGGGCAAGCCGGTCGCGGTGATCTGCCACGGCGGCTGGATCCTGACCGACGCCGACGTGCTGCGCGGCCGCACGATCACGTCTTACCCCAGCCTCAAGACCGACCTGGTCAACGCGGGCGCCACCTGGGTGGACGAGGAGGTCGTCGTCGACCAGGGCCTGGTCTCCAGCCGGACGCCGGACGACCTGCCGGCGTTCAACGCCAAGCTGGTCGAGGAGGTCGGCGAGGGCAAGCACGAGGGCCAGAAGCCCTGACCCCCTGCCGCATCACCTGACGACGTGGTTGCCTCAGGCGTCCACGTCGTGCAGGTGGTGCAGCAGCTCGTGGACGAGGTAGCGGCCCAGTGACTCGGCGGTGAACTCGACCCCGTCGCTGCGGCGGCCCGACCAGGTCCACTGGTCGGCGTCCGGTTCGCCCCACGCCTCGGCGGCCGCGGCCGCGCGCTCCTTGATCAGGATGGCCGTCACGTGCGTGTTGGCGCGCCAGTACTCCTTCTCGACGGCGGCGGCGTCCTGGTCCCAGGCGTCGAAGGACGCCCCGGCGCCCTCATGGCCTTCATGATCGCCGTCCAGGATGAGCCGCAGCCGGTCGGTCATCACCTCGAGCACGTCGGCGACGTGCTGGCCGTACTCCACCGTCGACCACACCCCCGGCGTGGTCCGGACGCCGGCGTCCGCCTTCTCGAGTGCGAGCGCGAACCGGTCGGACGCCTCGACGATGATCCGCGGGACGGACGTCGGCACCACCTCGGCGGGGTCGAACCCGCACGCGGCGCAGGGGCGTTCCAGCACCCACGTCCAGTCCTGGGTGTCGGGGGTGACGGGTTCGGGGGCGGCTGCCCCGGCGTGCGGTTCGGTCATGCCTCGTCCTCACAGGAGAAGTTCTGGTCCATGGACAGGGCCGGGAAGGGCTCCTTGGTCCGGCTCATCGGCTTGGCCGGGACGCCCGCCACGGTCGTGTGCGGCGGGACATCCTCCAGCACCACCGATCCGGCACCGATCTTGGCCCCCTCGCCCACGCGGATGTTGCCCAGCACCTTGGCGCCGGCGCCGATCATGACGCCGCGCCCGATCTTGGGGTGGCGATCGCCGCCGACCTTGCCGGTGCCGCCGAGCGTGACCTCGTGCAGCATCGAGAAGTCGTCCTCGATGACGGCGGTCTCACCGATCACCACCGAGGTGGCGTGGTCGAACATGATGCCGCGCCCGATGCGCGCGCCGGGGTGGATGTCGACGGCGAAGGCCTCCGAGATGCGGCTCTGCAGCCACAGCGCCAGCGCGTGCCGCTCGGACACCCAGAAGTGGTGGGCGATCCGGAAGCTCTGCACGGCGTGGAAGCCCTTGAAGTACAGCAGGGGCTGGGAGTAGCCGCGGGTCGCCGGGTCACGCGTCACGACGGCCTGCAGGTCGGCGAGCACGGACTCCTCGATCCACGGGTCGTGGGCGAACGCCTCCTCGACCAGGTTGAGCAGGGTCAGCGGCGACATCACCGGATTCGACAGCTTGTGCGCCAGGATGCTCCCCAGCGCCTCCATGAGTGAGTTGTGGCGCAGGACCGACTCGTGCAGGAATCCGCCCAGGCACGGCTCGGCATGCAGGTCTTCTTCGGCCTCCGCGCGGATGGTGGCCCAGATGTCACGGTCGGGGACGGGCTGCGTCATGGACGCCACCCTACTGGCGGTGCGGGTCCCGTCCTACGCTGGCCGACGTGAAGGACGCCCACGCCTACGCCCGCATGCCCATCGACGAGCTGTACCGCTGGTTCGCGGGCGAGGCCGACCCGACCTCACCGACCTGGGGAGCCCTGTGCCGCTGGATCGCCGACACCCCCGTCGTGTCGGACCGGCTGGACGCCCTCCCCGGCGCCAAGCGCCAACCCAACGTCTTCCTGGGCGCCCTGAAGTACCACGG
>JAUNSA010000025.1:23091-24915 GCA_030539405.1 Propionibacteriaceae bacterium
GGAACTCGCGGAGGCGCGGCGCCTGGGGGCGACCCCGGTGGTGTTCCACTCGGCGACTCTGGCGTACCTCGTCCGACCTGATCGGGACGCCGTGGTCGGCATGATCCGGGAGTCCGGGGCGCATTGGGTGAGTTTCGAGGGACCCACGGTGGTGACGGAGCTGCGGGGGCAGGTCCCTGACGACGGGCGTCCGCATTTCGTGCTCGCGGTGGACGGTGAGCCCGTGGCCCGGTGCAGTCCGCACGGGGGCTGGGTCGACTGGTTGGGGCGATCAGGTTAACCAGAAGATCGTCTCGAGAGGGTGTTCGAACAGCTGCGCGATCCGCAGGGCCAGCGGCAGGCTTGGGTCGAACCGGCCGGTCTCGATCGCGTTGACCGTCTGACGGGAGACTCCCAGCTCCTCGGCAAGGCGCGCCTGGCTCCAGCCACGCGCCTCGCGCAGCGCGCGAACGGTGTTCCCGGTGTCAGCCACGCATGGACCGCAGGGTGACGAGGTAGCGGAGCCAGAAGGCCGCGACGAGGGCCAGCATGAAGCCCAACGCCCACAGGGCCGGCACCGGCCCCGGCGCGAGAGAGAGACCGAGGAGCAGAAGGGCACCCAGTACCAAGGCGTCCCCGAACGTCTGGCTACGCGCCTGGTGGGCTGCGCGGTGCTCCACGCTGTCGGGGGAGTCCTCGCGGCGGACCGTTCGCTGTCGACGCGCCCACGTGTTGATGGCAAGCCCAACCGGGATGGTGCTGAAGGCGACCGCGCCCATCAGAAGGTACTCATTGACCGGGGGCTGCGTGAAGCGCGAGGCAACCAGCAGGGCTGCCGCGAGGACCACGCAGGCCACGAGGGCCCACCTCCAATGTCGCCAAGTAGGAGTGGTTGAGGTGTCCATCGGGTCGGTGTCCTTCCAGGTGTCATCGGGAGTACTGTCAAGTGTGCTTTACATCGGTCTGGATGTCAAGCTCGCTTGTCATCCCTCCGCGAGGGGGCGTCTGGGGTGGCGGCTAGTGTGGCCCGGTGACCACTGCGCGCTGGAGCACCGTCCTGTTCGACTTCGACGGCACGCTCGCCAACACGATCCCGCTCATTCTCGCCAGCTACCGCTGGACGATCGAGCAGCATGACCTGCCGCGGCTGACCGACGAGCAGATCCGCGCCACGATCGGGCGCACGCTGCCCGACATGATGACCGAACTCGGCGGTCCCGAGCGTGCCGCCGAACTCATGGACGCCTATTCGGCCTGGCAGCGCGACAACGTGACCACCTACCTCGAGGCCTATGCCGGCATCGACGCGCTGCTCGCCGACCTGGGGGAGGCTGGGGTACGCATCGGCGTCGCCACGTCGCGCCGTCGCGAGAGCGCCGAGAGCCTCGCCGCCGTGCTCGGCCTGGACGTCCCCGTCCTGGCAGCACTCGACGACACCCTCGAGCACAAGCCCCTCCCTGCTCCCTTGCTGTTCGCCGCCGAGCGGATCGGATCGCTCCCGGCCGATTGCGCCTACATCGGCGACGCCGTGGTTGACCTGCAGGCCGCGGACGCCGCGGGCATGGCCGGCATCGGCGTCACGTGGGGTGCCGGCGATCCGGACGCCCTGCGTGCCGAGCCCTCCTTCGCCGTCGTCGACACCGTGGACGACCTGCGTGCGGCCCTGCTGGGCAACGTCTCTCCGCAGAGCTGACACTCAACGACCAAATCAGGGCTCCCCTGGGCGTTTGAGTGTCACCTCTGCGGTTCGGGTTTCGAGGCGGTCGGGGTGGAGAAGTTCTTTCGAACAAGGGTTGCATTCGGTCTCTTGTTCGATTAAACTGTGGGTATGTACCACCCCACCCT
>JAUNSA010000026.1:0-4090 GCA_030539405.1 Propionibacteriaceae bacterium
TGCGGTGCCTCCCATGCGGGTCTTGCTGGGTACGGCCTGCTGCGGCTCGGGCGTCGCCGCCGGCGGTGCCCCCATCCGTGTCTTGCGGGGGGCATCTGCCGATTGTTCCGATGACGCGGGCGGAGCGGGGCTCGGCTGCTCAGGCTCGGGAGAGGACCCCTCGGCCGGGGAGGTGGTGCGCGGCGTGTACCCGGCCATGCGCTGCTTGCGCCCACCGGGTGTCGGTGTCGGCTGGTCTTGCACGGAATCCTCGGCCATGGGGGCTCCCTTCCTCACGTGGTGGCGTCAGTCGTTTGACGTCAGTTGCGGCGCTTGTTGATCTCGTCGATGAGCTGGGGAACCACGCTGAAGATGTCCCCGACGATGCCGAAGTCGGCAACCTCGAAGATCGGCGAGTCGGCGTCCTTGTTGATCGCGACGATCGTCTTGGCCGTCTGCATCCCGGCCCGATGCTGGATCGCACCGGAAATGCCGAGTGCGACGTAGAGCTGCGGCGAGACCGACACGCCGGTCTGACCGACCTGGTAGGTGTGCGGGACGAAGCCGGCATCCACCGCGGCCCGCGAGGCGCCGACGGCGGCGCCCAGGGCGTCCGCCAACTGCTCGACGAGGGCGAAGTTCTCCTTGGAGCCCAGTCCGCGCCCGCCCGACACGACCGCCTTCGCCCCGCGCAGGGCAGGGCGGTTGGAGGTCACGACCACCGCGCGGCGCGAGACGACCTGGGCGCCGGGGCCGACCTTCGCGGTCGGCGCGAGCTCACGAACGACCGGGGAATCCACTGCCTCGGCCCGTTCGTCAATCGCGCCCGGACGGATCGTGATGATGAGGGGCCCACCCTCCGCCGTGGATTCAGTGACGTAGTCCCCACCGAACACGGAGTGCTCGGCAATGACCTCGTCACCTTCCGCATCGAACCGGGCCCCGACGGCGTCCGCCGCGACGGCGCCATCGGCGACGATCGCGAGGCGTGCGGCCACGGTGCGGAGCTCGTTGGAGTTCGACACCAGAACGGCAGCAGGCTGGATGTCCTCGATCGCGGCGGCGAGCGCCTGGACCTGGGCATTCCCGAGTTCGTCGCTGGAACCAGCCGGTGCCACGAGGATCTCCTCAGCACCCAGGGAGCCCAGAGGGGCGACGCCTTCGTCCGTCCCTCCCACGACCAGGGCGACGGGGCGTCCGAGCTGGGCGGCCAACCCGAGCAGGCCAACCGTGGTGGGGACGAAGGTACCTTCGCTGTCCTGTTCAACCAGGACCAGGATGTTGCGCATGATGGGACTGCTTTCTGCAGGAGGGGAGGGGGACGGTCAGATCAGGCGACGATCGCGCAGGAACCCGGCGAGCTGAGCGGCCGCGGTGCCGTCGTCCGGGATACGCGGACCCGCCTGCTTGGGAGGCCGCTTGGACGCAGCCACCATGACGGTGCGTGCCCCGGTCTGGGCCACATCACCGCAGTCGAGTTCGGCGAGCGATAGCTGCTCGAGGGGCTTCTTCTTGGCAGACAGGACGCCCTTGAAGTTGGGCAGGCGCTGCTCGGCAGACTTCTCGGTGATGGTCACGATGGCGGGCAGCGTGGCACGGAGGGCGAGCTCGACCCCGTCCGCGCTGGCTGTGCCGCTGACCTCACCATCGGCCAGCTCCACGCTGTCGAGCCCGGGTAGCACGGGCATCTGGTTGATCTCGCCGATCATGGCGGGGACCAAGCCGCCACGGCCGTCGGTGGACTCGTTGCCCGCGAGCACGAGATCCGGCTGGATCCGGCGCAGAGTGGCGGCGAGGACCTTGGCGGTGGCCACAACGTCCGCACCCCCGAGGGAAGGATCGGTGACCTGCACCGCGGAGTCCGGACCCAGGGCCAGGAGCTTCCGGAGCGCCGACTCGGCCATCTCTGGACCCATCGTCACGAGCACCACCTCGGTGTCGGGGTTTGCATCCTTGTGGCGCAAGGCGTGTTCGAGGGCTCGCTCACCGATCTCATCGGGGACCGAGCTGTCTTCGTCGCGGATGAGGAGGCCGGTCTCCTGGCTCAGGTGGCGGTCACCCCACGTGTCGGGGACCTGCTTGACGAGAACTGCGATCTTCATGGGAATCCCTTTCTGACTTACTGGGTGACGCCGGCGTCGGTCGTCGCAGCGCGGCGTGCGAGGCGTGCCGACTTGATTCGGGCTCCACGGCCCTTGCCCAGGCGCTGCCCGAACAAGAGGACGAGACCGCCCACGACCGAGGTGACGAGGGTGATGACCGCACCGAGTGCCGCCACGGAGCCGTAGGTGCCGCTGGTGGCGAGGTCGAGCATCACGAAGCCGACAACGGGAGAGCGGGGGCTGGACAGCATGGCGGAGGCGGTGAGGTCACCGGCCGCCATGACGAAGACCATCACCCAGCCGGCCACGAGACCCGGGCCCATGAGCGGGAACACGATCCGGAAGAACGTCCGCATCTCCGTGGCGCCCGACACCAGGCTCGCCTCGGTCAGCGCCGGCCCGAGCTGCGAGAGCGCGGAGTTGGCATTCACGCTGGCCTGCGGCAGGTACATGATCAGGTAGCCCAGGAACAGGAGCACGAGCGTGCCCTGGAGCGCGAACGGAGGACCACTGAAGGCGATGATCAGCGCCAGGGCAATGACCACGTGCGACAGGGCGGCCGGAAGCTTCACCACACCGTCGGCGGCGCGAGCGATGAAGCTCTTCGGACGCCGTTCGCCGAAGTAGGCGATGACCGTTGCCACGACCACCGCAACAAGTGCCGTCACGACGCCCAGGACCACGCTGTTGCGCAAAGCTTCGAAGGTAGTGCCCCGCGGGTCGAGGAGCTCTGCGTAGTTGCGCAGGGTGAAGTTGGCCATGGTGAGTTGACCGGACCAGAAGCTCTGCAAGGACACGTACACGAGGGCGATCAGCGGCAGGACGGCGCTCAGCAGGATGAAGGCGACAGTCAGGCCGCGCGCGACCCACTTGAACCAGCCCAGGTCGACCAGCGTCGGGCTGGAGGTCTTGCCCTCCATCCGGGCGTGACGAGCCTGCTTTCCAGCCTGACGCTGGAGCAGCCACGAACCGCCGATGAAGAACACGACCACCAGGCCCAGGACGGAAGCCTGATCGAGCTCCGGTGGGAAACCGTGGGTGGTCATGCGGACGACCCGCACGATGAGGTTGTCGATTCCGGCCTGGGCTCCGACCAGGAAGGGAACCGAGAACAGCGAGAAGCCTGCGGCCATGGCCAGGAGGGCGCCGCTGATCAGGGAGGGCCTGATGGCGGGCAACGTGACCTTGAACAAGGTCGCGACCGGCCCGACGCCGCTGATGCGGGACGCTTCCTCGAGCGAGGGCTCGAGGTTGCGCAGGGCCGCCGTGACAACCAGGTAGACGTGGGGGATGAGGCTGATCGTGAAGAGAAAGATCATGCCCGGCCACGTGAAGATGTTCACCGGCCCGTCACCGCCGCCGGTGAACGGCTTCAGGATGACGTTGAGGACCCCGGGGCCCGGCGTCCCGAGCAGCACCCAGCCGATGGCGCTCGCCAGAGGGGGGACGAACAGCGGCAGCACGGGGAGGATGCGGCTCAGCCAGCCGATCTGGGCGTTGGTCCGTTCGGTGAACCAGGCGAACATCGAACCCACCAGGAGTGCGATGAACACGCTGGCTGCGACCGTGATGAGGGTGTCGACCAGCATCGTCCCCAGCCAAGGCTGGCCGGCCAGTTTGGTGAAGCCGCTCAGGTCCAGGCGTCCGTCGACGACGAAGAGCCGCCAGACCATCATCAGCAGCGGCACGCTGACCAGCAGAATGAGGATGGCCGAGATGACCCTGCTGCTGTGCTCGAACCAGTCGATGTGGCGGGAGTCGGAGCTGGTGGCGGGTGCGGTCACGGTGGTCATGTCGTCCCCTCGAAGGCGATGATGTCCTGGGGGAGAACGCTCAACCACACGGTTTCGCCCTCTTCTGCCGCCTTGCCGTGCGGCGCCCAGACACGGATGAGCCCATCCGCGGTCCGCACCAGGCATTCGGTCCGCGACCCGGCCAAGTAGAGAGCCGCCTGCACCGTGCCCTCGATCACGTTGTGGCCCTCGACGGGTTCGTGATGGATGGTCCAA
>JAUNSA010000026.1:4100-4587 GCA_030539405.1 Propionibacteriaceae bacterium
AACGCTCGGGGCGCATCATGAGCAGGACGGGACCCGTCAGGTCCTTGTCGGTCTTCACGTCCCACTCCGTGCCAGCTTCGTCCCGGACGACGAGGAAGCCGGTCTGCGGTGACCGCCCCACGACGGTGCCGGGGACTTCGTCCACGGCACCGATGAAGCGGGCCACGTAGGGAGAGGCCGGCGTCTCGTACACCTCGCGGGGAGTGCCGAGTTGAGCAATGTTGCCGTGATCCAGCACCGCGATGCGGTGGCCGAGCATCATGGCCTCGTCCTGGTCATGGGTCACATACACCGCGGTGAAGCCCAACTCACGCTGCAGGCGGAGGATCTCGATCCGGAGTTGGTCGCGCACCTTGGCATCCACGTTGGACAAGGGCTCATCGAACAGCACCACATCGTTGGCCGACACCACTGCGCGGGCGAGAGCCACGCGCTGCTGCTGACCACCGGACAACTGGGTCGGGAACTGACGCTCCAGCCCTTGGAT
>JAUNSA010000026.1:4597-24787 GCA_030539405.1 Propionibacteriaceae bacterium
CGCCACGACCTTCTCCACCCGCGAGGGAATCTCCCCCTTGGGGACCTTGCGGCTGCGCAAGGGGTAAGCGATGTTGTCGAACACCGTCATGTGCGGCCAAAGCCCGTAGGACTGGAAGACCATGCTCACCGGACGGCGCTCGACCGGCACCGAGACCCTCTTCTCGCTGTCGTAGAGCACCGTGTCGTTGATGGTGACGTGACCCGCGTCGGGTGTCTCCAGCCCACAGATGGAGCGCAGGAGCGTGGTCTTGCCGCACCCCGACGGGCCCAACAGGATGAGAAACTCACCCGCGGCGATGTCGAGGTCGATGTCGTTGACGGCCTTGGTCACCTCGCCGCTCTGGCGCGTGAACTGCTTCATGAGGCCGCGCAGCTTGATGCGTGTCTTGGTCTCGGGCACGGTGATGCCTTCCTGAGGAGGGGTCGAGGTCACTGAACGCCGAGGTCGGCGAGGATCTGCGGCTCTTGCGCCTTGGCATCAGCGGTGGCAATGCGTCGGTAGTCGTCCGGCATCGGCACCGTGCCCGGCAGTTCGCCCAGCGGCGAGACGGTGTTGACGTTGAGGACTTCCTGGCCCCGTTCGCTGAGCATGTAGTCCTCGAACAGGATCGCGGCATTCGGGTTGCTCGGGCCCGAAGCGACAGCCGAGTAGAACTCCACGCCGACGGTGGGTGACATGGGCGCGAACTCGATCGGTGCGCCTTCAGCCTTGACGATCTCGGTCGTCGGCTTAGTGCCGGTGATGAGCAGGTCCGCGCCGCCGGCGGCAACAGTCTGGGTGGCGTTGACCACGCTGGAGGCCAGGACCGGGGACTTCCCCGCGACTTCAGTGAGGAACGAGCTGTCCTCCTCACGCAGCACGGAGAACAACTGCATGTAGGCAGGGACGTTACGCGGATCGCCGTACTGGATCCGGCCAGAGGCGTACTGGGGATCGAGCACGTCGCTCCACTGGGTGGGCGGGGTGGAGACGGCGTCAGTGTTGTACGTGACCCCGATGGGAATCATGCTGATCAGATGGACCCCGTCGGAGGCGTACTCCGCCGGCCAGTCATCGTCGTTCTCGAGCGTCGGATCGGATTCGAACCAGCCGGCGCTCTTGCCCTCCTCGAAGAAGTCCGGGTCGCCCACGGTGACAACCTCGGCGGGAGAGGTCCCCGCCGCACGCTCCTGCGCGTAGCGGGCGACGACCTGGCCGGTGGTCAGTCGCAAGACCTCGACGCGGATGCCGGGGAACGTCTCCTCGAACGAGCGCGCCACGCTCTGGGCAGTGTCAGGGTCGATCGAGGTGTACCAGGTCAGGCCGCCCTCTGCGCGGGCCGCCTCGTAGGCCGGGTGTTCAACGGCGGCCTCGCCACCTGTCGGGTCGGCGGAACAGCCCACGGCCGTGAGGGCCAGAGCAGTCAGGCCGGCGGCCAGGACGGCGCGCCGCGACGTGGTCTTCGCGATCGAGGTGGTGCGTGTCATCTCGGTACTCCTTGCCTGGGGGGCTACCTTGCCCGCTTCCGAAAGCTCTTTCGCCATGGCGAACAACAACGACTATGGCAGGCGCACCCGGGTGGCGTCAATGGGTCGGATGAAAGACGTTGCTGCGCGGTGTCTTATTAGTAGTTGCGGCCAGTTTGGCTGGCTGGATGGAGGTGTGATCGAGGGCTTGACGGATTCGCGCAAATGCGCCTATCTTCGAGATTGCGAAGACGTATTCGCCACAGCGAAAGACGGAAGGAGGCCACGATGACGTCTCGTCAAGGGCCACTCAACGGCGTGCGAGTCCTGGATCTCACCTCGGTCGTCATGGGCCCCTTTGCCACCCAGATCCTGGGGGATCTCGGTGCCGAGGTCATCAAGGTGGAGCCGCCACAGGGCGACTCGCTGCGCGGGGTTGGGCCCTGGCGCAATATCGGAATGGGGCCGCTCTACCTGCAGAACAACCGCAACAAGGCATCGGTCGTCCTCGACCTGAAGACCGACGATGGGCAGGCCGCCCTGCACGAGCTGATCGGTTCGGTTGATGTCCTCATCTCCAACATTCGACCGGATGCGATGCGTCGCCTGGGTCTGACCAATGAGGCGATCCGCGCGTTGAACCCCAGCATCATCACGTGCAATGCGGTGGGGTACGGCTCCGGGGGCCCCCTCAGCGGCAAGGCCGTGTACGACGACCTGATGCAGGCAGCGTCCGGGGTCGCGGGTCTCTTCGGCGCCGTGGACGGCCGACCGCGCTACGCCCCGGTCAACATCGGCGACCGCGTGAGTGGGCTCTACATCGTGATAGCCGTCGAAGCAGCCCTGTTCGAACGTGCCCGCAACGGGGGTGCGGGTCAGGACATCGAAGTGCCGATGTTCGAGACCATGGCCCAGTTCGTCCTGTCCGACCACATGGGAGGAGCGGCGTTCGTTCCGGCGCTCGGTGACATGGGCTATCCCCGCCTGCTGTCGAGCCATCGAGGCCCCTACCCGACCGCGGACGGCCACCTGACCGTGGTGGTTTACACCAACCCCCAGTGGGCGCGCTTCCTCGAGCTTGTCGGCGATCCCGATCTCATGGTCCGCGACCAGCGGTTCGCAGACCAGCGCACCCGGACCATACATGCCGACGAGGTGGGCCAATACCTCGAGACGTGCTTCGTGGGCCGGACAACGGCTGAGTGGCTCGATCTCCTCGCCCGTATCGACGTGCCGGCCTCGCCGGTCAACTCCATCGAGGATCTGCTCACCGACGAGCACCTCAACCAGGTCGGCTTCTTCACCGAGTACGACCACCCCACCGAGGGCCGGATCAAGACGACCCGGTTCCCGGTGGAGTTCTCCCGGACGCCAGCGACGGACTTCTCGCCGCCGTCGGCTCTGGGTGCTGACACCGCCCGGATCCAGCCGGCTCCGTCCGGCGTGTCCTGACCCCAATCCCAGCCACACCTACTTCCAGGAGGAATCCAACATGCAAGGACTCGAGGCCTACTGCGACACCGATGAGCGCCGCGCCATTCGCGACGCCGTCAAGCAGATCTGTGACAAGTACGACGACGAGTATTGGCGCGACAAGGAGAAGACGGGCACGTTCCCCTTCGAGTTCGCGAACGCCATTGCCGAGAGCGGCTGGCTGGGCATCGCGATGCCGGAAGAGTTCGGTGGGGCGGGCCTGGGGATCACCGAGGCCTGCATCATGATGCAGACCGTGGCGAACTCGGCCGGCGCCCAGGCGGCTGCCTCCTCGATCCACATCAACATCTTCGGGCCGCACGCCATGGTGGTGCACGGCACCGAGGAGCAGAAGGCGCGCTGGATTCCGGACATGATCTCGGGCAAGACGCGGGCATGCTTCGGCGTGACCGAGCCGGACGCCGGTCTCAACACGACCCAGATCTCCACCCGCGCCGTGAAGCAGGGCGACAAGTACATCGTCAACGGCCGCAAGATGTGGATCTCCACCGCCCAGCAGGCCGACAAGATCATGCTGCTGACCCGGACGACCCCCATCGAGGAGTGCGCTCGGCCCACCGACGGACTGTCAATCTTCTTCACCGACTTCAACCGCGACCACATCGAGGCGCGCGAGATCGAGAAGATGGGGCGCCACGCCGTCAACTCCAACGCCCTGTTCATCGACGACCTGCCGATCCCCGCCGAAGACCTGATCGGCGAGGAGGGCCAGGGGTTCTACTACCTGCTCGACAGCCTCAACCCTGAGCGCATGCTGGTGGCAGCCGAAGCCATCGGTCTGGGTCGCCGGGCGGTGCGCAAGGCGGCCGAGTACGCCTCCGAGCGCGAGGTCTTCGGACGCCAGATCGGGAAGAACCAGGCCATCCAGCATCCGCTCGCCGAGAACTGGTCCGAGCTGTATGCCGCAGAGATGCTGATGCTGCAGGCTGCGCGCCTGTACGACAGCGGCCAGAAGTGTGGCCTCGAGGCCAATGCCGCCAAGTACCTGGCTGCGGACGCCGCCTTCAACGCTGCTGATCGCGCGGTGCGCACGCACGGCGGCATGGGTTATTCGGCGGAGTACAACGTTGAGCGGTACTTCCGCGAGTCGGTGATCCAGCGGATCGGTCCGGTGTCGCGCGAGATGATCCTCTGCTTCATCGCCGAGCGTGCCCTCGACCTGCCCAAGTCCTACTGAGCCCCGAAGGGAGCGGATCGACATGACATCACCTGTGCTCACGCAGCGGCGTGGTTCTGCCCTCTGGGTGGCGATCAACCGAGAGGAGCGCCGCAACGCACTCAGCGAGGAGGTGCTCGACCTGATTGGTCGTGCGGTCGACGAGGCCGACCTGGATCCGTCGATCCGCTCCCTGGTGCTCACCGGTGCAGGAGAGAAGGCCTTCTGCGCAGGCGCGGACCTGAGCAAGGGCCAGGGCACCTTCACCTCCGGCTCCGATGAGACGACCACCGGCTTTGGACGCTTGGCTCGTCGATGCCACACCTTCACCAAGCCCATCATCGGGCGCATCAATGGGGCGTGCGTTGCGGGAGGAATGTCCCTCCTCGGTCTGTGCGACTTGGTGGTGGCCACCGACCGCGCGGTCTTCGGGCTGCCCGAGGTGCGGGTCGGTGTGTTTCCGATGCAGGTGCTCGTGTTCCTCAAGGATCGGATGATTCCCGCCCACTTCAACGAGCTGGCCCTGTTGGGCGAGCGGATCAGTGCCCACCGCGCGGCCGAGATGGGTCTGGTCAATCGCGTGGTGTCGGCTGATGAGCTCGACCAGGTGGTCACCGAGTGGAGTGACCTGATCCGACGGGGATCACCTTCGGCGATCAAGCGGGGTCGCTACGCGGCCAAAGCCATGGAGCACATGTCGTTCGACCAGGCACTGCCCTTCGCAGAGACCCAGATCACCGTGACGTCCCGGACCGACGAGGCCCGCGAGGGCATCGCGGCCTTCAACGAGAAGCGACGTCCCTCCTGGGACACCGAGGAAGTGGAGTCATGACGAGCGAGCCGACCACCCAGACCATTCGCATCGGCGGTGCCTCGGGCGCCTGGGGCGACAGCCCCGGCGCACTGGGCCAGCTGCTGGACGCCGGTGTGGACTACTTGATGATGGACTACCTCGCCGAGGTGACCATGTCACTGCTGGCGCGGTCTCGCCTGCGGGACCCGAACGCCGGCTACGCGCCGGATGCGGTCGGCTATCTGCTGCCCCACCTCGACACGCTGGCCGGCAGCGGCACGAAGGTCGTCAGCAACGGCGGCGGCGTCAACCCTGAGGCCTGCAAGGCACAGCTCGAGGCTGCGATCACCGAACGTGGCCTCGACCTCACCGTCGGGGTGGTGACGGGCGACGACGTCTCCGACCTCATCGCACCGCAGGGGGAGGGTGCCGCGGCCCGCTACCTGTCGGCGAACGCCTACTTGGGGGCCCTCCCCATCAAGGCAGCCCTCGATGCCGGAGCCGACATCGTCCTGACCGGTCGCTGCGCTGACAGTGCGCTGGCCGTCGGCATCCTCATGCACGAGTTCGGCTGGGGGTCTGCGGACCTCGATGAACTGGCCAGCGCCAGCCTGGTCGGCCACCTCCTTGAGTGTGGGCCGCAGGCGACCGGCGGCAACTTCACCGACTGGGACGAAGTTCCGGGCTGGGGGACCATCGGCTACCCGATCGCCATCTGCGAGCCGACCGGTGACTTCACCATCACCAAGCCGGACGGAACGGGCGGGCTGGTCGACACCCGCTGTCTGACCGAGCAGCTCTTCTACGAGATCGGCGACCCCGCCCGCTACATCCTCCCGGATGTGGTGGCGGACTTCAGCGACGTTGTCCTGACGCAGGTCGACGACGACCATGTCCGGGTCACCGGCGTGGTGGGGCACCCGCCCACGCGGCAGTACAAGGTGTCGGCGACCCGGCAGACCGGCTTCAAGTCAGTCACGTCGGTGGCCATCGCAGGTCCCCAGGCCGTGGCGAAGGCAGAGAAGACGGCCGAGGAGTTCCTGGCCCGGGCGCAGAAGATCTGCGAGGACTCCGGCGCCCATCCGATCACTGACCACAGGATCGAGGTGTTGGGGGCCGAGTCCGTCTACGGGGTGCCGGAACGTGCGCGGGCTCACCGTGAGGTATTGCTCCGCCTCGTCATGACGCATCCGCAGCGCGAGATCCTGGACAGGATCGCGCGTGAGGTCGGCTCCATCGGTCTGGGTTTCGCGCCCGGCGTCATGGGTCTGTACGGCGGACGGCCGAAGTCGTCTCCTCAGATCGTTCTCGAGACCCGCTTCGTCGACAAGGAGCAGGTTCCCGCACCGCTGGTGCACGTGGGAGGTGCGGAGCCGGTCGCCGTTGAGATCCCCGGAGGGCAGGAGTCCGAATCTTCCACTCCCCATCCTCCGACGCCGGCAGAGCCGAGTGCGTTCGCCCCCGGGCGTCGGGTCCCGCTCGGCGCCATCGCCCACGCACGGTCAGGGGACAAGGGCGATTCCTCCAACATTGCGCTGATCGCCCGGCACCCGGATTTCTACCCGCTCCTGGCCCAGGTGGATGAGGCGATGGTGCGCGCCCAGTTCGCGCCGCAGGTCTTTGGCCGGATCGAGCGGTTCGACGTCCCCGGGTTGTCTGCGGTCAACTTCCTGATCCAGGAGGCACTGGGTGGGGGCGGCATCGCGTCCCTGCGCATCGACCCGCAGGGCAAGGCATACGGGCAGATGATGCTGGAGGCGCTCGTGGCAGTGCCCGACGAGTTGGTCGACTCCGTGGATCCGCTCCTCATCAAGCGCTTCAATCGGCCCTAGGATCCGATGTATGTCGAAGATCGTTGAGCGCACGTTGGACTTCTTCGAGCTGTTCGCTCGAGAGAAGCGGGCGCTCACCTTGTCGGAGATCGCCCGGATGTTGTCCATTCCGCCGTCGAGTTGCCACGACGTGCTGATGACGCTCTCCCGCCGCGGCTACATCTACGAGCCGCGGGCCGGGGCCGGGTACTACCCGACCCACCGGCTGCGCCACATCGCTGACAGCATCGCCACGGTCGACATGACCTTGATCCGGGCCGAGGAAGCCCTCCGGCACCTTCGGGACGCCACAGGAGAGACCGTGTCCTTGGCACGGGTGGAGACGGACCGGATCATCACGTTGTTGAGCTTCCCAGCCACGTTCAACTTCGGCATCGCTCCCGAAGTGGGGACGCGCGTGCGGTCCTACCACGCCACGGCCGCTGGCAAGGCATACCTCGGCAGCCTCTCGGCGGACGCGCGTCGGGCCTACCTGACCGGCCGCGAGCTGGAGCAGCTCACCCCGCACACGGTCACCGATGTGGACCAGATCGAGGCCGAGCTCGAGTTCTGCGAGCGGCGCGGCTGGTTCATGAATCGAGAGGGAAGCGTCGAAGGAGTGACAGCGCTGGCCAGCCGGTTCACCCAGGGCGGGACCGTGTACATCGTCAACATGCCCGGACCGTCAGTTCGAGTCCTGCCGAAGGTGGATTCCCTGGCGCAGCACCTGATCCAGACCTGCCAACTCCTGCAAGAAGCCTGACCATCCCGTCACACGAGTGACGGGTCCCGCCCGCAACGATCTGGGCGCCAACGAGAGGAACCTGTCATGCGTTACGAATGCGCGGTCGATGTGGCGGCGGTGTCGGCGATCGACCTGCACGTGCACATCGAATGCTCGGACCACGGGCACGCGTCCATGCCAGACGCGCTGAACGAGGCATCGGCCAAGTACTTCAAGTCGGAGGATCGCAGTCCGAAGCTCGACGTGATAGCCGAGCGGTACCGGGAGTGGGGGATGGCGGCGGTCGTCTTCACCGTGGACGCCGAGACCAACCTGGGCCACCCCCCTGTCTCCAGTGAGGAGATCGCGGAGGGAGCGGCTCGAAACAACGATGTGCTGATCCCGTTCGGGTCGGTGGACCCGCGGCGGGGGCAGGCGGCCGTGGACCAAGCACGGCGGCTGGTCGAGGAGTACGGCGTCCGAGGGTTCAAGTTCCATCCTTCGCTGCAGGGTTTCGACCCCTCCAACGAGGCGTTCTATCCCTTGTACGAAGCCCTGCAGGAGCTGGACGTCCCCGCACTGTTCCACACGGGCCAGAACGGGATGGGTGCAGGACTGCCCGGGGGGTTCGGCATCAAGCTCGCGTACTCCAACCCCCTGCTGTTGGACGCGGTGGCCGCCGACTTTCCGAACCTGCAGGTGATCTTGGCGCACCCCAGCGTGCCGTGGCAGGACGAGGCGAACTCGATCCTGACGCACAAGAGCAACGTCTGGGTCGACTTGTCCGGCTGGTCGCCGAAGTACTTCCCCGAGTCGTTGGTGAAGGGGGCCAATCGTCTGTTCGCCGACCGGGTTCTCTTCGGGACCGACTACCCGCTGATCGAGCCGGCCAAGTGGCTCGCGGCTTTCGCTGAGGTGCCCTTCCGGGATGAGGTGCGGCCGGGGATTCTGAAGGACAATGCCGTCAGGCTCTTGGGCCTCAGCTGAACACTCCAACCAAACAGGCTCGGCCTGATGCCACAGTGGCATCAGGTCGAGAGCCTGTTTGATCGTTACGTGTCGGGCCGCTCAGAACCGCCCTCTGGCAAGCGAATTCGCGCCCCAACCCCTTGGTGGTGACCATCTTGGCCACTAGGCTCGGGGATCACACAGGGCTGCCCACCTGGGTAGGCCGGAGAGGAACGCCATGCACCACGACGAGAAGCAGGCCAAGCTCGACGACCTCATCAAGGACAACGCGACGGTGATGTTCACAACCATCGATCCCCACGGCGCGATCGTGAGCCGGCCCATGACCGTCCAGGAAGTGCGCGGTTCGGTCCTCACGTTCGTCACCCAGGCGGACAACGACGTCGCCCGCGACGGCGACGCCAAGACCGTCAACCTCACGCTGGCCGACGGCGGCACCTACGTCTCGCTGTCGGGCACCGGGCGGGTCGAACACGACCTCGCCAAGAAGCGCGAGCTCTGGAACCGCATCAACGAGGCCTTCGCCGGCGACCCCGAGGACCCGAACAACGTGATCTTCGAGGTCACCGTCGACGGTGGCGAGTACTGGGATTCCGGCAACGCCGTCGCCCAGCTGGTCGGCATCGCCAAGGCCGCTGTGACCGGGGAGGCCCCCACCGGCAAGCACGGGGACGTCACCCCCTGACGCCGACCAACCGACCTCACTCCTCCATGAGGTCCGGGAGGTCGTAGGGCCACCCGGTGTAGGACTCGGCGAGGTACTTCATCGAGTCCTCCGACGACGTGACCGCCTCGAGCTCGCCGAGCTGGCGCTTCAGCAGGAACGGGTTGTCGTCGGTGGGCGTGTGCAGCATCTGGGTCATCCAGTACGAGAAGTTCTGCGACTTCCAGATGCGCTTGGCGGCACGCTCGCCGTAGGTGTCCAGGTCGTCGCGCGCGCCGGTCTTGGCCCACTTGACGAGGGCCGGCGCGAGCAGGGCGACATCACCGAAGGCGAGGTTCAGGCCCTTGGCGCCGGTCGGCGGCACCGTGTGGGCGGCGTCGCCGGCCAGGAACAGGTTGCCGTCCTGCATCGGTTCTTGGACGAACGAGCGGAACTGGAGCACGACCTTGTCGAAGATCGGGCCGCGCTTGAGCTGGTAGCCGTCGGGTCCGGCGACGAGCTCGTCGAGATGGTTCCAGATCCGCTCGTCGTCCCAGTCCGAGACGTCCTCGTCGGGGGAGCACTGGAAGTACATCCGCTGGACGGTCTCGGAGCGCTGGCTGATCAGCGCGAACCCCTTCGGCGAGTGGCAGTAGATCAGCTCGTCGGAGCTGAACGGCGCCTCGCACAGGATGCCGAACCAGGCGAACGGGTAGCGCATCGTGTGCTTGACGCGACCGGGGATCAGGTCGCGGCAGCGGCTGCGCGAGCCGTCGGCGCCGATCACGATCTCGCACTGGATCTGCTTGGCCACCCCGTCGGCGTCGGTGAAGTTGATCTTGGGCGCGTCGGTGTCGTGGTCGAGCACCTGGGTGTCCTTGACGCCGAAGCGGACGTCCCCGCCATCGCGCTTGCGCGCTGCGGCCAGGTCGACGAACACCTCATTCTGGGCGTACAGCCACACGGTCTGCCCGATGAGCTTCTTGAAGTCGATGTGGTGGTTCTCGCCGTTGAAGCGCAGGTAGATGCCCGAGTGCTCATACCCCTCGGTCAGGATCCGCCCGTCGACGCCGGTCTCGGTCAGCATCCGGACGCTGCCCGCCTCCAGGATGCCGGCGCGGTGCGTGGTCGCGATGACGTCGTGCTCACGGTTGTCGATGACGACGTTGTCGACGCCCTCGCGGGAGAGCAGGTGGCTCAGCATCAGCCCGGCGGGGCCGCCGCCGACGATGCCGACCTTCGTGGTGATGATGTCACGATCCATGGTGTTGTTCCTCCTCGAACAGGTCCAATGGTGGAGTGGGGGTGGGGTGCCCGCCACCGAGCACCCCGTTCAATGGGGCAGTGCCCCGATCAGCGCGGGGCGAAGGCGTGGTCGACCTTGAGGTCGCGCACCTCAGGGGAGGCGAAGAAGGCCAGCACGGACGCCGCGGCGTCCGGATCGGTGGCCGCCGACGCGACCGCACCGGAGAACACGGTGTCGATGGCACAGTCGCTGGGCAGGACCCCCAGGATCCGCACCCCGGGCTGGCCCACCATCTCGCTGAGCTGCTGGAAGCCGAGGTCGGCCTCGCCGGAGGCGAGCAGCACGGTCACCGGCACGCCGGGGCGCGCCTGGGTGAGCTTGGGGCCGACCGTCTCGCCCAACCCCCACTCCGACACCATCGACACCAGCGCCGTCCCGCTCGGCCCGGTCGAGTAGCCGACCTTCCCCGCCGCGGCCAACGCCTCCCGGACGCCCGCGGCGTCCGCGAACGCCGGCCCGGTGGGCCGCTCGGCAGCCGTCACCGACGCATCGGGCACCGCCACCGCGACCTGGGAGAGCACGAGTTCGGTCACCGAATCCGGGTCCACGCGGCCGGCCGCAGCCAGCTTGGCCAGCGCGCCCGAGGCCAGGAACACCAGGTCGAAGGCCTCACCGGCGGCGACCCGGTCGGCGGCGTCCACGCCCCCCACCGACTCGACGTCGACCCGGGGCAGCCCGGCCGCGCCCGCGGCGTCCGCCAGCGCGTTCAGCACGCCCTTGGTCGCCATCGACGAGATGGCCCTCATGAGGCCTCCTCGAAGGTCTCGGCGTCCACCTCGACCGACTGGCCCGCGTTGTAGCGCGGCCCCGACACCGTGGACTGGTTGACCAGCTCGCCGGCCCGCTCGAGCACCGCAGCATCGACCACCAGGTCGGCCGCGGCCAGGTTCTCGCGCAGGTGCTCCAGCTTGGTCGTCCCCGGGATCGCGGTCACGTGCGGACCCCGGGACAGCACCCACGCGAGCGCGAGCTGGGCGGGCGTGCAGCCGGCCTCATCGGCCAGCGCGACCCAGTCGGGCAGCAGGGCGGCGTTCGTCGGCCAGTGCTCGGGCTGGAACCGCGGCATGGCCCGCCGGATGTCCTTCTCGGCCAGGGCATCGGGGGAGAGCCCGTCGGCGGCCAGGAAACCGCGCGCAATGGGGGAGAAGGCCACCAGGGCCACCCCCGCCTCCCGCGTGGCGTCGAGCATCCCGAGTTCGGCGTTGCGGCTCCACAGCGAGTACTCGTTCTGGACCGCCGCGATCGGGGCCACCTCCAGCGCCTCGCGCAAGCGGGCCACCGACACCTCCGACAGCCCGATGGCGCCGATCTTGCCCGCGGCGACCATCTCAGCCAGGGCGCCGACGCTCTCGCCGATCGGCACGGACTTGTCCCACCGGTGCAGGTAGTACAGGTCGATGTGCTCGACCCCCAACCGGCGCAGGGAGTCGTCCACCTGGCCCCGCAGGGTCTCGGGGCGTCCGTCGATGGTCTTCACACCGTCGACCGACGCCATGCCGCCCTTGCTGGCCAGCACGACGTCGTCGCGCCGTCCGGCCAGCGCCCGTCCGACGAGCTCCTCGTTGCGGCCGGCGCCGTACAGCGTGGCCGTGTCGAGGTGCGTCACGCCGGCGTCCAGCGCGGAGCGGAGCATCGCCAGGCCCTCTTCCGGCGTCGGCGGGACGCCGTAGGCGTGGCTCAGCGACATGCAACCGAGACCGATGCGGGGCAGGGTGGTCATCGCGCCAACTGCTCCTCGAGCTCGCCCAGCACGCGGTAGCAGTCGAACACCTGGCGGACCGAGCTGTTGGGCTCGCGCCCCTCCTTGATGGCCGCGATGAACTCGCGGTCCTGCAGCTCGATGCCGTTCATGCTCACCGCGACCTGGGACACGTCGATCGGCTCCTCACGACCGTTCACGAGGTCGTCGTAACGGGCGATGTAGGTGCCGGTGTCGCCGATGTAGCGGAAGAACGTCCCCAGCGGCCCGTCGTTGTTGAACGACAGGCTCAGGGTGCAGATCGCCCCGGTCTCGGACTTGAGCTGGATCGACATGTCCATGGCGATGCCCAGCTCGGGGTGGATCGGACCCTGCACCGCGTTCGCCTGCACGATCCGCCCCGCCTGGTAGGCGAACAGGTCGACGGTGTGGGCGGCGTGGTGCCACAGCAGGTGGTCGGTCCAGCTCCGCGGCTCGCCCTTGGCGTTGATGTTCTTGCGGCGGAAGAAGTACGTCTGGACGTCCATCTGCTGGAGGTTGAACTCACCGGCGGTGACCTTGTTGTGCACCCACTGGTGGCTCGGGTTGAACCGGCGGGTGTGGCCCACCATGGCGACCTTGTCGGACGCCTGCGCGGCGGCCAGCGTGGCCTCGGCGTCGATGTAGGAGTCCGCCAGCGGGATCTCCACCTCGACGTGCTTGTCGGCGGCCAGCGCGGCCTGGGTCTGCGCGGCGTGCATCTGGGTGGGCGTGGCGAGGATCACCGCGTCCACGTCGTCGCGCTCCAGGACGGCCTCGTACCCGACCACGGCGTTCGGGACGCCGTACTGGGCGGCCACCTTCTTGGTCGACTCCTCGTTGCTGCCGCTGACGACGGTCACCTCGGCGTCCTCGATGTTCGCCAGCCCGTCGAGGTGCTTCATGCCGAAGGCGCCGGCGGCGCCCACGACTGCGATGCGGACCTTGTCGTTGCTCATGCGTTTCCTCCTGGGAAGGGGTCGGGGTCAGTGGGTGGTCAGTGCGCGGGGTTGGTCAGGACGAGGTGCCCGACCGCGGTGTTGGACGCCGGCACGTGGTAGAACCGGTGGTTCACCTCGGGCGCCTCCCCGCCGAACTGGTCGTCCATCGTGCCACGGGCGATCAGCCAGTCGACCAGCTCGATGCCCTCGGAGCCGGCCTCGTCGACGTACTCCAGGTGCGGCCACTCGGTGAGGCCCTGGGGGTCGGCGATGAGGTGGTCGAGGAAGGCGTTGTCCCACTCGGCGTTGATCAGGCCGGCGCGCGGGCCCTGGAGCTGGTGGCTCATGCCGCCGGTGCTCCAGACCTGCACGTTGAGCTCCGGGCCGTCCCACTTGTCGAGCGCGCGGCGGATCGCCTTGCCCAACTCGTAGCAACGGCGTCCGGACGGCACCGGGTACTGCACGACGTTGACGGCCAGCGGGATGACGCGGCAGGGCCACTCGCCGTCCTCGGGCACGTCACCGAACACCAGCGACAGCGGCACGGTGAGGCCGTGGTCGACGACCATCTCGTTGACCAGCGTGAGGTCGAAGTCGTCCTGGATGACCGACTGGGCGATGTGGCTGGCCAGCTCGGGGTAGCCCTTGATGCCGGGGACCGGACGGGGGCCGTAGCCCTCGTCGGCGACCGGGTACTCCGCGCCGGTGCCCAGCACGAAGGTCGGGATCAGCGAGGAGTCGAACGCCGTCGCGTGGTCGTTGTAGACCAGGATCACCACGTCGGGGGTGTTCTCCTTGGCCCACTTGCGGGTCCACTCATAGCCGGAGAAGACCTTCTGCCAGTAGGGCTCCTCGGTCTTGCCGAGGTCCATGGCCGCGCCGATGGCGGGCACGTGCGGGGTGTACAGGGTCGAGGTGCACCGCGCCGGCGCCTTGGGGCGGAAGGTCTCGGCCTTCTCGCCGGGCTCGGGCGGGGTCCAGCCGTCGAGGTCCTTCAGGCGGACGCCCTCGGGGCGGCGTCCACCGCTCACCATCATGTCGCGGTAGGCGGCCTCGGACATGCCGGTCATCGAGCCGGCCATCTGCTGGAAGCTCAGGCCGTGCGTGGCACCGATCTTGCTCAGGAAGTAGATGTTGCCACCCTCGGCCATCATGGCGTTGAGGTCGAGGTCGAGCACGGCCTTCTTCTGGGCGTCGGTCAGCGGCCATTCGTTGACGTAGGCCTCGCGGTCGGCGAGGTAGCGCTCCCGGTTCTCCTTCTTCATGAACGACATGGAGAACTGGTTGAGGTGGTAGCCCTTGCGGGCCTGTTCGGCGTCGAAGATGATCGTGCCGGGGATGTCCTGGTAGGGCTTGTCGAGTGCCATGGTCATGCTCCTTCGGGCCAGTAGAGACGGGTCGGGTTGGCGACGAGCAACTTGTGCTGCAGCTCGGCGGTCGGGGCGATCAGGGGGATGTGGTCAACCAGCAGCCCGTCGTCGGGCATGTGGCTCTTCAGGTTGGGGTGGGGCCAGTCGGTGCCCCACAGCACCCGGTCGGGGAATTCCTCCACGACCCGGCGGGCAAACGGGACGACGTCGGTGTAGGCGTGCTGCTCGCCGTCGAGAGCCGGCGGACCCGAGACGGTGAGCCGTTCGGGGCAGGTGACCTTGCACCAGACGTTGGGGTTCTCCCGCATGAACTGCAGGAAGAGCCCGAACTCGGGGCCGTCGACGTCCTTGCTCACGTCGGGGCGACCCATGTGGTCGACGACCACGTCGGTGGGGATGGAGGAGAAGAAGTCGTACAGGTCGCCCAAGTCGTCGGCCTCGAAGTAGATGACGACGTGCCAGCCGAGCGGCGCGATCTTCTCGACGATCTCGGCCAAGGCGTCGGTCGGGACCGCGTCCACCAGCCGCTTGACGAAGTTGAACCGGACGCCGCGGACGCCGGCCTCGTGCAGCTCGGCGAGCTGCTCGGGCGTGACATCGCGCCGGACGGTCGCCACGCCGCGCGCCTTGCCGTTCGAACGGCGGACGGCGTCCACCATCGCGGAGTTGTCGGCGCCGTGGCAGGTCGCCTGCACGATCACGTTGCGGTCGAAGCCGAGGTGGTCGCGCAGGGCGAAGAGCTGCTCGGCGGAGGCGTCGCAGGGGGTGTACTTGCGCTCGGGCGCGAACGGGAATTCGCCGCCGGGGCCGAACACGTGGCAGTGGGCGTCCACCGCGCCGGCGGGCAGCTCGAAGCGCGGCTTGGACGGGCCGTCGTACCAGTCGAGCCAGCCGGGCGTCTTGGTGAAGTCGCCGGTGACGTCACCGTGGGCCATGGGGATCCTCCTTCAGGATGCGGTCGGCGGCGTCGCGCCAATCCGGGGTCGGTTCGAGGGAGCCGGCCTCGGCGAGGTCGGCGAGCCAGCGCTGGCGCCGGGCGGTGGCCGTCGAGGACCACGGCTCGAGGCCGGCGGCGGCGACCGTGTCTGCCGCCTGGTCCATCTCGTCGGCGCGGCGGCGCCCGTGCTGGGTGGCGCGGGCGAAGAAGTAGGACGCCTGGGCGTCCCAGTCGATGCCGGGGAACGTCTCGGCCAGCGAGGCCAAGACGGCGTCCTCGACCCCGTGGTGGCGGGCTGCGGTCAGGCTCTCGACGAACAGGGCCTCCATGCCCTTGATGATCACCGAGCGGCACAGCTTGGACGCCGATGCGACGCCCAGGCGGTCGTCGTGCGCGGTCGCGTCGGTGAAACCCAACCCGGCCAGCAGGGGAGCCAGAGCCGCGGCGTCCGGCCCGCCCAACAGGATCGGCACGGACAGCCGGTGCGGCGGCACCGACGTCATCACCGCCCCCTCCACGTAGCGCCCGCCGGCAGCGGCGACGGCATCCGCCGCGCGCTGCTTGGACTGCGGGGAGGCCGAGTTCAGGTCCAGCACGAACGTGCCCGCGGCCATGCCGGGAGCCACCGCGTCCGCCACGGCGACCGCCTGGTCGGCCGTCACCGCGCTGACCACGAGGTCGGACGCCGCGGCCACCGCCGCGTGGTCGGCCACGAGCCGGACGCCGTGGGTCGCGGCATGGTCGACCAGCGGTGAGCGCCGGTCGTCGTCGAGCTTGAGGTCGAAGGCGACGACGTCGGTGCCGCGGGCGCGCAGGTCCTCGGCGAGGATGCGTCCCACCTCGCCGTAGCCCACGACACCGACCGTCGTCATCAGAGGTACTTCAGCCCGGCGGCCGCCAGCGGCTCGCGCATCTTGTACATGTCCAGGCCGAGCTCGCCGGCGGCGAACCGGTCGCGCTTGTCGCCCTCGTTGGCCTCGCGCTTGGCGGCGGCCTCGGCCACCTCGGCGGCGCGGGCGGCCGGCACGACGACGACGCCGTCGGTGTCGGCGACGACCACGTCACCGGGCATGACCAGGGCGTTGGCGACCACGACGGGGATGTTGACCGACCCCAGCGTGGCCTTGACGCAGCCCTTGGAGTTGATGGCGCGGGCGAAGACGGGGAAGCCCATCTCCTCCAGCACGTCCACGTCGCGGACGCCGCCGTCGATGATCAGGCCCTTGCAGCCGCGCGACTGCACCGAGGTCGCGAGCAAGTCGCCGAAGAAGCCGTCCTCGGACTCGGTGGTGCACGCGGCGACGAGCACGTCACCCTCCTGCACCTGCTCGGCCGCGACGTGCATCATCCAGTTGTCGCCGGGCTGGAGCAGCACGGTGACGGCGGTGCCGGCGGTCCTGGCGCCCTTGTAGACGGGGCGGATGTAGGGGCGCATCAAGCCGACGCGGCCCATCGCCTCGTGGATGGTCGGGACGCCGAACTCGGCGAGCTGGGCGACGATGGCGGCATCCACACGCTCGATGGTGGGCTGGACGACGCCGAGCTGGTTGTACAGGTGCATGGTGTTCTCCTTCCTCAGAGGCCGCGGGCGGCCAGGGCGCGGTCGACGCGCGGGTAGACGCGGCGGGCGTTGGTCTCGAAGACGCTCGCGCGCTGCTCGTCGGTCAGGTTCGGCGTGGCGTCGACGTAGCGCTTGGTGTCGTCGAAGTAGTGGCCGGTGCGCGGGTCGATGTCGCGGACGGCGCCGATCATCTCCGAGGCGAACAGGATGTTGTCGACGGGGATCACGTCGGTGAGCAGGTCGATGCCGGGCTGGTGGTAGACGCAGGTGTCGAAGTAGACGTTGCCCAGCAGGTGCTCCTCGAGCTCGGGCTGGCCGAGCGCCATCGCGAGGCCGCGGAACCGGCCCCAGTGGTAGGGCACCGCGCCGCCGCCGTGGGGGATGACCAGCTTGAGGTCGGGGAAGTCGGCGAACAGGTTGCCCTTGAGCAGCTGCATGAAGGCGGTGGTGTCGGCACCCAGGTAGTGGTCGCCGGTGGTGTGGAACTGGGCCGGCTTGCAGGTCGTGGAGACGTGCACCATCGCGGGCACCTCGTACTCGACGAGCTTCTCGTAGATGGGGTACCAGGCCTTGTCGGTCAGCGGGGGAGCGGTCCACTGGCCACCGGAGGGGTCGGGGTTGAGGTTGACGGTGACCGCGCCCAGCTCCTCGACGGCCCGGACGAGCTCCGGCACGCTCGTGGCCGGGTCGGCGCCGGGGGACTGCGGGAGCATGGCCCCCATCAGGAACCGGTCGGGGAACAGCTCGCTGACGCGGGCGCACAGGTCGTTGCAGATCCGGGCCCAGGACTCGCTGACGGCCAGGTCGCCGATGTGGTGGGCCATGAAGGACGCGCGCGGGCTGAACACGGTGACGTCGCTGCCGCGCTCGTTCATGAGCTTGAGCTGGTTGGCCTCGATGGTCTCGCGGATGTCGTCGTCGCTGATCACCAGCTTGGCGGGGTCGGGTGCCTCGCCCTCGCCCTTGGTGAAGGCGATCTGCAGGTCACGCCACGCGCCGAGCTGGGCCGGTGCGGTGGTGTAGTGACCGTGGATGTCGATGATCATGTGCATTCCTTGTGTGGGTAGGGACTGGTCAGGCGTGGCCGTCCAGGCGCGGCGGGTTCTTGGGGGCCAGGGCGATCGCGCCCAGGGCGAGGAGGGCAACCAGGGCGAAGGCGTAGAAGCCCCACGGGTGCCCCAGGCCGGCCGACACGAGGCTGCCGGTCACCAGCGGGCCGAGGATGGCGCCGAGGCGTCCGATGCCGGCGGTCAGGCCGAGCGCGGTGGCGCGGACGTCGCGGTGGTACAGGTGGGCGACCAGCGCGTAGATCAGGACCTGGGCGCTGAACACGAAGACGCCGGCGACGAACACCACGGCGTTCAGCATCACCGTGTTCGTCATACGTACCGACAGTAGTGCCAAGAAGATCGCGGCGAGCAGATACCAGACAAGGATCGAGGGCTTGATGCCCTTGGTGTCGGCGACCCAGCCGGCGAGCAGCAGGCCGACGATGGCGCCGACGTTCATGATGAACAGCATCACCAGCGAAGAACTGAGCGAGTAGCCGGCGGCCTTCATGATCTGCGGCAGCCAGGTGAGCAGGCCGTAGACGAGCAGCAGGCCCATGAAGGAGCCGACCCACAGGCCGATGCTTGGGCGCAGGTACGGGGCGCGCAGCAGCGAGGACAAGGGGACCTTCGGGGTGTCCGAGGTCACGTCCGGCTTGGACTCGGGCAGCGCGAACCACATGATCGGCAGCAGGACCAGGCCGATGGCGCCGCCGATCCAGAACAGCCACTCCCAGTGGGGGAGGACGGCCATCGCGGTCAGCGAGGCGGCGACGGCGCCGACGTGGTAGCCGGTCATGGTGATGGTGGCGGACTTGGCGCGGTGGGCCGGCGGGGTCACCTCGGCCATGATCGCCAGCGCGGCCGGCATGCACGCACCCAGGCCGAGCCCGGCGACGAAGCGCAGGACGGCGAACATCATCACCGTGGTCGACAGCGGCTGCAGCAGGGTGAAGATCGAGAAGATCAGTACCGAACCGATCAGCGCGACGCGGCGGCCGTAGCGGTCGGCGATCGGGCCGATGCCGCTGGCGCCGAGGCCGACGCCGACCAGGGACAAGGTGGCGATGAAGGTGGTCTCGGCCACGCCCATGCCGAGGTACTGCGTCTCGAGGAAGGTGGGGATGATGGCGCCGAGGGTGACCAGCTCGAACCCTTCAAGGGTGACGGTGAGCCAGGACAGGATGGCGGCCACGATCTGGCCGCGGGAGGCGCCGGCGCGGACGCGTCCGACCAGCGAGGTCGGGGAGGTGGGGGGAGCGGCGGTGGGCGCGGACATGGCTTCCTTCGGGCGGCGGTGGCCGTTGTACGGGCACGACGGTGGGCGACGATTCGGGCTACCAGGGGCGGGGCAACCTTGCCTGCCGTTCTGATGCTTCGACTGTACGACGGCGCATCTCGACGGGTCCAATAGATGTTGCAGAGACAATGCATAGATACCATCTATGCCATGGCGGTGATCGACCTCAACCAGCTCCGAACCTTCGTGGCCCTCTACGAACTGCGCAGCGTCACGGCCACGGCCGAGAAGCTGCACGTCACCCAACCGACGGTGAGCTACACGCTCGGACGCCTCCGGCGCCGCTTCGGCGACGACCTGTTCCGCCGCGAGGGGCACACGCTGGTGCCGACCCCGCGGGCCACCCGGCTGTTCGGCCCGGTGCACGAGGCGCTGGCCCAGATCGATGCGGCGATCATCGACCCCGATGAGTTCAGCCCCTCGACGTTGGCCGATGAGGTCGGCCTGGCGCTCACCTCGATCGGCGAGCAGACCTTCCTGCCGCCGGTGATGGCGGCGTTGGGCGAGCAGGCGCCCCACCTCCACCTGCGCGTCGAACGACTGGACGCCGACCTGGTCGAGGAAGGCTTGCTGCGCGGGTCGATCGACCTGGCGATCACCGTGTCGCTGCTGGACACCCCCCACCTGTGGCGCAGCCCCGTCCGCGGCGTCGAGTACGTCGCCCTGGTCTCGAGCGAGCACCCCCTGCCGCCCACGGCGTCCGACATGTTCGCCGGACGCCGCTTCGTGCGGGCGTCCTCCCGGGGCGGGCACACCTTCCAGAACACCGTGCTGATCGAGCACGGCCTCACCGGCCAGGTGGCCCTCACCGTCGAGGAGTTCGCCAGCGTCCCCGCTGTGCTGGCCGCGACCGACCTGGTGTCCCTGGTGCCCCGGCACGTGGCCGAGGTGTTCATGGGCTGGTTCCCCGAGCTGACCCTCGCCGTGTTGCCGTGGCCGGCGCACAGCACCCCCGTGTCGGTGTACAGCCG
>JAUNSA010000159.1 GCA_030539405.1 Propionibacteriaceae bacterium
GTGTGCGTTTGGGCTCGCGGGGTAGCTCACATGGCGGTGGGGGTGGCGGTGGGATTTGAACCCACGGACATGGATCGGCGGACCTGCGGCGGAAATCAGAAAGCCTTGTGTAGCAAGGGGATTCACCGCCACAACTCACATCTGCTCACATCACGAAACATCGTTTCGCCGTAAGTCCGTTACCGCTGCGTTACCGCTGAGCTGCTCGGTGCGCTGCCGGTCGAGCGCCACGATGACCACGTCGAGGTCGTCGGGGAACAGGTCGGCGTAGGTGTCCAGCGTCATGGCCGCGCTGGCGTGGCCGAGCATGGTCTGGACCACCTTGGGGTTGGCCCCGGCGCTGATGGCCAGCGAGGCGGCCGTGTGGCGCAGCCCGTGCGGGGAGAGGTAGGGGAAGGTGTCGTCGCCGGCCTGGGCCCGGCGCACCGCCCCGACGAACCAGCCGGACTGGCGGTTGCCGGCCCGCAGGTACTTCTTCCCGTCGTCGCTCCAGACCAGGGCGTCGGCCGGCTTGCCCTTGCAGGCCGCGGCGACCCCGTCGTCGAGGAAGGCCGGGTAGGCGACGGTGCGACGCTCATGGCTCTTGGGGGCGCCGACGACGATCTCGTAGCCGACCTCGACGGCGTTCTCCTCGACGTTGACCCGCCGGGTGGCCAGGTTGACGTCGCGCACCCGCAGGCCGGTCGCCTCGCCCCAGCGCAGGCCGGTGTAGGCCAGGAACCGGATGAAGTCGGCCCTGCCCCTGGCCTGGGTGGCCAGCGACTCGACCTGAGCGTGGGTCAGGTAGGGGCGGCGGGTCTTCGACCGACGAGGGAGCTTGACCCCGCGGGCGGCGTTGGTGCCGACCCTCTTGGAGCGAACCGCGGCGTCGAGGATGTTGGCCAGCACGCCGAAGCATCGCGACACCGTCGTCGCGGACTTCTCCGCGGCCAGCTCGGCGACCCAGTCCTGGATCTCGTCATGCTCGATGCTGGCGACGGTGCGCGCTCCCCACTGGGGCTGGACGTGGATCCGCCAGGCCGACTCATCAGTGCGGTAGGTGCTCGCCTTGACGGCGATCTTGTGGGCGACGAGCCACTTCCTGCCCAGGTCGTCGATGGTCACCCGGCCGGCCGAGGGCGCGATGTAGGAGCCCTGCCGCTTGTCGACCTCGATGGCGTCCAGGAAGGCCTGGGCGTCAGCCCTGACCAGGAAGCCTGCCTTGCGGGCGGGCTTGCCGTCGGGCTTGCGGTAGCGGGCCTCCCAGCGCCGGCCCTTCTGGGTCTGGTACTTGTAGACGCTGCCCATGGCGACCACCTCCTGTGGGACATCGTGAGGGGGTGTAAATGTGAGATAAGTGTGACATGCTGGGTGCAGGTGCGGCGCGATCGTCACACCGACCGGACTGCCCGGAGTGAGGGCGGTCGAACCCGGTCGTGGACCGGGCGCCGAGCATGACGGACTCGGAAGTCACCGGGGCTAACCACGGGATCCCCGGACCGGCGAGCACACCTCGTTTACCGGAGACTTCCCATGTCCCATGCCACCTCCTCGGGCACCTCGCTGCTCGACCGCCTGCTGACCCCCGCTGACCTCGCCGCCCGCCTGGGCGTCTCCGAGCGCACCCTCGCCCGCTGGCGTGAGACCGGCTCGGGCCCGACGTTCATCCGCACCGGCGGACGGTCCCCCCGCTACTCGCCCGACGACGTGGATGAGTGGCTGCTGAACCAGCGCCGCACCTCGACCGCCGAGGAGCGCTGAGCGGTCGGGGATCTTGGCCTCGGCTGTCGTCGCCACCTGCTCGGTGAGGTCGAGGACCGCCTGCGCGGGCGGGTGAGGCGTAAGCACGACGGGTGGGCGCGAGCTGCCACGCGCTGCCACCGGGCAGCCGCCCTCGCTGCTGCTCTACGCTGCCCTGCTGCCGTCCGGGATCCCGGCGCCGTAGGCGCTCTGTGTGCAGTTCTGGTGCAGTTTGTGCAGTGTGCTCCCTATAACCCTCCCGCGGGCGCGGGGAAAAGACGGGTAGTCAGCTGCACAAACTGCACAACCCCTGGTCAGAGCGATTTGTGTGCAGTCTTGGCAGCCGAGCGGTTGGGGCCTCGCGGCAGTGGTGGCGTGGACTCCTCGGAGGGGAGGGCCCGTGCTCGCGGGCAGTCGGATGCTGACCAGGTCGCCGTCCGCGGCGGCCAGCTCCCGGCCTGTCGTCATCAGCTCGGGAGATCGACCACCGCCTGCGCGGGGCGGGAGACCAAGACACACGACGGGATGGGCGGGAGCGCACTCTTGCCGTGTCTGCTGGAGCCCGTCTCGCAGACCAGTGGCCCAGATGCCCTTTGCTACATCGTCTGCTAGACCGTTTGCGATACGCCTAAAACCTGTCTGACCAGGGGTTTTACTAAGAATCTCGCAAACTAGCAAACAAAACAGGCAAAAAATGTCTATGCATCAGGCATCTAGGGCGCCTACAGGGCCTTGAGAGGCATATATCCCAAATCCGAAAAAAAGTTGAAAGTGTTTGCTAGATGCTAGGTGGTAACTGAAACCCCTGATCAGACCGCGAAAAACGTCTAGCAAAGGGCATCTGGCGGTTTGCGAGAGTCTGGTCGCCACCAGGCAGCGGCGGCGGCAGCACGGAGGGTCGGGGATCCCTCCGCACCCTCCCCCGTCGTACGTGGAGGGATGGGGGACGTCCGCCCTCGCGGGTGTGGGCACCTCCCTGCGAGCCGACGATGCCTCCCGTGCGGACGTGCTCGGCCACGTCGTCGTCCGCCTGTCAGTGGAGCAGTGTGCGCCTCTTCCGGCCAAGGTGCGTCGCCCTGTAGAGTGGGGTTCAGCCCGTTCACAGGATGTGCGTGGGCACCGAGCCGCCCGGAGTGAGGGCAGCTGAACCGAGGCAGCAGTGTCTCGGGGGCCCTGCATGACGGACAGGGAAGTCACTGCGGCGGACCATGGACTCCGCGGACCGGCGAGCCAACTTCGTAAAGAAGGAGTTCGCCGTGTCCGAACGGCAGCACTACACGTTCCCACCCACCGACCTGCTCCACTCCTACGAGATGGATGAGGTGGCCGCGAGGCTGTGCCTCTCCCGGCGCTCCATCCAGCGCCTCATCGAAAAGGGCCGCTTGACGCCGCTGCATGAGCGTCGTCGCGGGACCCCGATTCGGATCACCGCCAAGAGCCTCCAGGCCTACTTCGACGCGGCCGAGGAGGCGGCGTCCCGATGAGTGCACGAGAAAGCCGCCCCAGCAAGGCTGAGGCGGCTCCCGAAGAGTTTCGCGGCTCTGAGATCCAGGATACCGAAAGCGGCGCGACAACGGTAGTCCCTACCGATCGCGATGACGCCGGAGCCGATCCCAAGACCGCCGACGAGGCCCACGACAAGGGTCGCACCGTGCCAACGGCCACGTCGCTGCCGACGTACGAGGAGCTCCAGATCGCCGGAGCGATGAGGGTGCGCGAGGAGGCCGACTTCCGGGAGGCGCTGGGCGAGTCGCTCTCGCTGGGCGACCTCGCCCGGCTCACGATCAACGCCACCACCGGCCTGATGCTCGCCCAGCGGGAGGACAGGAAGCAGCTGGGGCGTGAGCCCTTCCGGCCCTCGGTGTTCCTGGCCGCCAGTCAGGCCGCGATCCTCCTGCTTGGCCGCTTCGAGATCCGCCACGTCGTACCGGACGGGACGCAGGCCGACGACGGCCTCGGGCTGCTCGCGATCTACCAGGACGAGGGTCCCCTTGAGGGCACCTATCGCCGCGTGGACCTCGGCCTGCTGGAGGAGCTGGCATCGGAGCTGTCGCCGGGCCACGACAAGAGGTGGTACGCCGAGCTGGAGCGCAAGCTCCGCACGTGGGCCCCTCGGGTCTCCGAGATGAGCGACCCGGACCTGGTGCCGATGGCCGACTGCTGGTACCACTACTCGACCGGTGAGTACCTGCCGTTCACGTCGGATCGCGTGACGCTGTCGAAGTTCGCGACCCGGCTCCCGCAGACCGAGCCCCCGGTGCCGGAGATCGTCAACGCCGACGGCACCGTCTGGAACGCGAAGGACTGGTTCGCGGAGACCTTCGTCGGGGTCGAGACCCTGGTGCTGCAGATCATCGGGATGTGCCTGCGGCCGGCGCACGACTGGCGGAAGATGGTCTACCTCACCGGCAAGGGGTTGAACGGCAAGGGGACGCTCATCGAGCTGATCCGCGCCCTTGTCGGCGTCGCCCTGGTGGCCATGATCCCGCCGAGTCAGTTCGGTGGCCGGTTCAACGTCTCCCAGGCCATCGGCAAGCGGGTCAACCTGGTCGATGAGGACGACGTCGGCGCGTTCATCGAGGCCGCAGCGGTCCTCAAGCAGGTGATCAGCCGCGACCCGGTGATGATGGACCGCAAGCACAAGGACCCCATCGCGGTGCGCCTGCTCATGTCGATCATCGTCTCGATCAACGAGGTGTCCCAGAAGTTCAAGGACCGGACCACCGCCATGGACGACCGCCAGGTGTTCGTGCCGATGCCCGGCCGGTTCGCGGGCGCGGCGAAGAACCCGGCGATCAAGAACGACTACGTCAAGCGGCCCGAGGTGCGTGAGTGGTTCGCCTACCAGGCGCTGGTCGCGCTGCCGAAGTACTGGGCCCTGGAGGAGTCGGAGGCGTCGCTGGCCGCCAAGGACGCAGCGAAGGCCGACACCGACTTCACCGTGGCCTACTGGGAGGAGTTCGGCGATCGGTGGGAGCGTCCGTTCCTGCCCTACGACCTGCTCTATGCCCACTACCGGGCCTGGCGCAGCAAGGTGAACCCAGGTGGCAAGCCCGAGGCCCAGAAGGTGGTCACGGCCCGCCTGAAGGAGCTCGTTGATCCCGAGCAGTGGGTGGTCGCGACCAACGCCTCTGGCAGGGACGCCGAGCTGACCCTGAACCAGTGGCTCCTGACCAATGAGCCGGTTCTGGCCGAGTTCGACTACCTCCCCGAAGTCGCGAACTGGGACTACGGGACGAAGTACGCCAACGGGACGTACCTGCCGGTTCCGACCGAGTGGATGCTGAAGAAGGAGAAGGCCCGGGGCTTCGTGCGTCGCGAGGTTTGGGTGGTCTACCGGGCGGACGGGCGTACGCCGAGGGCGCTCCATGTCGAGGCTGAGCGGAACGGGTCGGTGCCTCCCCCAAGGGCCTCGGAAGGGGAGATCGCCGACGTCATGACGCTGATCGAGATCGCCGACCGTGGCGAGGCGATGGCAGCGCCCTCCAAGGAGCTAGAGCCGTTCAGCGAGGAGGACCGGGCAGCGAACCCGGGGATCAAGCTGTGATCCCAGAACCGGACCTGCCATGCAGGTCGCCCGAACGCCGGAGATGGGCACTGGCTAACAACAACGCCGAGGAGGCAACACGATGACGACGAACATGAAGAGGAAGGCTCAGCGCCGGGCCGAGAAGCTGGCCGAGCTGAT
>JAUNSA010000160.1 GCA_030539405.1 Propionibacteriaceae bacterium
CGGCGATGCCGTGCTGGCCACCCAGGGCCGCCGGGTCGTCGGGATGGTGCGCCAGCACCAGCACCACGTGGGGCTGTGCAGGCTCGGTCACCCGGAGCGCCTCGGCCTCGTTGAGCACCCGGACGCGCTCGTCGGCCTCCCCGAGGCGCTCGGCCAGGACGTACCAGCGTCCGAGGCCGGTCGTCGCGGCGACGACCTGCGGCAGGCCCGTGCGGTGGTCGGTCAGGACGCCCACCTTGGGGTGTTCCGCGCACGCCAGCAGCGCGGGCTCGGGGTCATTGCCGTGCGCGGACACCAGCAGCGCGTCGTCCCAGGGCAGGGCGACGGCCGCGAAGGCCGCCGGGAGCGAGCCCACCTCGGGGACCACCCGCACCCCCAGACCGGCCTGGCGGATCCTGCGCACGACGCCGTAGAACAGGGGATCGCCCGAGGCGACCACCACGGCGTCCTCGTCGTCGCTCAGGGCGGACAGCGCCTCGATCGCCGGGGTCAGGGGGCCGAGCACCACCCGACGGTTCTCGGGCACGTCGAGGGCGTCCAGGTGGCGGCGTCCGCCGACGACGAGCTGGGCGGACGCCGCGGCGTCCACCAAGGCCTGGCTGGGGGAACCCAGGTAGCCGAACACGGTGATCATGCCTGGGCTCCTTCGACGCGCAGGGACGCCGCTGCCGCAGGATCGGCGGCGCGGTACTCGTGGCGGAACCCGGGGTGGTACAGGTGCGAGCGCTTCGCCACCGGGGCCTCGGCCAGGGCCGGCCCGACCAGGATCACGGTGTGCTTCCACCAGTGCCGTTCCTTCATCGTGCTCGACAGCTCGTCCAACCGGCAGCGGACGATCACCTCGTCGGGCCAGCTCACCTGGTGCCCGATGATCACGGGCGTCTCGGGCGGGTAACCTCCGGCGAGCAGCTCCTCCTGCAGGACGCGATTGCGGGCGGCCGACAGGTACAGGGCCATCGTGGTCCCGTGGCGCGCGAACTCCCGGACGCGCTCGCGCTCCGGCATGGGCGTCCGGCCCCCTTCGAGGCGGGTCAGGATGAGGGACTGCGCGACCTCGGGCAGCGTGATCTCGACCTCGGCCGCGGCGGCGGCGGCCGAGAAGGCCGACACACCGGGGATGGACTCGAACGCGATCCCGACGCTGCGGCACTGGTCGCGCTGCTCGGCGGTCGCGCCGTAGATCGCCGGGTCGCCGGTGTGGACCCGCGCCACCAGCAGGCCCTCGTCGCGGGCGCGCTCGTAGACCGGGGTGAGGTCCTCCAGTGAGGCGGACGCCGAGTCGATCAGTTCGGCGCCCGGCTTGTGGCCGGCGACCAGGTCGGCGCTGACCAGTGAGGACGCCCAGATGATGATGTCGGCCTCGGCGAGGAGACGCGCGCCGCGCACCGTGATGAGGTCCGGGGCGCCGGGACCGGCCCCCACGAAGACGACCTTGCCCGTCACAGCCTGCCTCCTCGCTGGGCGCGGGGCCCGGTGATGATCATGGTCCCGAAGTAGGGCACCTGGTCGAAGTCGTCGGGGGAGCCGATCACCTGCTCGGGCGTGCCGACGTTGACGCCGACCACGGCCGAGGCCTCCTCTCCCAGCGAGGACACGTACGAGCACAGCTCCGCATAGTGTCGACCGATCTTGTAGGCGACGACCGTGTCGACCTCGGTGGCCGTCTGCGCCAGGTCACCCACGCCCTTCTTGATCGGGACGAGGCCCAGGCGCTCGTCCCCCTCGACCAACGGCGTCCGGGACGCCGCGGCCAGCGCCTGCATCGCCGTGATGCCGGGCACCACCTCGACCTCGACGTCGCCGAATCGCTCCAGGACGGCGTCGGCCAGGTAGCTGAAGGTCGAGTACACGCTCGGGTCACCGATGGTGGCGAACGCGATCGCCTGGGCGCCCACCGCGAAGGCATCGCAGGCGACCGCGGCCGAGGTCTGCCAGGCGGCGGCCCGGCGGGCGGTGACCCCGGCCGGGTCGCTCATGCTGAAGGGGACGCGGACGATGCGGCCCACGGCCTCGGGGCAGGCAGCACCCAGGACGCGCTCGGCACGGCCGGGGCCGTCACCGGACGCCTCGGTGGCGGGCACCAGCACCACATCGGCGGTGGAAAGGATGCGGTGGGCCTTGAGGGTGAGCAGTTCGGGGTCACCCGGACCGACGCCGACCCCGATCAGACGACGGGTCATGGCACGCCTTTCTGGCCCCTGCTGCGGGAGCCACGATGGGGCGCCGAGCCAGGCGACCGGGCTCGTCCGCTCCACAGGGCGGCATCACCGTTGCGCGACAGCGTCGGGATCTCACCGACTTCGCTGGAGTGCGACGCATCGACCCAACGGCCGACAGGCGCCAACCTACCAGCGGTCAGCTGGCCCCCAGCGTCACGGACGCGATCTCGGTCCAGTCCTCAGCCGTCACGGTCAAGGCGATGGACGAGCCGTCGCCTGTCGGGGCCACCTCGAACCGGGCGGCCGCGGCGCGGTCGGCGGCATCAGCGAGCGCTTCGGTGAGGGCGTCCTTCACCTGGTCGGCACCGGCCTTGGCGAGGCTCATCTGGGGTCCGGGTGCCGCCTCCTGCGACAACACCTGCGAGTCAGGTTCGCTCAGGCCGCGAAGCCAGCGGTAGGTGCGCTGGGGATCGCGGCCGGCGAAGCTGACCCGAAGTTGATCCTCGACGGTGTCGACCTCGATGCGTGTCAGCCGATCCCCGAGCCCGCTGGCCTCCAGTTCGCCCCAGAGCTCGTCCACGGCGGCGTCGCTCCACGGGTCGGCCACGGCGCTCACGGGCCGATCCCCGAGCAACACCGACCTGGTCTCCGCGCCATCTGCGTCGCAGGTGGCACGGGTCACGACCACAGTCGGCGAGAGCGCCTGCACGTCGGCGGCCGCCAGCCCATCGCACTCACCGAGGAGCGCGCGGACGCGTTCGAGGCTGGCTTCCAGCGGGAACTCGCTGCCGAGCACCGTCAGGGGCGCGCTGGGCTCGGCGATCGGATCTCCCGCAGCAGTGTCGGGAGCATCGGCTTGGTGGATGACGTGCGTCTCGGGGCTTGCCCCGGTCGTGACACGGATGGTGTGGTCGTTGATCCGATAGCCCGCCACGAGCGTCCCGGGCGAGATGGCCTGCGACAGCTTGTCGTCTGCGACATCGAACACTCCGACATCGGCGGCACCTGGGGTGCAGCCAGCGAGCGCCAACAGGGCGACGGCGGCGAGACCGGCCGCGGTACGACGGATGACAGGGGGTGGACTCATCGAGGTACTCATCGGGCGTCAGCCTAGCCGCCCCGCGTCCTCAGTCAGCGGCGGCGATCTCGGCGTCGACCGCCAGTGACTCCCCGGACGCCCAGGTGATCGGCGCCACGATGCGACCCACGGCACGAAGGTCGGCCTCGGTGGCCTGCAGGCGGGTGACCGATGCCTCCGGGCCGGTGATCGTCACCGACGTCAGCTCGGTCTTCATCGACACCTTGGCGCTCGACTTCACCCCGCGGATGCCGATGAGGGCGGTGGCGATGTCGTCGAGCAGCGCGGCGTCACCGCCGGTGGGCAGCTCGTCGGCCTTCGGCCAGGTCGCGTGGTGCACCGAACCCGACTTCCACCACGACCAGACCTCCTCGGTCGCGAACGGCATGAACGGGGCGAACAGGCGCAACTGCACGTCCAGGGCCAGGGCGAGCGCGGCGCGGGCCGAGGCCGCGGCGTCCGGACCCTGGGCGCCGTAGGCGCGCTCCTTGACCAGCTCGAGGTAGTCGTCGCAGAACGTCCAGAAGAACTGCTCGGCGGCCTCGAGGGCGGCCGAGTAGTCGTAGGCCTCGAACGCCTTCGTCGCCTGGGCGACCACGCGGGCCAGGCCGGCGAGCATCGCCAGGTCGACCGGCTGCGTCACCTCGGACGCCGTGGGCACGGCCTCGCCGCTGGCCGCGATCCCGAGCACGAACTTGGACGCGTTCAGGATCTTCATCGCCAGGCGACGCCCGACCTTCATCTGGGTCTCGTCGAAGGGGGAGTCCATGCCCGGGCGGGCCATGGCTGCGCGCCAGCGCACCGCGTCCGCCCCGAACTTGTCGAGGATCTCGGTCGGGACGACCACATTGCCCTTCGACTTGGACATCTTCTTGCGGTCGGGGTCGACCACGAAGCCCGAGATGGTGGCCCGCTTCCACGGCAGCGTGTCGTTCTCCAGGTGCGAACGCACCACGCGGCTGAAGAGCCAGGTGCGGATGATGTCGTGGGCCTGCGGCGCGATGTCCATCGGGAACGTCAGGTTCCACAGCTCCTCGTCGCGCTCCCAGCCGCACGCGATCTGCGGGGTCAACGAGGAGGTCGCCCACGTGTCCATCACGTCGGGGTCGCCGATGAAGCCGCCGGGGACGCCCCGCTGCGACTCGTCGTAGCCGGGGGCCGGCTGCGAGGCCGGGTCGACCGGCAGCGACGCCTCGTCGGCGACGATGGGGTGGTCGTGGTCCGGCTCGCCGTCGGCGTCCAGGGGGTACCAGACGGGGAAGGGCACGCCGAAGAAGCGCTGGCGGCTGATGAGCCAGTCGCCGTTGAGGCCGTTGACCCAGTTGCTGTAGCGGTGCCGCATGTGGTCGGGGACCCAGGCGATCTCCTCGCCGCGGGCCAGCAACTGCTGCTTCAGGGCGTCGTCGCGACCGCCGTTGCTGATGTACCACTGCCGGGTCGAGACGATCTCGAGGGGCTTGTCGCCCTTCTCGAAGTAGTTCACGGGGCGCGAGATCGGCTTGGGGTCCCCGTCAAGGTCGCCGGTCTCACGCAGCTTGCCGACGATGGCCTCGCGCGCGGAGAACACCGTCTTGCCGGCCACCTCGGGCCAGAACGACGCGTCGGCCAGCCAGGCAGGCGTCTCGCGCGTCAGGCGTCCGTCGCGGCCCACCACGGTGCGGGTGGGCAGGTTGAGCTCGCGCCACCACTGCACGTCGGTCAGGTCGCCGAAGGTGCAGCACATCGCGATGCCCGCACCCTTGTCCTTCTCGGCGGCCTCGTGGGCCAGCACCGGCACCTCGACGCCGAAGATCGGGGAGGTCACGGTGGTGCCGAACAGCGCCTGGTAGCGCTCGTCGTCGGGGTGGGCGATCAGGGCGCACACGCTCGGGATCAACTCTGGGCGCGTGGTCTCGATGTAGACCGGACCGTTCGCCGAGCCGAACGCCACCCGGTGGTAGGCGCCGGGGGTCTCGCGCGACTCCAGCTCGGCCTGGGCCACCGCGGTCTGGAACGTCACGTCCCACATGGTCGGGGCCTCCGACAGGTAGGCCT
>JAUNSA010000161.1 GCA_030539405.1 Propionibacteriaceae bacterium
CCGGCGCCGGTCTCGGCGATCACGCGGGTCTTGCCCATGCGCTTGGTCAACAGCGCCTGGCCCAGCACGTTGTTGATCTTGTGCGAGCCGGTGTGGTTGAGGTCCTCGCGCTTGACGACGATCCGCGCGTTGCCGGCCTCGGCGCTCAGCCGGGGCAGCTCGGTGATCGGGGTCGGACGCCCCGAGTACTCCACGCGCAGGCGTGCCAGTTCGGCGAGGAACTCCGGGTCGGACCAGGCACGGTCGAACTCGCGGTCGAGCTGGGTGAGCGCGGCATTGAGGGCCTCGGGGACGTACTGCCCGCCGAAGATCCCGTAATGGCCGCCCTTGTCGGGAAGCGTGGAGGGTTCGGTCACCCGCGCCACCTTACTGTGCGGCGCTGCCCGCCTCGATGAATGCGGCCACCGATGAGCGCGGGTCGCCGTGGCGCACCAGCGCCTCCCCCACCAGGATCACGTCGGCACCCGCCGCGGCGACACGTTCGACGTCGGCGACGGTGAGGATGCCCGACTCGGCCACCTTGACCCGATCGTCGGGGATGAGGTCGACCAGGGTCTCGAACTGGGCGATGTCGACCTCGAGGGTCTGCAGGTTGCGGTTGTTGATGCCGACGACGCGCGCGCCGAGGTCGACCGCGCGGCGGGCCTCCTCTGGGGTGTGCACCTCGACCAGCGGGGTGAGGCCCAACTCGAGGGCCAAGGCGTGCAGCCGGGCCAGGTCGGCGTCGCCGAGGGCCGAGCACATCAGCAGGGCCAGGTCGGCGCCGGCAGCCCTGGCCTCCCAGAGCTGGTAGTCGGTGACGATGAAGTCCTTGCGCAGGACGGGCGTGTCGACCGCGGCGCGGACGGCCACCAGGTCCTCCAGCGACCCGCCGAAGCGTCGACGCTCGGTGAGGACCGAGATGGCGGACGCCCCGCCTGCGGCGTACTCACGGGCGAGCGCAGCGGGGTCAGGGATGTCGGCGAGCGCGCCCTTGGACGGCGAGGAACGCTTCACCTCGGCGATGACCGACAGGCCGGGCGCGGCCAAGGACTCAACGACCGGACGGGTCGGCGGCAGGCCCGCCACGGCGTCCATGAGGTCGGGCAGGCTGCGGAGGGCCTGCCGCGCGGCCAGGTCCTCCCGAACACCAACGATGATGTCGTCGAGGACGCCCACGACTAGTGGTGCTCGCCCTCGACGAGCTGCTGGCCATAACCCATCTTGACCATGACCCCGCCGACGACCGCGGCGGCCAGGACGATGCCCAGGCCGACCCAGACGACCACCCAGTTGATGTTGAGGAAGAAGCCGACGGTGGCGATGAGCGCACCGATGGCGGCGATCGTGCTGGCGGTCCAGGCAGCCGGCGTCCTGCCGTGGTGGTACTTCTCGTGCGAGCTCATGGGCGCTCCCCTTCGTCGGTCGGATCGTCTCCGTCGTCCATAGCTTTCCAAGAAGCCAGCGCATCTGTCACGTTGGCCGTCCCGGCGCGTTGCACTCCGGCCCGCCGGACCGCCGGTGGACGCCAGGCCAGCCAGCCGCCGGCGAGCGCCACCAGGGCCCCCGCCCCGACGTACAGCAGCGGCATCGCGGTCGGGGTGACCGTCACCTCCTCGGCGAGCATCGCCCAGGGCGCCGCGGCGGTGATCACGTCGGACGCCGGGGCGCCGGGGGTGATGCCGAGGGCCATCATCCCGAGGCCGACCAGGGCGACCAAGCCCCCCACGATCCGACGGCCCAGCCGCTGCAGGGTCAGGGTGAGCAGGACCCCGGCCAGCGCGACCCCCGGCAGCAGCAGGAGCAGGCCGCCGGTGCCGGCGACCCCGCTCAGGCCTACCTCGCCGCCGGCGCTGCCCGCGGTGCCGGCATCGGTCCAGGCGACCGTCCACCAGTCCGTCCCGGTGGCCACGCCGGCGCCGAGGGCAGCACCCAGCACGATGAGCGCGCGGGGATCAGCCCTCACGGCGTCCCCCGCAGGCCGGACGCCATGGCCACGGCCCGCAGCGCCGCGGCGGCCTTGTTGCGGGATTCGAGGTCCTCGGCGGCGGGTTGGGAGTCCGCGACGATGCCGCCGCCGGCCTGCACGTAGGCGCGCCCGTCCTTCAGCACCGCGGTGCGGATCGCGATGGCCACGTCGGAGTTGCCGGCGAAGTCGAAGTAGCCCACCACGCCGCCGTACAGGCCGCGCCGGGACACCTCCAACCGGTCGATGATCTCCATGGCGCGCACCTTGGGCGCCCCGGACAGCGTGCCGGCCGGGAAGCACGACAGCGTGGCGTCCAGCGCGGTGCGCCCGGACGCCAGCTCACCGACCACCGTCGACTCCAGGTGCATGATGTGGCTGTAGCGGCGCACGGTCATGAACTCGACCACGCTCACGGTGCCGGGCACGCAGACGCGGCCCAGGTCGTTGCGCCCCAGGTCGACCAGCATGAGGTGCTCGGCACGTTCCTTGGGGTCGGCCAGCAGGTGGGCCTCGTGGGCGGCGTCCTCGGTCGGGGTCGCGCCGCGCGGTTGCGAGCCGGCGATCGGGTGGGTGAGCACGTGGCCGTCGTTGACCGTGACCAGGGCCTCGGGGCTGGAGCCGACGATGTCGAGGGCGTCCAGGCGGAGCAGGTACAGGTAGGGGCTGGGGTTGCTGCGCCGCAGGACCCGGTACACGTCGAGGGCGTCGGCCGTGCACGGCGTCTCGAAGCGCTGGCTCACCACGATCTGGAAGGCCTCGCCGGCCTTGATTTCCTCGACGGCCTCCAACACCGCGGACTCGAACTCCGGCTGGGTGCGCTGCCGGGTCACGTCGGGGGTGTCGGGCTCGACCGGGGGCAGGCCCAGCAGCGGCTCGGCGGGCTCGCGCAGCCGGGCGACCATCGCCTCGACGCGAGCCACGGCGTCCGCATACGCCTGGTCGGCCCGCTCGGCGGTGTCGTCGAAGTTGATGGCGTTGGCGACCAGCCAGACCTCGCCGGTGTGGTGGTCGAGCACGGCGATGTCGGACGCCAGCATCATCACCACCTCGGGCAGGCCGAGGTCATCGGGGTTGTTGTCGGGCAGGCGCTCCAGGCGCCGGACGATGTCGTAGCCGAGGTAGCCGACCATGCCGGAGGTCATGGGCGGCAGGGCGGGGTCGCGGGGGGTGTGCAGCCGGTCGAGGGTCTCGGCGAGGACGGCCAGCGGGTCGCCGCCGGTGGGCAGGTTCGCCAGCTCGCGCCCCGTCCAGGTGGCTTGGCCGTCGCGTTCGGTCAGCACCGCCGCGGCGTTGACCCCGACGATCGAGTAGCGCGCCCACACCCCCGCCTCGGCCGACTCGAACAGGAACGTGTTGGTGCGCTCCCCGCACAGGTGGTGGTAGAGGCCGACCGGGGTGAGGTCGTCGGCCAGCAGGCGCGTCCAGACCGACACGACCCGGCGTCCCTGCTCGGAGGCCTGGGCGCGGAAGCCCTCCAGGTCGGGGCTGATCGGTGCCTTCATCGTTCTCCTTCTGGGCGGACGGCCGTGCCGGAGCGCCATTCTCCCATGCGGTCCGCCCGTGCACCGGGACGTGACCGTGCGCCGACTACTCTGTCCCCATGGGTTTCGCAGCGAAGGAACGAGCAGCCATGTGTGACGTCCTGGCCGAGGCCGGGCCGGACGCCCCGACGTTGTGCGAGGGCTGGACGACGCATGACCTGGCGGCCCATCTGTGGGTGCGGGAGAACGACCCGTCGGCCGCCCCGGGGCTGCTGATCGGTGCGCTCGCCGACGTGACGGCGTCCCGTATGGAGGCCACCAAGCGTCGCTGGCTGTACCCCGAGCTGGTCGAGCAGATCCGCCGCGGCCCGCGTCCGATCTCGGTGTTCGCCCTGCCGATGCTGGACGAGCTGGCCAACATCAACGAGTTCTTCGTGCACACCGAGGACGTACGCCGCCCCGCAGGCCTGCCGCCGCGCGAGATGGGCCAGGACTTCGAGGACCAGGTGGCCAAGAGCCTCAACACCATGGGCAAGGCGCTGTTCCGCAAGGCCCCCTGCGGCATCATCCTGGAGCGCACCGACCGGCCCCAGCGCCTGCGCGCCAAGGCCGGTGACACCACCGTCGTCGTGATCGGCAAGCCTTCAGAACTGCTGCTGTTCGCGTTCGGTCGCACGGCGGACGCCGATGTGCAGCTCGTCGGTCCGGACGAGGCCAAGGATGAACTCCTCGCCACCCACTCGGGGATCTGAGGGCTGGAGCCGCGTCCTCGCGGCCCGCGACCGCTTCGTGGACGCCGCGCGTGTCGCCGGCCCGGACGCCCCCACCCTGTGCTCCGGCTGGACGGTGCGCCATCTCGTCGGGCACCTGCTCACGCTCCGCCGTGACCCGCTGTCGTGGCCCGGGGTGGCGTTCCCCCCGCTGGCCGCGCTGACCGAGCGACGGATGGACGCGGCGACGGCGTCCGGCTTCGAGGAGGCGCTCGGCAGGCTGGCCGGGCGGTCGCCGTTCATGCCGCTGGTCTTCGACACACCGCGGTCCGCGTGGGGTCACCACCTCGGCGAGTACGCCGTGCACACCGAGGACATCGTGCGCGCCAATGCCCTGCCGATCACCCCACTGGACGACGCCACGCTCGTGGCTCTGTGGCGCCGGTCGGTCGTTGTCGCACGTCAGCTCCACCGGCGCGCCGGCCGGGGGCTGGTGCTGACGTGGCCCGCAGCCGGCCTGGAGGCGCGGGCGCTGCCGGGGGTGATGACCGACCACGTGGTCGGCTCGCCGTTGGAACTGCTGGTCTGGGCTCATCGCGGACCCGAGGCAGCGGACGTGCGGGTGGTGCGAGCCCCGTGAGGGCCGAACGGGTTCAGCCAACCAGGAGGGAGCGCAGCCGACCGGAACAGACTCAGCGCTGGACGCGCGCGTTGCCCTTCCAGAAGTCCCACACCTGCTTCTCGTCGGCGGCCATGCCGTAGTCGTACAGCGAGGTGGCGGCGAGCGCGCCGGTGGCCCAGCCGAACTGGGCGCACTTCTCCACGTCCCAACCCTGCAGGATGCCGTAGAGGACGCCGCCGACCGACCCGTCGCCGCCGCCGATGCGGTCCATGACGTCGATGTGGCGCAGGGGTGCGAGGTAGAAGTCGCCGTCGTTCCACAACAAAATGCCCCACTCGTGGGCGTTGGCGGACTTCACCTCGCGCAACGACGTGCCGATCCAGTGGGCGTCGGGGTAGGTCTCCTTGATCCGGCCGATCATCTTCTTGAACTCGCCGATCTTGTCGTCGATCGACTCGCCGCCGGCCTCGGGGCCCTCGATGCCGAGGCAGAGCTGGAAGTCCTCCTC
>JAUNSA010000162.1 GCA_030539405.1 Propionibacteriaceae bacterium
ATCGGCGACGGCGCCCTGACCGGCGGCATGGCCTGGGAGGCGCTCAACAACATCGCCGTGGGGGAGGACCTGCGGCTCATCATCGTCGTCAACGACAACGGGCGCTCCTACACGCCCACGGTCGGCGGGCTGGCCAGCCACCTGTCGACGCTGCGCACCGACCGGCGCTACGAGCCGACCCTGCGGCAGATCAAGCAGCGCGTCCGGTCCGCCCCGGTGATCGGTGGCCCCCTCTACGACGTGCTCCACGGCTTCAAGACCGGGGTGAAGGACATCCTGGCCCCCCAAGGCATGTTCTCCGACCTCGGCATCAAGTACGTCGGGCCCATCGACGGCCACGACACCGCGATGATGGAGCGGGCCTTCGAGTCGGCCAAGAACTTCGGCGGGCCGGTGATCATTCACTGCATGACCGTCAAGGGGAAGGGCTTCCGCGCTGCGGAGGAGGACGAGGCCGACCGCTTCCACGCCGTCGGGCTGATCGATTCGGAGACCGGCGAGCCGCTGACCGCCAACCCGAAGCGGACCTGGACCGACGCGTTCCGCGACGAGATGGTGTCGCTGGCCCGCGAGGACGCCGACGTGGTCGGCATCACCGCCGCCATGCTGCACCCGGTGGGTCTGGACGCCATGGCGGCGGCCTTCCCCGACCGCGTCTTCGACGTGGGCATCGCCGAGCAGCACGCGGTGGCGTCCGCTGCCGGCCTCAGCGCCGGCGGGCTGCACCCGGTGGTCGCGCTGTACGCCACCTTCCTCAACCGCGCCTTCGACCAGGTGCTCATGGACGTGGCCCTGCACCGCCAGGGCGTCACCTTCGTGCTGGACCGCGCCGGCATCACGGGCCCGGACGGCCCCAGCCACCACGGCATGTGGGACACCTCGCTGCTCACGCTCGTCCCCGGGCTGCACCTGAGCGCCCCGCGCGACGAGGCCCGGCTGGCCGAGGCGTTGCGCACCGCGGTCGGCATCCACGACGCCCCGAGCGTGCTGCGCTATTCGAAGGATCCGCTGCCCCCCGAGCTGCCTGCCGTGAGCCGCGACCGCGGGGTCGACGTGCTGGTCGAGGGTGAGGACGCCCGCGTCCTGCTGGTGGCGCACGGTCCGTTCGCCCACCTGGCCGTCGAGGTCGCCGAGCGCCTCGGCCACCAGGGCATCGGGGCGACGGTGGTGGATCCGGTCTGGGCGCTGCCCGTCAACCCCGCCCTCGTCGAGCGCTGTGGCGCCGCTGACCTCGTGGTCACCCTCGAGGACGGTGGCGTGCAGGGCGGCCTGGGTGCCGCCCTCGCGCGCGCGTGCGCGGCCGCCGATGTGTGGACGCCGCTGCGCCACCTGGGCGTGCCGCAGGAGTTCCTGGAGCACGCCACCCGCGCCGAGATCCTGGAGGAGCTGGGTCTGACGGCCCAGGACGTGGCGCGTCAGGTGACCGAGTGGGCGGTTGAGTGCGCCGTGGTCACAGCAGTGGAGTCACCACCGGAACAACCAGCTCGCGCTGCCACGGCCTGACGCCCTCGATCGCCCAGAAGGTGTCCACGGTGGCCTCGGTCGCCGGCGAGGGGGGTTCCCACGCGAGCTTGCGTACGGCGTCCGGCCCGATGAGGTTCTCCACCGGCAGGCCCCACTGTTCGGCCAGCTCCAGCGTGGCCGGGCGCAGGCGCGACCACCGGTCGGCCGCGTCCGGGAACCGGGTGGGCCAGCTCTTCGGGTGGGGGATCCCCTCGCCGCGGGGGCGCTTGGCAGGCAGATCGGCCTGGGGGAGCGCCAGGGCTCGTTCGAGCGCGGCGAGCCAGTTGCTCTCGTAGCGGGACGCCTGGCGCCACTTGAAGCCGTCAACGGCACGCAGGGCGGCCCGGTCGGCCACGAACTCGGGAGCCTCGGCGCGACCGGCCAACCCGCTGATCGCACGATCGTTGAGGACGCGCCCGGGCGCCTTGTCGAGCTTCGCGGCCAGGGCGTCGCGTTCGTGCCACAGCTCGCGGACCACCGCCAGACCCCGCGGGGTGCGGATGTCATGGGTGCCGGAGGTACGACGCCACGGCTCGGCCCGCACGGGCGGCGGATCGGCTGCGTGCTCGACCAGGTGGGCGAACTCCTGGGCTGCCCACTCGGCCTTGCCGGCCGCCTCGAGCTGTTCGACGACCCACGCGCGCAGCGGGATCAGGAGTTCGACGTCGAGGGCGGCGTAGTTGAGCCAGTCGGCGGGCAGCGGCCGGCGGGACCAGTCGGCGGCCGAGTGTTCCTTGGCGAGGGTCTTGCCCAGGGCGCGTTCGATGAGCAGCCCCAGGGCGACGCGGGGGAACCCGAGCAGACGTCCGGCCAACTCGGTGTCGAACAGGCGGCGTGGCAGCATGCCCACCTCGGCCAGGCAGGGCAGGTCCTGGGTGGCGGCGTGCAGGATCCACTCGTCATCGCCGACGGCGTGTGCGACGGCGGACAGGTCGGCGCGCTCGGCGTCCCCGGCCAGCGCGATGGGATCGATGAGGTGGGTGCCCGAGCCCTCGCGGCGCAGTTGGATGAGGTAGGCGCGTCCGGTGTAGCGGAAGCCGTGGGCGCGTTCGGTGTCGACCGCCAGCGGGCCGCTGCCCGCGGCGAGGGCGTCCACGGTCGCCGCCAGTGCCTCAGGCGTCCGGACCACCTCGGGGACACCGTCAGCCGGCGTCCGCACGAGCTCGTAGGTGGGCTGCTCGACCTGGTCGGTGGCCTCGTCCTGGACGCCCGCGTCCGGGCGGGTCTGCTCGCTCACCGGCGCCGCCGTCCCGGGCGGTGCAGGGGGATGGCCACCACGCCGTCGGGCAGGAGGGGGAGACCGGAGACGAGGCACAACAGGTCCTGCCACGCCTCGACGTGGGTGAGGATGTCGGCGCCGCGGGAGATCTCCGGCGTCCAGGACGCCCGGATCTCGACCTCGGCCTTGTCGGGGTCGCCCTCCATGGAGCCGAACGACTTGGACGCCACGGAGGTGACGGTCCCGCTCGGTGCGGTGTAGGCGGCGTTGCGGCGCTCGAGCGCGTCCTCGAGCCAGGACCAGCCGACCTCGGTCAGGAGCGGGTCGGCCACCATCTCGGGCTCGACCATGGCGCGCGCGAAGGTGACGCAGCGGAAGGTGCCGTCCCAGGCCGGGTTGCCGTCGGGGTCGTGGAGCAGGACGAGGCGTCCGTTGCCCACCTCGACGCCCTCGGAATCCACATCGGCGGCGATGGCGGCGGCGAAGGGCGCGATGCGTTGCGGGGCGGGGATCTCCTCCACCGTGACCTCGGGGCGCCAGACCATGCCCAGCAGCGAGGAGGACGCCTCCTCGAACATGTTGGTGCGCGGAATACCCTGAGCCACGCTGTTCAGGCTAGGCGTCGATGGGCCCGCCGCAGGGTTGCCGCGCCGGAGTGCTCACGCCTGGGCAGGCGGGGTGTGGACCAGGCAGACGGAGTTGATGCAGTAGCGCCGGTCCGTGGGGGTGTCGTAGCCCTCGCCCTCGAAGACGTGGCCCAGGTGGCTGTCGCACGCGGCGCAGCGCACCTCGATGCGGGGACGCCCCGGCAGGGAGTCGTCGGTCAGGTAGCGGACGCGCCCGTCCTCGGCGGGGGCGAAGAAGCTCGGCCAGCCGCAGTGCGAGGAGAACTTCTCCTCGCTGGTGAAGAGCTCGGCACCGCAGGCGCGGCAGGCATAGGTGCCCGGCTCGGAGTACTGGTCGTAGGCGCCCGTGCCGGGAGGCTCGGTGCCGCCCTCGCGGAGCACGTGGAACTCGAACGGCGTGAGCACCTCACGCCACTGCTGCGGCGTGCGCTGAACCGATGCGGGCTTCGACTCGTCCATGGGTCCTTCTTCCTGGCTCCGTACGAAAAGCCCACCCTACCCGCGCCCCCACACGCCGAGGACCGGCGGTGTGGCTACCGAGGACCGGCTCAGGCGCTGAAAGCGAGGGCGAACTGCTCCGCAGCAGCCGTCGGAGCGGCCGGTGCGGCGTCCGGGGCGTCGTCGCTCTGGAAGTTGCCCTCGTCGTCGAACGGCAGCAGGTCCATCGCCGCGAAGGCGTAGCGAGCCAGGACGAGTTCGGCGACCTCGGTGGCCGAACCCAGCGGATCGGACACGGCCACGGCGCCCAACCTGCGCGCCTGCTCGGCCTGCACGGCCCAGCGCTCATCGGCGGCGAGGAAGAACGAGCCGACGGCGATGTGGCGGCGTCCTTGGCTGCGCAGGCCGGCGAGGGCTTGGGCCACCGACGGGCCGGAGCCGTCGGCGACAGCGGTCAGGCAGGGAAGGCGGTGGTGGGTGGACCACTGGCGCGCACGACGTGCGATGAGGGCGGCGCCGCGGACATCGCCGGCGGTCGCTGCGCTCAGGATGAGGCCGTCGAGCTCCAGCACGCGCGCGGCGGTGAGGGAACTCCGCAGGCGCTTGTCCAACACGGTCAGAAGGCTGGCCTCGGGACCGACGGGGCGGGCGACGCCGACGTGAAGCTGCGGGAACTGGCGGCTCGCATGGGCAACCATGCCGCCGAAGCGGGGATCGACATCGGTGGCGTGGGTCAGGTCGAGCGGCACGATGGCCGCCTCGGTGCGGCCCTCACCGGCGAGTTGCTCCAGAACCTGGGGCAGGGTGGGGTTGCAGGAATCCAGGAAGGCGATGCGGGTGTCCACCTCAGGACGGACTCGGCGCATCTCGACCTGGAGCGCCTTGGCAGTGCGCGCCACGCGGTGGTCGCGGCTGCCTCGGGCAGCCATCACGAGGGTCGGTGCGGTCATGGCCGTGCCTCCCGAGTTCCGTAGGTGGACGGCGACGCTGCCGCTTCGACATGGTCATGGTGACTGAAAAGTTGAGGCTTGCCAATTCCAATGTCTCGAAATACGGACGCCCATCTCAACAGTTGAGAAGTTGGTCGGTGGCTAGGGGAAACGTTGGCCGCCTAGGGTTTGTGAGGCGTGGGTCACTCGATCCGGACGCGGTGAGTGCGGGTGTGTGCGCCGATGGGAACGAGCGCTGCGGTGGGCGATACCAGACTTGAACTGATGACCTCTTCGGTGTGAACGAAGCGCGCTACCAACTGCGCCAATCGCCCGCGGAGGAACATGCTAGCTGACCTCGGGCGAGAGGCGAAATCGGCGTCGGGTCAGCCAAGGATCGAGGGCGTTTTGCCAACACGCGAACCGTCCGTATATGGTGTTCCACGCCCCGAACGGCCCTGTGCGGTTCGGACAAGCATGCGGACGTGGCTCAGCTGGTAGAGCATCACCTTGCCAAGGTGAGGGTCGCGGGTTCGAATCCCGTCGTCCG
>JAUNSA010000027.1 GCA_030539405.1 Propionibacteriaceae bacterium
TGGGCTCGGCCAGCATCCCGGCGTCCCCGACGACGACCAGGGAGCCGGCGGTGGGATCGATCAGCTCCCGGGCCGCTCGGGTCGCGCTCTCGGGGGTCACCGCTCCGAGGGCGGCGAGCTGGCGGGGGATCGCGTCCGCGTCCAGGCCGGCACCGATCAGGCTCAGGACGCCCACGGTCACCCCGGACGCCGTGGCATAGCGCAGCGGTGTGGTGCCGACCAGGAAGTCGCGGGCGCGGTCGACCTCGTGTTGGTCGATCGGGGCCGACGCAACGTCGATCAGGCCCGGCATCAGGTCCAGCACCTCGCCGACGACCTCGTTGCGGAAGGAGCCGTACGTCGACGTCGTTCCGCCCATGCGTAGCGGCGAGTTGACGAGGCTCACGCCGTAGGAGAATCCCTTCTCCTCGCGCAGGACACGGTTCAGGCGGCTCAGGTAGGCGCCGCCGAGCGCATTGGTGGCCACCTGGAGGTCGGCCCAGCGCGGGTCGGTCCGATCGGCGGTGAACCAACCCCAGCGGATGTCGGCCTGCACCGACCCGGGCCGGTCCACCAGCCAGGCCGCGCTGGGGCGTCCGGTCGGCTGCTCGTGCTCGCCGACGCCCTGGTCGGGGTTGGACCACGCGCCGAACACGTCGATGACGTCGTCCAGGACGGTGTGGTCGAAGTCACCCGAGATCACGAGCACGCTGCGGGCCGGCCCCAGCCACGCGGCATGGTGGGCGCGGACGGCGGCGCCGGTGACGTGCTCGAGCGCCCCGGGCATGCCGAGGCGGGCGCGGGAGGCGCGGTGCTTGGGGTCGATCAGGGCGCGACGCAGGGCATGGTTGGCCCGGCCGGCCCCGGTCGCGAGTTGCTGCTCGAGCTGGGCCAGGTGGAGGCGCTTGTTGCGGTCCACGTCGGCGTCGGTCAACTGCGGCTCCATGACGGCCTCGGCCAACAGGCGCAGCGCGGGGCGCAGTCGGGCGCCCGGCACGTCCACCACCGCGTGCAGGTGGCTGTACCCGACCGTCGCGTCGATGACCGCACCGCAGGCCTCGATGGCCTCCGCGAAGGCGGGGCCCGGATGGCTCGCGGTCCCATCGGTGAGGGTGCTGGCCAACAGTTGGCCGACCCCTTCGCCGTCGCTGGTCTCGGTGGTCAGCGGGACGTCCAGCAGCAGGCCGGCCGAGACCACGTACTGGCCCGGCAGGTCGTGGACGATGACGCGCATCCCGTTGTCCAGCAGGAAGGTGCGGGCGGACGGGAACGCCCACGGGCGGGGGCTGCGGACCGCCGGTCGCGTCGGCAGGGTCACCATCATGCGCCTCCCAGGGGTCCGCGTCGGTACTCCAGGACGGCCCGCTGGTCCGGGGCCAACCATGTGCGGGCGGCCTCGGCCACCTCCTGCGCGGTGATCGAGGTGTACTCGGCGATCCTGGTGTTGACCCGATGGGGGTCATCGAACATGGTGGCAGCCCCGCTCAACAGGTCGGCGCGGGCCTCCAGTCGGGAGCACTCGCTGAGCCACTCCCGCTCGAACTGGATGTGGGCGCGCTGCAGCTCGTCCTCGGTGGGGCCTTCGTGGCAGAAGGTCTCCAGCACGGTGCAGGCGGCCTCCTCGATGGCGCCGAGGTCGGCCCCCTTGGTGGCGCGGGCGAAGACCAGGGCCAGCGAGTTGCCCTTCACCAGGGGAATGCTGGACGCCCCGGCCCCCGAGCAGGTGTTGTCGTTGCGGACGAGGCGGCCGTACAGGCGGGAGGTCTCGCTGCCGCCCAGGATGGTGAGGGCGATGTCGACGGCGTCGGCGGCGCGGGTGCCGCGCGCGGGCGTCCGCCACTGGGCGTAGACCATGTCGGCGGGCACCGGGTTGCTCACCACCTGTCGGGGCAGGCCCGTGTGCGGCGGGAGTGGCTCGACCGGCCGCCGCGGGGGCACGGTCCGGCTGGGCAGGCGTCCGAAGTAGGTGCGCGCCTTGGCCAGCCCCTCCTCGGCGGTGACGTCGCCGACCAGGGTGAGCACCGCGTTGCTGGGGGAGTACCAGGCGGTGAAGAAGGCGTGGGTGTCGTCCAGGCTCGCGGCGTCCAGGTCATCCATGGAGCCGATGACCGGGTGCCGGTACGGGTGGCCATCAGGGAAGGCGAGCGTCAGCAGGTGGGCGATCGCATCGCCATACGGGGCGTTGTCGTAGCGCTGGCGCTTCTCCTCCTTGACGACCTCGCGTTGGTTGTCGAGGTTGGCCTGGGTGAGCGCGGGCAGCAGGTTGCCCATCCGGTCGGCCTCCAGCCACAGGGCCAGGTCGAGCACGCCGGTGGGGACGGCCTCGAAGTAGTTCGTGCGGTCGAACCACGTCGTGGCGTTTCCGGTCGCGCCCGAGGCCTGCAGCGTGTTGAAGTGCTCCCCGGAGGCGACGTGCTCGGATCCCTGGAACATGATGTGCTCGAACAGGTGGGCCAACCCGGTGTGCCCGGGCTGCTCGTCGCGCGACCCCACGTCGTACCAGAGGTTGACCGCCACGAACGGCACCGCATGATCGGGGTTCACGATCACGCGCAGCCCATTGGGCAGCGTTTCGGTGTGGATCGGGTACCCGAGCGGAACGGCAGTGGTCACCGACCCATCCAAGCACACCGGCCAATAGCACCGCGGGGGAGGGAGGTAGGTTGCTGCCTCCCGTTAGCGCGCTCACGAGGAGCTCAAAGAAGTCAGGTCGAAGCTGAACCACTCCAGACCCTGCATGAAGTACGCGACCGGTCCACGGCAGGCAAGGAGTCGCGCGGTCAACAGTCGGCCATCCGGCATGTGCAGCCTGGATCGGCCGGTTTCTGTGAAGCAGCCGTTTACAAAACGGCCTTGAACCAGCAGTGAGGGATCGCCCTTGGCGCTGATCAGTACCGCAGTGTCTCCATTCGTCAGGAGTGCGGAGGGGCCGGCCAGGCCGGATGTGGCAAAGATCGTCCGCTCGTGCTGAGCTATCCTGACGACTTGGGAATCGGGGTATGTACAGCACCACACCTCATCGTCGGCGATGTTCGGCCCATAGGACTCATAGATGAGACCTTCACTTGGGTCCGGTGCCCAAACCTTCTCGAACTCGGGTGACCACTTGACGAGGCCACCAGCGCCAAGTGGAGCTGGCCCGGGATAGTTCCAACCGAAGGCTCCGTAGATGCCCTCATCGAAGTAGGACACCCAGATCGCGCCGTCGGAGGACACTTGAAGGCGGTGAACTCCGTCGCCCACGCACCCGCGGCGAACAATGCGCCCCGTCTGATCAATTGCGAGCGCGTTCAGTTCAGGGCCTTGGGGTGACCACTCACAGCGGGCGCCAACTACGACAAACGTGCCGTCAGGGAAGGCGCCGATCTTTGGATTGGCAACGGGCAGCTCGGGTACCGAGGTAACCGATTGCAGGCAGCCTGCTTCGTCGTACGAGACTAACGCCACATGCACCGGTCTACTTGGACGAGTGACGGGGAAACTTGCCCCACCTGGACTGTCCTCGTAACGAGCATGCAGCTGGGCCTGGCCCTCCGCTGCTGACCAAAGCCCAACAGGGCCGTTAACTGATATCCCGGCCGACACAAGGACATCAAACTCGTCAGGAGGTGCAAGGGCACCGTGGAATTGCAACGTATGTGCGCTGGTTCGGCCTTGGTCTGAAGAAATCACGAGGAGTCTCCCGTCGGTCCCTCAAATTCCCATCCTAGCGGTGGGTGCCGACATGTCGGCAGGAGGAGTGGCGGTACGCGGCAATGTCGTGAAGCCGAGCAGTCGACGAGGGAATCAGCTCTGGGCCGTGTGCGTGACGGGGCCCCGGCGCTCGTACATGCGCATGTGAGCGGGCCTATGCTGACCGTCTTCGTGGAGGTCATGTGAGGACTATTGAGGGCCGTTGACTGAAGTAATCCAGTCAACGGCCCTACTCGTAGCGGGGAGGGGATTTGAACCCCTGACCTCTAGGTTATGAGCCTAGCGAGCTACCGAGCTGCTCCACCCCGCGTCGTTGTTGCTTGGACTACATTACCCCACCCCGGCCGCGATCCAAAATCGAGGGGTGGAGGTGGCCGTGGAGTAGGCTTGCCGCGCCCAGCAGTGACCCGGGAGGAATGTATGGCCAAGCCAGCGCCGTTGAACGCCACGGCCCGACGCCCACGACGCATCATCGGCGTGCTCGTGGCCGCGGTGGCGCTCGTCCTGGCGGCCTGCACCGGCCCCGGGATGTCGCCCACCGCCCCGACCGAACCCGCGGCGTCCGCGAGCCAACCGGGTGCCGCAGCGAAGACCCTCGTGATCGGGGCGACGGCTGAACCGGCGACGCTCGACCCGACGGCCACCGACGCCGCCGCCGGCACCCAGGCGCTGCTGTACAACGTCTTCGAGACGCTGGTCCGGATCGACCCCGAGGGCAGGCTGGCGCCGCTGCTGGCCCAGGCGTGGGACGTCTCGGAGGACCGGCTCACCTACACGTTCCGCCTCAACACCGCCGCACGGTTCTCCGACGGCACGCCGGTCGACGCCGACGCGGTCGCCGCCAACATCGAGCGCATCCAGCAGGGCACCACCGCCCCGAAGCTCAAGACCGCCATGTCGGTCGTGGCGTCCACCGAGGTGGTCGACCCCGCCACCATCAACATCACGTTGACGCGCCCCAGCGTGACCTGGCTGTACGACATGGCCGGTGCGGCCGGCATCGTGATGAACCCGGCCGGCTTCGCCACGGCCAACTCCGAGACGGCCGGATCCGGGCCGCTCACCCTCGATCGCTGGCTGCCCGGCGACTCGATCGTGCTGCAGAAGAACAGCAACTACTGGGGCACCCCGGCCCGGTTCGACGAGGTCACGTTCCGCTACTTCAAGGACCCGAACGCCATGAACGCCTCCATGCTGTCGGGCCAACTCGACATCATCTCGAACCTGCAGGCGCCCGAGACGCTGGCCCAGTTCTCCGACACCTCCCGGTTCACGGTCATCGAGGGCAGCACCGACGGTGAGGTCACCTTGTCGATCAACAACGGCGCCGCGTCTGAGGGCGTCACCCCGGGCACCGGGCACGAGGCGCTTGCCGACGTCCGGGTCCGCCGGGCCATCACCATGGCCATCGACCGGCAGGCGCTGCTGGACACGGTGTGGTTCGGCAAGGGCACCCTGATCGGCTCCATGACGGTCCCCACCGACGTCTGGTACGAGGACCTCACCGGGACCCACCCGTACAACCCGGACGAGGCGCGTCGCCTGCTGGCCGAGGCCGGCCACCCGCAGCTCACCCTGCGGCTGCAGCCGGCGGCCCTTCCGTATGCCAGCAAGGCGGCCCAGTTCGTGGCCTCGCAGTTGGCGGCGGTGGGCATCACCGCCCAGGTGGAGGAGCTCCAGTTCCCGGCACGCTGGGTCGACACCGTCCTGCAGAAGGCCGACTACGACCTGTCGATCGTGGCCCACGTCGAGCCCCGCGATGTGGTCACCTTTGCCAACCCGGGCTACTACTGGCGCTACGACAACCCCGCGGTCCAGGAGGCCGTGGCGCGCGCCGACGCGGGCACCCTCACCGAGTACGAGGCGGAGATGCGCACGGCAGCCCGCCTCATCGCCGAGGACGCCGCGGCCGTGTGGCTGTTCGCCCTGCCGAACCTGGTGGTCACCAAGACCGGCATCACCGGCGTCCCGGCGAATGCGAACAGCTCGTTGGCGTTCGACGTGACCACGATCGCCAAGGCCTAGGTTTCGTGGCCCGCCAGGTGCTGGCGCGGCTGGGCATCTTCGCGCTGAGCCTGGCCGTGGCGTCCGTGGTGATCTTCGTGATCACGCAGGCGCTGCCGGGCGACGTCGCGGCCGTGATCCTGGGCCACGGCGCCACGCCGGAGCAGCTCGCCGCCAAGCGGGCCGAGCTCGGCACCGACCGCCCCTTCGCGGTGCAGTACCTCGACTGGGTGGGTGGCATGGTCACCGGCGATTTCGGGGCATCCTGGTTCTCGGGGCTGCCGGTGTCGATGCTGATCGCCCCGCGCGCCGAGGTCACGCTCTCCCTCGTCGTCGGCGGGCTGCTGCTCGCCCTTGTGATCGCCCTCCCACTGGGAGCGCTGGCGGCCCTGAAGCGGCGCCAGTGGCCGGGCTTCCTGACCTCGGCGGCCGCCCAGGTGGGCATGGCGATCCCGGCCTTCTGGGCCGGCATCCTGCTGGTCTTCCTGTTCGGCGTCACCCTCGGCTGGCTGCCCCCCAACGGCTATGTGCCGCTGGGACGCGACCCGCTGGCCTGGGCCCGCCACCTGGTGCTGCCGGTCCTGGCGCTGGGGGTGGTGCAGGCGGCCGTCCTGGTCCGCTACGTCCGCTCGGCCTTCCTGGAGGTCCTCGGCGAGGACTACTACCGCACCGCACGCTCCATCGGCTGGACGCGCTGGCGGGCCCTGGCCCGCCACGGCGTCCGCAACGCCGCACTGTCCCTGGTCACCGTGCTCGGCCTGCAACTGGCCTCGGTGATCGTCGGCGCCATCGTCATCGAGCGGGTCTTCGTGCTGCCCGGCCTGGGCTCGCTGCTGCTCGACATGGTCAGCCAGCACGACCTGGTGGTCGTCCGCGGCATCGTGATGCTGCTCGTCCTGGCCGTGCTGGCCATCAACGCCCTGGTGGACGTCAGCTACGTGTTCATCGATCCCCGCCTGCGCGCCAAGGAATCCTCGTGAAGCGCGCGGAGCTGTGGATCGGCCTGGTCCTGGTCGCCGGCGTCGTGGGCCTGGCCCTGGTCTCGTTCGTGTGGACGCCGTTCAACCCGACCGGCGTCGGATCGGCACCCCGCCTGCTCCCGCCCGGCTGGCCGCACGTGCTCGGCACCGACCACATGGGGATCGACACCTTCAGCCGGCTGCTCGTCGGTGCCCGCTCGGCGCTCTACGTCGGGATCATCGCCGTCGGCATCGCCGCGCTCGTGGGGGTGCCCCTGGGCATCCTGGCCGCCTGGCTGCCGCGCTGGGGCGCCGAAGGGATGATGCGCGCCGTCGACGTCGCCTACGCCTTCCCGGCCCTGCTGCTGGCCATCCTGCTGGCCGGGGTGTTCGGCGCCTCGACCGAGACCGCCATGGTCGCCATCGGCATCGCGACCATCCCTGCGTTCATCCGGGTGACCCGCGCGGGTGCGCTCGCGGTGCTGGCCTCCGACTACGTGCTCGCCGCCCGGGCGTCCGGGACGCCGGTGCCCGCGATCGCCGTGCGCCACGTCCTGCCGAACATCGCCAACCTGGTCGGCGTCCAGGCCTCGGTCAGCTTCGCCATGGCCATCCTGGCCGAGGCCGCGTTGTCCTACCTGGGCCTGGGCACGCCGCCGACCGTCCCCTCGTGGGGGAGGATGCTGGGCGACGCCCAGACCTACCTGTTCAGCCACCCCGGCCAGGCCGTGTGGCCGGGTCTCGCGATCGCCGGCGCCGTCCTGGGGTTCAACCTCGTCGGCGATGGGCTGCGCGACTTCCTCGACCCCAAGCTGCAGGAGGTCTCGTGAGCGCCTTGCTGCAGGTCCGCGACCTCTCGATCGCGTTCGGGGGGCAGCCGCCGGTGGTCCGCGGCCTCGACCTCGACCTGGCCGCCGGCCAGCGCCTGGGCATCATCGGCGAGTCGGGCTCGGGCAAGACCGTCACCGCGCTGGCCATCATGGGGCTGCTGCCCGACAACGCCACGGTGACCGGGTCGATCCGGCTGGGCGGACGCGAGCTGGTCGGACTGTCCGACCGGGCGCTGTCGGCGGTGCGCGGCGACCAGATGGGCATGATCTTCCAAGAACCGATGACCGCCCTCGACCCGACGATGACCGCCGGCCGGCAGGTCGCCGAGGCGTTCCGCCTCCACCGGGACCGGGACGCCGGCCGCGCCCGCGCGGCGGTGCTCGAGATGCTCACGGGCGTCGGGTTCGACGACGCCGAACGCGTCGCCGACAGCTACCCCCACCAGCTCTCGGGCGGCCAGCGGCAGCGGGTCGTGACCGCGATGGCGCTGGTGAACCGCCCCGACCTGGTGATCTGCGACGAGCCGACCACCGCCCTCGACGTGACCGTCCAGGCGACCGTGTTGCGCGTCCTCGACGAGGTGTTGGACGCCGTGGGCGCGAGTTGCCTGTTCATCAGCCACGACCTGGCCGTGGTGTCGCAGCTGTGCTCCGACGTCATCGTGATGCTGGACGGGCAGGTCGTGGAGCGGGGGAGCGCCGAGCAGGTGTTCACCGCCCCCGAGCACCCCTACGCCGCCGGCCTGGTCGCCACCGCCCGCCTGGACCTGCTCGAGCCGGGCAGCCGCCTGCCCACCGTCGCCGACCACGTCCGGGAGGCCCGGTGAGCGCCCTGTTCGAGGCCGCGGGCCTCACCCGGATCTATGCCACCGGACGCCGCCGTGTGGTGGCCCTGGACGACGTCGACCTCACCGTGACCGCCGGCCAGCGGCTGGGGATCGTGGGGGAGTCCGGCTCCGGCAAGTCCACCCTGGTTCGCCTGCTGGCGGGGCTGGACCGCCCGACCTCCGGCACCGTCCACTTCGACGGCCGACTCGTCTCCGGCGTCCCCGAACGACAGCTCGGCTTCCTGCGGGCCTCGGTCCAGTTCGTGTTCCAGGACCCGCGCAGCTCCCTCAACCCCCGCATGCGCGTGGGCGACATCGTCGCCGAGCCCCTGCGCAGCCCGCTGGTGCGGCGCGAGCTGGGCGCGGTCGACCAGCGCCGCCGCGTCGCCGAGGTGCTGGACGCCGTCGGCCTGCCCGCGGACTCCGCCCGCCGTTTCCCCCACGAGTTCTCCGGGGGGCAGCGTCAGCGCATCGCCATCGCGCGGGCGCTGGCCCCCTCCCCGCAGGTGTTGATCGCCGACGAGGCCGTGTCCGCCCTCGACGTGTCGGTCCGCGCCCAGGTGCTGAACCTGTTGATGGGGCTGGTCGACGACCTCGGCCTCACCCTGCTGTTCGTCAGCCACGACCTGGCCGTCGTGCGGCATGTGTGCCCCGACGCCGTGGTCCTGCAGCAGGGCAGCATCGTCGAGCGTGGCCCCACGCAGCGGCTGTTCAGCGCACCCGAGCACCCCTACACCGCCCGACTGGTGGCCGCGATCCCACGGTTCCGTTCCCGGTCGTAGACTCCCCCGGGTGAAGGCGCTCCTCCTCGAGAACATCCACCCGTCCGGGATCAACCTGCTGACCTCCCGGGGGTACGAGGTGACCACCCTGCCCGGTGCCCTGGGCGAGGACGACCTCATCGCAGCGCTCGAGGGCGTGGACCTGCTCGGGATCCGGTCGAACACGATGGTGACCCCACGCGTCCTGGAGGCCGTGCCCGACCTGCGCGCCATCGGCGCCTTCTGCATCGGGACGAACCAGATCGCCCTGGACGCCGCGACGGCCGCCGGCGTGGCCGTCTTCAACGCGCCCTACAGCAACACCCGCTCGGTGGTGGAGCTGGCGATCGGGGAGATCATCGCGATGGCGCGCCACCTCACCGACCACAACGCGCGCATGCACGCCGGGGAGTGGGTCAAAACGGCCAAGGGCAGCCACGAGATCCGCGGCCGGAGCCTGGGCATCGTCGGCTACGGCAACATCGGCAGCCAGCTCTCGGTCGTGGCCGAGTCCCTGGGCATGCGCGTGTTGTTCTACGACATCGTGGACCGGCTGGCCCTGGGCAACGCCCGCCGCTGCGACTCGCTGGAGGAACTGCTGGCCGAGGCCGAGACGATCTCCCTGCACGTCGACGGGCGGGCCGCCAACCGCGGGTTCTGGGGCGATCATGAGTTCTCCCTGATGCGTCCGCGCGCCCTGTTCCTGAACCTGTCGCGTGGCATCGTCGTGGACACCGCCGCGCTCAAGCGTCACCTCGACTCGGGCCACATCGCCGGTGCGGCCGTCGACGTGTTCGAGACCGAACCCAAGAAGAACGGGCCCGGCTTCGAGAGCCCGCTGTGCGGCACGCCGAACGTCATCCTGACCCCGCACGTGGCCGGGTCGACCGAGGAGGCCCAGGAGAACATCGGTTCCTTCGTCGCGGGCAAGCTGTCCGACTACGCCGAGAACGGCTCCACCGTGCTGTCGGTCAACTTGCCGCCCGTGCAGGCCCAGCGTCCCGGGGCCCGCCGCATCATGCACCTGCACCGCAACGTGCCCGGCGTGCTGGCCACGATCAACACGATCCTGGCCGAGCACGGTACCAACATCGAGGGCCAGACGCTGGCCACGCGGGGCCAGACCGGTTACGTCGTGCTGGACATCGGCGGCGAGGTCTCCGACGCCGTCGTGGCGGCCCTGAAGGCCATGCCGGAGGCGATCCGCGTCGAGGTGCGGTGACCCTGCCCTGAGGGCAGGCCCGCGCTCAGGCGAGGCGGGCCAGGAAGCGCAGGACCGCCGGCTGCCAGGTAGCGTCGTTCGCGCCGTCGGCCTGCAGGCTCTGCCACAGCGACCACACGTGCTCCCGGATGGCCGCCGCATCGGAGGGTGCGACCGCCGCGTCGTCGGCGAACAGCGCGGCCACGAAGGCCTCGACGTCGGCCTCGGAGAGGTCACCGGGCATCAGGTGGCCCAGCGCGTACAGCGCCGCTGGGATGCAGTTGACCGAGTGCTGCTTGACCAGCAGCACGGACTCGGCGATCGCCGCGGCACCGGGGAACACCCGGGCGCCCAGGTCGGCGTCCAGACGGCGGTGGAACACCCACGTCGCCACCACGATCATGACGTGCAGGCTCGGCACGCACATCAGGTGCGGGTCGAAGGCATGGATGGTCAGGAAGCGGCCCTTGAGGTGGCGGGGCCTTCGCGTGGTGGACAGGGTCTGCCGGTACACCCCGGCCGCCTCGGCATAACAGCGGCGCACCAGGTCCATGAAGGCGATCGCCGCGCGAAGCTGGGCGGACGCCCCGAACCGGCGTCGGACGTCGGCCAAGGGACGGATCCAGAACGCGATGAAGTCCAGGTACACCCCGACCGACTCGGGGCGGAAGGGGACCGTGGCGTCGAGGGGGTGGTCGACGCTCACCACCGGGATGCGGCGCAGCCCGAGCCGGGCGGCGAACTGGAGTACGAAGAAGTCCCGCAGCACGGTGCCGACCAGGCGCAGCGCCGCAGCGAGGGCGTCCGGGTGGCGCAGCACCTGCACCGCCACCACGGGGACCGAGCCGTTCAGGAGTGGTCCTCCGCCTCGTCGTCGGCCAGGGCCACGAGCTCCAGTGCCGCGTCGTGCAGGCGTCCGTTCGTGGCGAGCGCGCCGGGCCCGCTGACCCCGTCCACACCGTCGACGTTGGTGAACCGGCCGCCGGCCTCGCGGACGATCACGTCGAGGGCGGCCATGTCGTGCAGGGCCAGGTCCGGTTCGGTGGCGATGTCGACCGCCCCCTCGGCGAGCAGCATGTAGCTCCAGAAGTCGCCGTAGGCGCGCGTGCGCCAGCAGGTGCGCATCAGGTCGACGAAGCCCTGGCCGCGGCCCGAATCCACCCAGCCGTGCAGCGAGGAGTACGACAGCGAGGCATCTTCCAGGGTGTTCACCGACGAGACCTGCAGGCGCGTGGCCTTGGCCAGTGACTTGCCGGTGTAGGCGCCGCCATGCGCCGAGGCCCACCAGCGGCGGGCCAGGGCCGGGGCGGACACCAGGCCCACGACGACCTCGTCGCCCTCCATCAGCGCGATGAGGGTCGCCCACACCGGGACGCCGCGCACGAAGTTGCGGGTGCCGTCGATGGGGTCGATGATCCAGCGGCGGGGCCCCCACCCGGTGTCCTCGCGTTCCTCGCCGTGGACGGCGTCGCGGGGGCGGGCGCGCTTCAACGTGGCGCGCAGGGCGTCCTCGACCGCCACGTCGGCGTCGGTGACCTCGGTGAGGTCGGGCTTGCTGGAGACCTGCAGGTCCAGCGCCTTGAACCGGTTCATGGTCAGGGCGTCGGCGGAGTCGGCGAGGACGTGGGCGAGGCGGACGTCGTCCACATACGAGGGCTCGGGCATGCGCCCCAGCCTAGTGCTCGCTCACTCCCAGGCCGCCGGGCTCGTCCACACCTTCTCCATGCGCCGGAACGACTCCAAGCGTTGGGGGGCCAGGCGTCCGTCGGCGACGGCGGCGTCGAGGGCGCACTCGGGTGCGGTGGAGTCGTGCTGGCACCCGCGGGGGCAGTCGGCCACGAGGCGGGCCAGGTCGTCGAACGTCGCCAGGATCGAGTCGGTGGTCACGTGCGACAGCCCGAACGAGCGGACGCCAGGCGTGTCGATCACCCAGCCGCCCGGCTCGGGCAGCTCCAGCGCGATCGCGGAAGTCGAGGTGTGCCGCCCCCGACCCGTGACCTCGTTGACGTGGCCGATGGCGCGGCCGGCGTCCGGGATGAGCGCGTTGACCAGCGTGGACTTGCCCACGCCGGAGTGCCCGACGAACACGGTGCGGTGGTCGGCGAGCAGCTCACGCAGCCGGGTGAGGTCGGCTCCGGGCTCGACGACGACGGCCTCGACGTCCAGGCCGGCGTAGGCGGCCAGCAACTCGTCGGGGGAGGCCAGATCGGCCTTGGTGAGCACCAGCAGGGGGTGCAGCCCGGCATCGAAGGAGGCGACCAGGATGCGGTCGATCATGCCCATCCGCGGCGGCGGGTCGGCCAGCGCGGTGACGATGGCGAGCTGGTCGGCGTTGGCGACGATGGGGCGCTCGAACGGGTCGTTGTCATCAGCCGTGCGGCGCAGGACGGTCTCGCGCTCGACGACCTCCACGATGCGGGACAGGGTGCCGACATCGCCGCTGGTGTCGCCGACGACGCGGACCCGGTCGCCGACGATGACGCCCTTGCGGCCCAGCGTGCGGGCCTTGGCAGCCAGGACGCGCCGGACCCCGGCCTCGTTGTCGAGATGCACCGTGTAGCGGCCCCGGTCGACGGTGATGACGAGGCCCACCTCGGCCTCGGAGTAGTCCGGCCGGTCCTTGGTGCGCGGACGCGTGCGGCGCTGGGGGCGTCCGAAACCGTCGTGCTCGTCCCGTTCGTAGGATCGTCGGCTCATGCGCCCACCAACGGCGTCCAGAGGCCGGGGAAGTCGGCCATCGTCTTGGTGGTGGCGCCGATGTCGTCGATCTCCACGCCGCTGACCGCCAGCCCCAGCACGGCTCCCGCGTGGGCCATCCGGTGGTCGGCGTAGGCGGCCCACGGGCCACCGGTCAACGGACGCGGCTCGATGGCCAGCCCGTCGGCGGTCTGCCGGACGCCCGCGCCACGGTGGCCCAGCTCGGTCTCCAGCGCGGCGAGCCGGTCGGTCTCGTGGCCGCGCACGTGCGCCACGCCGCGGATGCTGCCGGGCCGGTCGGCCAGGGCCAGCAGCGCGGCCGCGATGCAGGTGAGTTCGCTCGCGTCTGTGAGGTCGAGGTCCGCCCCGGTGATCGTGCCGGTACCGGTCACGGTGACGGTGCCCGGGCCGTGGGTGACGGTGCCGCCCAGCGCCGTCAGGGCGCCCAGGATCGCGTGGGCGGCCTGCACGGTCTGGGAGGGCCAGGCGACGGTCACCGAGCCGCCGGCGGGCAGGGCTGCGGCGAGGAACACCGCCGCGTTGACCAGGTCGGGCTCGATCACCTCATCGCGGGCGGCGATCGGTCCGGGGGCCACCTGCCACGAGGTCGGCCCGGTCTCGCGGGCGTCCACCCCCCGATCGCGCAGCATGGCCAGCGTGAGGCCGATGTGGGGTCGCGACGGCACGGTGCCGCCGGCGTGGTGCAACTCCAGGCCCGCCTCGAAGCGGGCCGCCGCCAGCAGCAGCCCGGACACGAACTGGCTGGAGCCGCCGGCATCGATCACCGCGCGACCGCCGGCCACAGAGCCGGTGCCGTGCACGGTGAAGGGCAGCGCTTCGGGGTGGTCGATCCGGACGCCGACCTGCGCCAGGCCGTCCAACAGGGGCGCCACGGGCCGCGCCGACGCCTCGGCGTCCCCGGTGAAGGCGCAAGCACCTTCGGCCAGGGCCGCCAGCGGCGGCACGAACCGCATGATCGTGCCGGCCAGGCCGACGTCGATCGGCCCGGCACGAAACGCCGACGGTGGGGTCACCAGCAGTGACCCGTCGGTCTGGTCGTCGAAGCGCACCCCGAGCGTGGTCAGGGCGTCCCGCATCAGACGGGTGTCGCGGGCGTCCAGGGCCCCGCGCAGCAGCGAGGGGCCGTCGCCGAGGGCGGCCAGGACGAACGCGCGGGCGGTCGCCGACTTGGAGCCGGGGACCACCACCGTTCCCCGCACCGGACCCGTGGCGGTGGGGGCGACCCAGCGGGTCACGAGCGGGGAGTGCCGGTCACGGCAGGGCGGCCTCGAGGTTCTTCAGGGCCAGGCGGGACTGCAGCTGGGTCTGACGCTTGAAGTGCCGCACGTCCTTGGCCAGGGCCTTGCCGGTGTTGCCGGTGCGACGGGCGACCATCTCGGCCGTCCGCTCGGCCTCGTGGGCCAGGCGCTTGCGGCTGTCGTTGGCGCGCCACAGCATGCTGGGCTGGCCGGCGGTGTCCTGGCTGACGACCAGGGCGGCGCCCAGCAGCGCCAGGTTGCGCAGCTGCAGCCCGCGGGCCGTGTGCTTCTCCTCCAGGGACCCGCCCTTGGCGTTGGACGCCAGGACGTGGGGGACCATGGACGCGGCAGCGAGGTAGGCGCCACCACGGCGTCCGAGCCCGGTGGCCATGCCCAGGCCGCCGAGGACCGACAGCGCACCGTTCAGGCGGACCAGCGTCGCCGGATCCTCCGGGACGTAGGCCGATGCCTCCGGGGGCAGGGTCTTGCGGGCGAAGGGGACGAACTGATCCGCGATGGGCTCAGCAGCGGGGGCGAACTGGTCGGGGTCCTTGACCGCCTTGGCGCCCTGGACGATGAAGAAGCCGCCGAGCAGGAGGCGGCCGATTCCGCGCACGAGATTCATGTCCCATTCCTACCACGGGGGCCAAGGGCGGGGAACAATACGGCCCACTCGTGCGTTCTCCCGGCGTGGCAAGCACCGGGATCCTGAGCCCCCCACGCACGGGGATGCACGCGCCGACGGCGTCGGCGGTACTCTCGTACGCGATGAACCTCCCGAGCACAGACGCACCCGACGAGGTGGACGTCGCCAACGAGACCCACGAGGAGCGCGTGGCCCGCTTCGAGCGCGACGCGATGCCCTACCTGGACCAGCTCTACGGGGCCGCGCTGCGCATGGCCCGCAACCCCGCCGACGCCGAGGACGTGGTCCAGGAGGCCTATGCGAAGGCGTTCGCCTCGTTCCACCAGTTCAAGCCGGGCACCAACCTCAAGGCCTGGCTGTACCGCATCCTCACCAACACCTACATCAACAGCTACCGCAAGAAGCAGCGCCAGCCCCAAGAGGGCTTCGGCGAGGACATCGAGGACTGGCAGCTCGCCGCGGCCGAGAAGCACACCTCGACCGGGCTGCGCACCGCCGAGATGGACGCCTTGGACCGGATGCCGGACTCGGCGGTCACCGACGCCATGACCCAGCTCGCCCCCGACTTCCGGATGGCGGTCTACCTCGCCGATGTCGAAGGGTTCTCCTACAAGGAGATCGCCGAGATCATGGGGACGCCCATCGGCACGGTGATGTCGCGGCTCAACCGCGGGCGGACCCAGCTGCGCAAGCTGCTGGCCGACCATGCGGCCCAGATGGGCATCGGGACGGGGGGCTCCGATGCGTGAGGTCGACTGCGGCTTCGTGGAGGAGCGCGTGCACCAGTTCCTCGACGGTGAGCTGACCGAGAACGAGGCCGATGAGCTGCGCCACCACATCCATGCCTGCGCCCACTGCCTCGACGAAACCGACCTGGTGGACGCCCTCCGCAAGCTCGTGCGGCGATCGTGCGCCTGCCCGCCGGCCCCGGACACCCTCCGGTTGCGGATCGTCGCGCACATCAAGACCGTGTCGGTGACGCGCATCGAGTTCGACCCGTCCTGAGGCCCGGGCACATCGGTCGGTGGTTTGGGGCACCTGCGGCGTCCATGGCAGAATGGACCGTCGCGCCGCCCGGCGCACCCGACGCAGAGGAGATCCATCATGGGTAAGACCGGTCGCAAGCGCCGCGCCCGCAAGAAGAACAAGGCGAACCACGGCAAGCGCCCCAACGCCTGAGCCAACACCGCTTGAGTCACCGACTCGCGCTGAGCGCCCCCGTCCCTGAGTGGACGGGGGCGCTCGCCGTTGGTGGCCACCGTGGTCGGATCCTGCGGCTGCGTACGATGGCCCCATGCTGAAGCTGACGGACGTGGTGGCCCAACACAGCGACCTGGACGCCGAGCACACCTTGTGGCTCAACGGTCTGGTGGAGCAGTGGGACCTGCTGGCCGACCTCTCCTTCAGCGACCTGATCCTGTGGATCCCCGACCGCGACGACAACGTCTTCTGGGCCGGCGCCCAGTGTCGCCCGACCACCGGCCCCACCGCGCTCGAGGACGACGTGGTGGGGGAGGAGATCGCCTACGACCCCGAGAGCCTCGTCGTCGAGGCCTACCTGTCCGAGGAGATCTGCGCCACGAGCGGCAACAAGCTCCACGCGGGGATCCCCGTTGACGTGCACGCCGTCCCCATCCCGCGCGGTGGGCGGATCATCGGCGTGGTCGAGCTGCACACCAACCGCATGGGCGTCCGTGCCCCCGGAGCGCTCGAGGAGACCTACCTCGCCACCGCGCAAACCCTCATGGAGATGCTGAACGCCGGGCTGTTCCCGATGCCGGGCGACAAGCCGGTCCCGTGGGAGAGCCCGCGGGCCGGTGACGGTGCGCTGCGCGTGGACGCCGCGGGCGTCATCACCTTCGTCAGCCCGAACGCCACCAGCGCGTTCCGCCGCATCGGCTGGTCGGGTGACCTGCTGGGGGACCACCTGGTCGCCATCGTCACCCAACTCGCCCACGACCGGGCCGAGCCGATCGAGCAGGTGGCCGGGCCGCTGCTGGCCACCCAACGCGTCCGGGAGCACGAGCTGGACACCGGCCAGGGCGTGATGCGACTGCGCACGCAACCCCTGGTCGAGGACGGGAAACCGGCCGGCTGGTTCGTCATGTGCCGTGACCTGACCGACCTGCGCAGCCGCGAGCGGGAGCTGGTCACCAAGGACGCGACGATCCGCGAGATCCACCACCGGGTCAAGAACAACCTGCAGACGGTGGCGGCGCTGCTGCGGCTCCAGGCGCGCCGGACCGACTCCACCGAGGCGTCCGCGGCGCTGGCCGACGCCCAGAAGCGCGTCGGCGCCATCGCGCTGGTGCACGAGATCCTGTCCCAGGGCTTCGACGAGTCGGTGCGCTTCGACGAGGTGGCCGACCGCCTGATGACCATGGTGCGCGATGTCGCCTCGTCGCGCTCCAAGGTGGCGATGACGCGCGTGGGCAGCTTTGGGCTGGTCCCGGCCGGCGTGGCCACCAACCTGTCGCTGGTGTTCACCGAGGTGGTGCAGAACGCGCTGGAGCACGGGCTGGGGGACGCCCCCGGCGAGGTGATCGTCCGGCCGGCCCAAAGCGATGGGGTGCTGCGGGTGGACGTCGAGAACGACGGGCGTCCGCTCCCGGCAGGGTTTTCGCTGGCGCGCTCCCGGTCGTTGGGGCTGTCCATCGTCACCACGCTCGTGGCAGACCTCGATGGTTCGTTCACGATGGACCCGGGCCCCGAAGGGGTGGGGACGCGGGCGCGGTTCGTGATCCCGCTGAAGCGCTGAGCCCGGCGCCGCGAGCGTCAGGAACAGACGGTCAGGACACCGCTGTCAGGAAGTCCGCTGCCAGGAGCGGACGCGGGCGCGCGCGTTGCGGCGCTTCATGGCCCGGCGCTCGTCCTCGGACAGGCCGCCCCAGACGCCGTGGTCCTGCCCGGCCTCCAGTGCCCACTGCAGGCATTCGGTCCGCACGTCGCAACGGGCGCACACCTTCTTGGCCTCGGCGATCTGCATGATGGCCGGGCCCGTGTTCCCCACGGGGAAGAAGAGCTCCGGATCCTCCGTCAGACATGCGGCCTGATGGCGCCAGTCCATGCAGCACCTACTCCTTGATCGGGGAAACAAGACAACGTGTGCCCCGGGGTGGTGGTGGGCACGCCCGACTACCTTGCCAACATGTCACGCTGAAAACAAGGGGACGTGGCGACTTTGGACCCCGCGGTTGCCATCGGTGCCAGCTAGTATGGCGCGGTGCCTGCCTCCTCGCCCCCGCGTCCGATCGGTGTGACGCTCGCGGTCATCGCCACCGTGGGGCTGGCCCTCTTCACGCTCGTGATGGCGGTGCTGTCGTTGGCATCGGGCCACGGCCGGTTCAGCGGGGGTGTGGCCCTCGCGCTGGTGCTGTGGGGGCTGCTGGTCGGCGTGATGGGCGTCTTCTTGTACCGGGGCGCCTGGTGGGCCCGCGGCTCCGTCGTGGCGGCCGGGCTGCTGCACGTCTTCGCCTTCGGCCAGTTCGCCCTCGACGGCTCGCCGTGGGCATGGCTGGGTGCGGCCGCCGGGCTCGTGAGCGCGGTGGGCGTGGTGCTGCCGACCAGCACCGCGTGGCTCCGGTCTATCGGCTGAGCTCGATCCCGCCGGCGGACGCCCGGCTGGTCGACACGCCCGGCGTGGTGAACCCGCGCTCTACATAAGCCGCCTCGAGGGCCGTCGTGAGCTCGTCGACGCGATCGGTGGGCATCAACGCGATCACCGTGCCGCCGAACCCGCCGCCGGTCATCCGCGACCCGAGGGCCCCGTGGGCCAGCGCGGTCTCGACCGCGAGATCCACCGTGGGCACCGTGATCTCGTAGTCATCGCGCATGGAGGCGTGGGACGCCGTGAGCACCCGCCCCAGCGTGGGCCAGTCCTCGGCCCGGAGCGCCTCGACGGCCTCGAGCACGCGCGCGTTCTCGGTCACCACATGGCGCACCCGGCGGACCTGCTCGTCGTCGTCCAGGCGGGCGAGGGCGTCCGGCAGGTCGTCGGGACCGATGTCGCGCAGGGCCCGGACGCCGAGGGTGCGCGCGGCAGCCGCGCAGGCGTCGCGGCGCTGGGCGTAGTGGCCATCGGCCAGGACGTGGGGGCTCCGCGTGTTCACCAGCGCCAGCGTGAGCGACTCGGGCAGCGCGAAGGGGATGTGCGTGGTGCTCAGGTCGCGACAGTCCAGCAGCAGGGCGTGGTCGGTGCGGCACCACAGGCTCGCGCGCTGGTCCATCGGCCCGGTGGGGACGCCGAGGAAGTCGTTCTCGGCGGCCTGGGCGACCTCGGCCATCTCCTCGGGGGAGAGCCCGAGGCCCTCGTGGGCGTCCAGGGCCAGGACGGTGGCGCTCTCGATGGCGGCCGAGCTGGACAGCCCGCCGCCGACGGGGACCTCGCTGTCGAGGACGGCCGTGACCGGGCCGATCTGGTGGCCGCGCTCCCGCAGGGCCCACACGACGCCGGCGACATAGCCCCACCAGGCGTGCTCGCCGGGGGTGGGGTCCTCCACCTCGACCGTCTCGTCGAGCTGGACCGAGCTCACCGTGATGCCGTCGCCGCCACCGGTCGTCCGCGGGCTGATGGTGACCCGGGCGCGCTCGCCCAGGGCGATGGGCAGCACATACCCCTCGTTGTAGTCGGTGTGCTCGCCGATCAGGTTGACGCGGCCGGGGGAGACCCCCACGGTCTCGGTGCGGGGGGCAGCCTCAGTCATCGTCGTCATCCTCCAGACGGGCCAGCCAGGTGGCCAGCCGCTCGACGGGCACCTCGAACTCAGGGTTCAGGTCCACGAACGTACGGAACTGGTCGGAGAGCCAGGCCAGCGACACCGTCTCGTCGCCACGCCTGGTCTCCAACTCCTCGATACCGCGATCGGTGAAGTACACCGGCCGATCAGATCCCTTCGAAGGCCTGGTCCATGAGGATCTTCTCCTGCGCCTGGTGCACCTTGAGCAGGCCCACCGACGGGGAGGACGCCTCGGGCCGTGCGGCCGGGGTGATCGTGATCTCCCGGCCGTCCAGGGCCCCGGTGAGGGCCTGGGGCAGGTGGAGCGCCATGAACGGCCACGGGCCCTGGTTGAGGGGCTCGTCCTGCACGAACCGGATGTCGGTGACGTGCGGGTAACGCGCCAGCTCGGCGGCCAGGTCGTCGGTCGGCAGCGGGTAGAGACGCTCCAGCGACACGATCGCCACCTTGCCCTCCAGCCCACGCTTGGCACGCTGGCTGACCAGCTCCCAGCGGATCTTGCCCGAGCACAGGATCACGGTCTCGACCGCCGACGGATCGGTGATCGAGGCGTCCCCGATGGCCGGACGCCAGGACCCGTCGGTGAACTCCTCGACCGGCGAGGCGGCGGCCTTGCTGCGCAGCATCGACTTCGGGGTCATGATCACCAGCGGGCGGTGCCAGTTCACGTAGGTGTGCGTGCGCAGCAGGTGGAAGTGCGACGCCGGCGTCGACGGCTGGCACACGGCCAGCGCGTTCTCCGAGCACAGCTGCAGCCACCGCTCGATGCGGGCGGAGCTGTGGTCGGGCCCCTGACCCTCGTAGCCATGGGGGAGCAGCAGCGTCACACCGGACTTCTGCGTCCACTTGGCGTCGCCGGACGAGATGAACTCGTCGGCGATGGTCTGGGCGCCGTTGGCGAAGTCACCGAACTGGCCCTCCCACAGCACCAGCGACTGCGGCGAGGCCACCGAGTAGCCGTACTCGAAGCCCATGACCGCGTACTCGCTGAGCAGCGAGTCGAACACGTGGAACTGGCCCTGGTCCTCGGTGAGGTGCTTGAGCGGGATGTACTCCTCGTTGGTGTTCCGGTCCACCACCGCGGCGAAGCGTTGCGAGAAGGTGCCACGACGGCTGTCCTGGCCCGTCAGGCGGACGGTGCGACCCTCCATGAGCAGCGAACCGAAGGCCAGCAGCTCGGCGGTCGCCCAGTCGATCGGCCCGTTCACGATGGACTCGGCGCGGCGCTGCATCTGCGGCAGCACCTTCGGGTGCACGGCGAAGCCCTCGGGGTAGGTGACCTGGGCGTCGGCGATCTTCTTCATCGTCTCGAGCGTGATCGTCGTGCCCTGGTCGCGGCCGAGCTTGGCCGGGTAGAACGGCACCTTGCGGTACGAGTCGTCCTCGACGTCGGCCTCCTTGACCTCCTTGAAGACACCCTCCAGGCGGGCGCGGAACTTCTCCATCACGCCCTCGGCGTCCTCGGTGGAGATGTCGCCGCGGCCGATGAGCGCCTCGGTGTAGAGGCGGCGCACGGAGCGCTTCTGCTCGATGAGGTCGTACATCTTCGGCTGCGTGAAGCTCGGGTCGTCGCCCTCGTTGTGGCCGCGACGCCGGTAGGCGATGAGGTCGATGATGACGTCGGTCTGGAAGCGCTGGCGGTACTCGAACGCGAGGCGTCCGACACGCGCCACGGCCTCGGGGTCGTCGCCGTTCACGTGGAAGATCGGCGCGCTGATCGCCTTGCCGACGTCGGTGCAGTACGTCGAGGAGCGCGACTCCGAGGGGGCCGTGGTGAAGCCGACCTGGTTGTTGACCACCAGGTGGATCGTGCCACCGGTCTTGTACCCGCGCAGCTGGCTCATCTGCAGCGTCTCGTAGACCACGCCCTGGCCGGAGAAGGAGGCGTCGCCGTGCAGCAGGACGGGCAGGACGGAGCCGGACTCCAGCGTGCCCGCGGCGTCCATCTTGGCCCGCGCGATGCCCTCGACGACGGGGTTGACGGCCTCGAGGTGGCTTGGGTTGGCGGCCACCGACGTCTTCACCGTGTTGCCGGCCAGCGAGGTGAACTCGCCCTCGGCGCCCAAGTGGTACTTGACGTCGCCGGTGCCCATGACCTGGTTGGGGTCGATGGAGCCCTCGAACTCGCGGAAGATCTGGCCGTAGCTCTTGCCCACGATGTTGGCCAGCACGTTGAGGCGTCCGCGGTGCGGCATGCCGATGGTGACCTCGTCGAGGCCCTCGTTGGCGGCCATGTCACAGACCTCGTCCAGCAACACGATCGTGGACTCGGCGCCCTCGAGCGAGAACCGCTTCTGGCCGACGAACTTCGTCTGCAGGAAGGTCTCGAAGATCTCCGCCTCGTTCAGCTTGTCGAGGATGCGCAGGTGCTCATCGCGGCCCCAGCGCACCGACGGGCTCTCGAAGTAGGACTCCAACCAGCGCCGCTTCTCGGGGTCGCTGATGTGCATGTACTCGATGCCGACGTGACCGCAGTAGGCGGTGCGGAGCTGCGTGAGCACCTCCTTCAGCGTCATGGTCTCCTTCTCGTGGCCGCCGAAGACGCCCACGGGGAACTCACGGTCGAGGTCCCAGATGGAGAGCTCATGGGCATCGAGCTCCAGCTCGGGGTGGCTGCGCTGCGAGTACTCCAGGGGGTCGATGTCGGCCATGAGGTGGCCCCAACTGCGGTACGCGTTGATCAACTGGATCACGCGAGTGCCCTTGGCCAGCTCGTAGGAGCGGTGGGCCGAATCATCGGCCGCCCAGCGCAGCGGCAGGTACGGCACGCGCAGCGCGAGGTAGATCTCGTCGTAGAAGTCGTGCTTGCCGATGATCAGCTCGTGCATGATCTTGAGGAACTCACCCGAGGTGGCGCCCTGGATCACGCGGTGGTCATAGGTCGAGGTCAGCGTGGTGATCTTGCTGACGCCCAGCTCCTTGATCCGCTGGTCGGAGGCGGCCTGGAACTCCGGCGGGTAGTCGATCGAGCCGACGCCCAGGATGAGGCCCTGACCCGGCATCAGGCGCGGCACCGAGTGCGACGTGCCGATGCCACCGGGGTTGGTCAGGGACGCCGTCGTCCCGGCGAAGTCGTCGACGGTCAGCTCGTTGTTGCGCGCCTTCTTGACCATCGCCTCGTAGGCCTGCCAGAACTCGCGGAAGTTCATCTGGTCGGCGGCCTTGATGTTCGGCACGATCAGCGTGCGGGTGCCGTCGGGCTTGGGCAGGTCGATGGCCAGGCCCAGGTTGACCTGGTGGTTGGTGACCAGGACCGGCTTGCCGTTCTCCTCGTCGTAGGCGACGTTCATGTCCGGCAGCATCGCCAGCGCCTTGACCATCGCGTAACCGAGGATGTGGGTGAAGGAGACCTTGCCGCCGGTGGTGCGCGCGAGGTGCTTGTTGACCACGTCACGCTGCTCGATGATGAGCTTCATCGGCACATTACGCACCGACGTGGCGGTCGGCAGCGTCAGCGACAGGTCCATGTTCTTGGCGGTGCGCATCGGCGCGCCGCGCATGACGGTGCGCGTCGGCTCCGAGGACGCCTCGATCTTGCGCGGCGCCGAGGGCCGGTTGGCGGACAGGCCACCCGACGAGCCCGGGTTGCGCGGAAGCGTGGAGGACTCCGAGCGCGGCTGCGGCGCCGCGCCGGTGGTCGCCGTCTCCGGGGACTTCGCCTTCGGCTCAGCGGCCGGCTTGTGCGCCGGGGCCTCGGGTGCCTGGGGGGCAGGGGTCGGAGCTGCCGGGGCCGCCTGCTTGGGGGCCGGCTTCTCAGGCGTCGCCTGCTCCTTGGGCTTCGGCTCCGGCTGCTTGGGAGCGGCCTGCTGGGGAGCGGCCTCCTGCTTCGCTGCCTGCTGGGGGGAGGAGGCCTTCTCTCGCTGGGCGAAGAAGTCCCGCCACGTCGCATCCACCGATTGCGGATCCTTGGTGTAGGCCTCGAACATCTCCTCGATCAGCCAGTCATTGGCTCCGAAGTTCGAGAGGTCGTCGTTGGAGTTGTTGCCGGGCGCCGTCGCCACAATCGCCTTCTTCCATCAAAGTCGCAAGGGACGACCCCGTCGACGTCGTCCCGACTGCGATGGTAGCGAGAAACACGGGCCTCCCATAACTCTTGGGGCCGCATGCCGGAACATCGCCCCCGCGCCCGCTGCCTGGCGTGACCCCCGCGGGGCTTCCGGGACACCCACGGCGCTTGACTGCTCGATTGGGACCGCTGGTTTGCGTGCCATGGCACTCAAACCAGCGGTCCCAAACCAGCAGTCACCCACTACGGCTCCACCAACGACGAAACGCCCTTGTTCCCGGAACGGCTTGACGTGGTGGCGGATGTACTGGAGAAGGCGCGGGCGGCCGCTGTCGGGAACGACGATCCCGAGGGGGACGGGTCGGCTCGTGTTCCCAGATTGTTCCCGAGGGGCCCGGCTAGAGGCTGGGCAAGGTGAAGGGGCCCAGCCAAACTTGCGTCTGACTAAGCCCCTTGCCGCGGCGCCCCCTGCAGGATTCGAACCTGCGCTCCCGCCTCCGGAGTGGCTCGAC
>JAUNSA010000028.1 GCA_030539405.1 Propionibacteriaceae bacterium
ATCGGCGCGCTGGCGACCCGCACCCACCACCCGCGCTGGATCGCCGAGGCCTACCTCGACCTGTTGGGTACCGAGGAGGAGGCAGAACGTGCGCTCGCCGCCAACAACATCGCCCCGATTCCCACCCTGGTGGTCCGGCCCGGCCTGGCGGAGGTCGCCGAGCTCGACGGCACGCCGACGGAGGGGTCGCCGTACGGAGCCCGCCGGGCCGGGAACCCCGCCGACCTGGCCGCCATCCGCGAGGGACGCGCGGGAGTCCAGGACGAGGGGAGCCAACGCGCCGCCCTCGCCCTCGCCGACGCGATGGCGCCTGAGGGTCCGTGGCTCGACCTGTGCGCCGGACCCGGGGGCAAAGCCGCGCTGCTCGCCGGCCTCGCCATCGGTCAGGGCACCACGCTGCTGGCGTCCGAACTCCAACCCCACCGGGCCGACCTGGTCGCCCAGGCACTGCGCGCCTACGACGGCGACCACCGTCCGATCACCATCGCCGCCGACGGCACCCGCCCGGCCTGGGCGCCCGCCACCTTCGCCAAGGTGATGGCCGACGTCCCCTGCACCGGGCTGGGTGCGCTGCGCCGGCGTCCCGAATCGCGCTGGCGCCGGACGCCGGCCGACCTGGCCGCGCTCCTCCCGCTCCAACGGGCCCTGCTGACCACCGCCCTGGACTCCACGATGCCCGGCGGCGTGGTCGCCTACGTCACCTGCAGCCCGCACCGCGACGAGACCGAGGGCGTCCTGGAGACCGTGCTCGCCGAGCGCGACGACGTCACCCGCGAGGCGACCACGCAACTGTGGCCCCACCGCGACGGCACCGACGCCATGTTCTGCGCGCTGCTGCGACGCGCACAGCGCTAGAGTCGCCTCCGTGGCGAACCGCATCCATCCCAGCATCCTGAACGCGAACCTGGCCGGACTCGACGACGAGATCCGCCGCATCCCGAGTGCGGCCGGCATCCACATCGATGTCATGGACAACCACTTCGTGCCCAACCTCACCCTCGGCCTGCCGGTCGTGGAGTGCCTGCGCAAGAACCACGCCGATGCGTTCCTCGACATCCACCTGATGATCGAGAACGCCGACGTGCACGCGCCGGCCTACGCCGAGCTGGGCTGTGAGTCGGTCACCTTCCACCTCGAGGCGTCCAACGCCCCGATCCGCACGGCGCGCCAGATCCGCTCACTCGGCTCCCGGGCGTCGATCGGCCTGCGCCCCCAGACCCCGATCGAGCCGCTGGCCGACATCATCACCGAGTTCGACATGGTGCTGATCATGACCGTCGACCCCGGCTTCGGCGGGCAGAAGTTCCTCGACGGCATGCTCGGCAAGATCCGGCGCACGCGCGAGATCGTGAAGAACTCCGGCCAGGAAATCTGGATCCAGGTGGACGGCGGCGTGGCCGAGTCGACCATCGAGCAGGTGGTGGACGCCGGCGCCGACGTGTTCGTCGCCGGCTCGGCGGTGTTCCGCGCCGACGACCCCGACGCGATGGTCCGGTCGCTGCAGGATCTCGCCGACGCCCGCTGCGCGGGTCACTGAGCGGGGCCGGATCATGGGGAAAGCTCTCGCCAAGAACCGTAGCCAGATGCCGTTGCGCACCCCGAGTGCGCCCGGTGACGGCCCGGTCTACCGACGGCTGGCCAAGGGGGCCGGCGTGGTGCTGCGCGCGGTCAGCCGCGAGGTCTGGGACGACGCCGACCAGCTCCCTGCCACCGGCGGGATGATCCTGGTCAGCAACCACGTCTCCTATGCGGACGTGCTCGCGGTGGGCCGTTACGTGATCTGGTCGGGCCGCTGGCCGCGCTACCTGGGCAAGGCCGAGCTGTGGTCGACCCCGGTCGTGGGTTGGTTCGCGCGCAAGTGCGGGCAGATCCCGGTGCTGCGCAATTCGATGCAGGCCCGGGACGCCCTCGCCCCGGCCCTGGCCGCCCTCGAGCGGGGGGAGTGCGTGGGCATCTATCCCGAGGGTGGGCGCACCCGCGACCCCGACCTGTGGCCCCAGATGGCGCGCACGGGCGTGGCCCGCCTGGCGCTGGCCACGGGCGTTCCGGTGATTCCGACCGCGAACTGGGGCACCCACCAGATCATGCCCGGCCGCAAGCTCACCTGGCCGCGCCTGTTCCCGCGCAAGCGGGTCGAGGTGATGATGGGGGACCCGGTTGACCTCGACGACCTTCACGGCCGCACCGACGTGGAGGCCATGCGCCTGGCGACCGGTCGGATCATGGACGCCGTGACCGCGCTGGTCGAGCAGTTGCGCGGCGAAGAGCGCCCCGAGGGCATCTGGGATCCCCGGGCCGGCGAGCGGGTGCCGCGCCGAACCTGAAACCGGGTCCTTCAGGGGGGTGACAAGGAGCGACCCCGCACGCAAGGATGACGCATGGCTGAGTACACCGAGCAGGAACAAGAGCAGGTTCGCCGCGCCGTGCTGAACGCACTGGCCTATGTCTCCAAGGCCGATCCCGGCTTCTTCGCCGCTTTCTCCGAGAGCGCCGCGGGCGCCCGGGCGCTGGCGGCCGCTCCCGAGGGCGTCCGCTCGTTGCTGACCGGTGGGTTCATCCTGCCCGAGGCACAATCACCCGAGGAGTTCGACGCCAGCGTCGTCCCCGATCTGCAGGCCGCGCTGGCCGCGGTGGAGGCGAAGGATCCCGCCGACGCCCAGGCCCTCAAGGACGTCATCGGGACCGCCGTGCAGCAGGTCGCCGAGGCGTCCAAGGGCGTGAGCCCCGAGGAGCAGCAGGCGGTCGAGAAGGTCCGCGCCGCCCTCGTCTGAGTTCCGCTGAGGCGCCGAGCCGACGCCTACAGCCCCAACGACCGGTAGCGCCGGGCCCGCGCGGCCCGGCGCTCCTTGCGGGGCAGGGCCATGACGCGCAGGAGTTCTTCGCGCAACGCATCGCCCAGGCCCGTGCAGAACCCCTCCCGGTCGGCGGCGGGGTCGGCCGGTTCGGGGATGATCCGGTCCACGATCCCGCTGGCCAGCAGGTCGGCCGACCGGACGCCTTGCGCCGCGGCCATGTCGGCGGCCCGGTCGACGGTGCGGTGCATGATCGCAGACGCCCCCTCGGGCGGCAGCGGAGCGAGCCAGGCGTGCTGGCTGGCCAGGACGCGGTCGGCAGGATTCAACGCCAGCGCGATGCCGCCGGTGCCCTGACCCATCAGCAGGCTGACGGTCGGGGTGGGCAGCGTGATCAGGTCGCTCAGCGTGCGGGCGATCTCGGGGGCCAGGCCGCGCTCCTCGGCCTCCTTGCTCAGGGCCGCCCCCGGCGTGTCGATCACCGACACCAGCGGGAGCCGCAGCTCGCGGGCCAACCGGATGCCGCGTCGCACCTCACGCAACGCGGCGGCGTCCAAGGGGGTGGCCTGGTCGTCGCGGTCCTGGCCGACGACCACGCAGGGGGCCTCGCCGAAGCGGGCCAGGGCGAGCACCGAGCCGGGGTGGGACTCGCCGTCGCCGGTGCCGTTCAACAGGGTCACATCGGTGGCGGCCAGCAACAACAGCTCGCGGATGCCCGGGCGGTCGTCGCGGCGGGTGCGCAGCACCGACTCCCAGGCCGGGACGTCGGGCAGGTCGACGGCAGCGGGGGAGGGCGGGGCCACCGCATGGTCCTCGCTGGTGAGGTGGGCGTCGCGGCGGGCCATCATCACGGTCAGCAGCCGGTGCCACGCGTCGGCGAGCTCCTCATGGGTGCACACCGCGTCGATGACGCCGCGTTCGGCCAAGTTGTCCGAGAGTTGCACCCCGGAGGGGAACGGTTCGCCGTAGAGGGCCTCGTACACGCGCGGGCCCAGGAAGCCGACCAGGGCGCCCGGCTCGGCGAGCGTGACGTGGCCCAGCGACCCCCAAGAGGCGAACACGCCGCCCATCGTGGGGTGCCGCAGGTAGGTCAGGTAGGGCAGGTTCTCGGCCTTGTGCGCCATCACCGCGCCGGTGATCTTCACCATCTGCAGGAACGCGGGCGTGCCCTCCTGCATGCGCGTCCCGCCGCCGATGGGGAACGCGACGACCGGTAGCCCCTCGGCGGTGGCCCGTTCGATCGCCGCGGTGATGAACTCGCCGCCGTTGACGCCGATGGAGCCGCCCATGTGGTCCCCGTCGCCGGCCACCCAGGCCACCCGGCGGCCGCGCAACAGCGCCTCGCCGGCCAGCACGGCCGGGTCACTGACAGGGAACTCCCAGGCGGTTCGTTCATCGAACACCGCGGTCAACAGGTCGGTCACGGACAGGCGTGCCATGGCTCCTCCGGGTCGTCGTGACCTGAGGCTAATCCCACACCCCGGTGGGGTTCGACTCGGCGTGCCCCCGCACGCGGACGTCGGTCAGCGACCGCGGCGACGCAGGTAGCGCTCGAACTCGTAGGCGATCTCGTCGCCGGTCGCCTCAGCGGTGTCGTAGCGCTGCTCCAGGCCGGTGACGTACTCGGTGACGTCGGCGTCCTCGGTAACCAGCTCACTCACGCGCGCCTCCCAGGTGGCGGCGACCTCGGGTAGGTCCCCGACGACCAGCGGTTCGGCGAGGAACTCGCCCACCCGCTGCACCAGCGCCAACGTGGCCTTCGGGTTGGGCGGCTCGGCCACGTAGTGGGGCACGGACGCCCACAGGCTCGTGGTCGTCAGCCCGGCGTCCCGGCAGGCCGCCGCGAGCACCCCGACGATCCCCGACGGCCCCTCGTAGTCGGTGCCGTCCTCAGAAACCGGCACCGGGCGCGAGTGCGGCGCGTCGGCGAGCATGGCACCCATGGCGATGACGCGCACCGGTGCCACCGACCGGAAGGCCGAGACCAGCGCGGAGCTGAACGCCTTCCACCGCAGGTTGGGTTCGGGGCCGTTGACCAGCACCAGGTCCTGGTCGGGCATGCGCGCGATCAGCACTTCGGTGGTCGCCCACTGGATCGAGCGCTCGCCATCGGAGCCGCGCACCAGCACCGGCCGGTTCTCGGTGAGGTCGTAGTACTCATCGGGGTCGAGCTGGAAGGCGAACTCGGTCTCGTAGTGCTCGGTGAGGTGGTCGATGACGCCGGTGGCGGCGTCGCCCGCGTCGTTCCACCCGCTGAAGGCGAACAACACGACCGGACGCCGGAGGTCGGTCAGGCGTGTCGAAACCATGCCGGCCACCCTAGCGCGGGCCGGACGCCTCCCGGCCGGCCGTGGGCGGCTCGGTATCCTTGAGCGGTGAACGATTCCCTTGCCACCGCCCTGTCCTCCCGCGTCGTCATCGCCGACGGAGGCATGGGCACGATGCTGCAGGGGTACGACCTCACCGTCGAGGAGGACTTCGCCGGCCTGGAGGGCTGCAACGAGATCCTGAACGTCACGCGTCCGGACGTGGTCGAGGCCATCCACACCGCCTATCTGGACGCGGGCGCCGACGCCGTCGAGACCAACACGTTCGGCACCAACCTGGCCGCGCTGGCCGAGTACGACATCCCCGAGCGGATCGCCGAGCTGGCCGAGGCGGGGGCACGCATCGCCCGCCGGGCCGCGGACGCGGCGTCCACCCCCGAACGCCCCCGGTGGGTGCTGGGGTCGATGGGCCCGGGCACCAAGCTGCCCTCGCTGGGCCACCTGCCCTATGCGCTGCTGCGCGATGGGTACCAGACCCAGGCCGCGGCGATGATCCGGGGCGGCGTGGACGCCTTCCAGGTCGAGACCTGCCAGGACCTGCTGCAGTCCAAGGCGGCCATCGTCGGGGCCAAGCGGGCGATGGCCGAGGCCGGCGTCACGCTGCCGATCCTGGTGAACGTGACCGTCGAGACCACCGGCACGATGCTGATGGGCTCCGAGATCGGCGCCGCGCTGACCGCGCTCGAGCCGCTCGGGGTCGACCTGATCGGGCTGAACTGCGCCACCGGCCCCGCCGAGATGAGCGAGCACCTGCGCCACCTGTCGCGCAACGCGGCCGTCGGCGTGGCCTGCATGCCGAACGCCGGGCTGCCCGAGCTGACCGCCGACGGCGCCCGCTACCCGCTGGGGCCGGAGGAGTTCACCGCCACCTTGACCCAGTACGTCACCGAGTTCGGCCTGTCGCTGGTCGGCGGGTGCTGCGGCACCACGCCCGAGCACATCCGCCAGCTCGCGGACGCCGTGGGCGGGCGTCCGCTCACCCCCCGCCAGCCGGCGGACGTGGCGTCCGTCTCGAGCCTGTACGCCGAGACCCCGCTGCGGCAGGACACCTCCTACCTGAGCGTGGGGGAGCGCACCAACGCCAACGGCTCCAAGGCGTTCCGGGAGGCGATGCTGGCCGGCAACTGGGACGAGTGTGTCGACATCGCCAAGGGCCAGTCCCGCGAGGGCGCCCACCTGCTCGACCTGTGCGCCGACTACGTCGGCCGCGACGGCACCGCCGACATGCGCGAGCTGGCCTCGCGACTGAACACGTCGGTGACGCTGCCGATCATGCTCGACTCCACCGAACCCGAGGTGATCGAGGCCGGCCTGGAGAGCCTCGGCGGGCGCTGCATCATCAACTCGGTCAACTACGAGGACGGCGACGGCCCCACCAGCCGCTTCGCCCGCGTGATGCCCATCGTGAAGGAGCACGGCGCGGCCGTGGTCGCGCTCACCATCGACGAGGAGGGCCAGGCCCGGACAGCCGAGTGGAAGGTGCGGGTCGCCGAGCGGCTGATCACCGACCTCACCGTGAACTGGGGGCTGGCCACCTCCGACATCATCGTGGACTGCCTGACCTTCCCGATCGGCACCGGCCAGGAGGAGACCCGCCGCGACGGCATCGAGACCATCGAGGCGATCCGGCAGATCACCGCGAAGTACCCCGACGTGCAGACCACCCTCGGCGTCTCAAACGTCAGCTTCGGGCTCAACCCAGCAGCGCGCGCGGTGCTGAACTCGGTGTTCCTCCACGAGTGTGTCGAGGCCGGCCTGAGCTCGGCGATCGTGCACCCGAGCAAGATCCTGCCGATGGCGCGCATCCCCGACGAGCAGCGCGAGGTCGCCCTCGACATGGTCTACGACCGGCGCCGGGAGGGCTACGACCCGCTGGCCCGCTTCCTGGAGCTGTTCGAGGGCGTCACCACCGCCGACACCAAGGCCGCGCGCGCCGAGGAGCTGAAGGCGCTGCCGCTGGGCGAGCGCCTGCAGCGCCGCATCGTGGACGCCGACGACAAGGGCCTGACCGACGACCTGGACGAGGCGCTGGCGTCCAAGCCCGCCCTCGACATCGTGAACGAGGACCTGCTGGCCGGCATGAAGACCGTCGGCGAACTCTTCGGCTCGGGCCAGATGCAACTCCCGTTCGTGCTGGCCAGCGCCGAGGTGATGAAGAAGTCGGTGGCCCACCTGGAGCCGCACATGGAGAAATCCGACGACGACGGCAAGGGCACCATCGTGCTGGCCACCGTGAAGGGCGACGTCCACGACATCGGCAAGAACCTGGTCGACATCATCTTGACCAACAACGGCTACACGGTGGTCAACCTGGGCATCAAGCAGGCCGTGGGCACGATCATCGAGGCCGCGGTCGCGCACAACGCGGACGCCATCGGCATGTCCGGGCTGCTGGTCAAGTCGACCGTCGTGATGAAGGACAACCTGCTCGAGCTCAACGCCAAGGGGCTCATCGACAAGCCCGTCCTGCTGGGCGGTGCGGCGCTCACGCGCGCCTACGTCGAGCAGGACCTCAACGGACTGTTCGAGGGCGAGGTCCGCTATGCCCGCGACGCCTTCGAGGGCCTGTCCCTGATGGACCAGGTGATGGCCGTCAAGCGCGGCGAGGCCGACGCCCTGCCCGCGCCCCGGGAGCGCCGGGTGAAGGGCAAGACCCGCCTGGAGGAGACCGACGAGGCCTTGTTCGACACCACACGCTCCGCGGTGGCGCGCCGCATCGACGTGCCCGCCCCGCCGTTCTGGGGCAGCCGCGTCGTGAAGGGCATCAAGCTCGCCGACGTCGCCGAGTGGCTCGACCACCGCGCCACCTTCATGGGCCAGTGGGGCCTGCGCGGCACCCGCGGGGGCGAGTCCTATGAGCAGCTCGTCGAACGCGAGGGCATCCCGCGGCTGCGCGCCTGGCTGGACCGGATCCACACCGAGGGGCTGGCCGAGTTCGCCGTCACCTACGGATACTGGCCGTGCCACTCGGAGGGCAACACGCTGATCGTGGGCCACCCCGAGGAGCCGACCCGCGAGCTGACCCGGTTCACGTTCCCGCGCCAGACCAAGGACAAGCGCCTGTGCCTGGCCGACTTCTTCCGCGACGCCGACGAGGCGGCCGAGCTGGGCCCCGACGTCATCGCGTTCCAGCTCGTCACCATGGGCTCGCGGGTGGCCGAGGCGACCGGGGAGATGTTCGCCGCCAACGCCTACCGCGACTACCTCGAACTGCACGGCCTGTCGGTGCAGCTCACCGAGGCGCTGGCCGAGATGTGGCACGCGCGCGTCCGGGAGGACCTCGGCCTGGCCGGGGCCGCGGACGGGGACACCGACGCCATGATCCGCGACCAGGCCTACCGGGGCTCGCGCTACAGCTTCGGCTACCCGGCCTGCCCCGACCTGGAGGACCGCGCCAAGCTGGTGGCCCTGCTGGAGCCCGAACGCATCGGCGTCACCTTGAGCGAGGAGCTGCAGTTGCACCCCGAACAGTCCACCGACGCGCTGGTCGTCCACCACCCGGAGGCGAAGTACTTCAATGCACGCTGAGGCAAGCACCGCACTGGTTCCCGGCGTCGACATCCCCGCAGCGCTGCTGTGGGACTTCGACGGCACGCTGGTCGACTCGGAGAAGTCCTGGCACGCCGCCGAGGCGCGCCTGATGGCCGAGTGGGGCGGCGGGGTGATGACCCCCGAGCAGCACCACTCTCTGGTCGGCAACTCCCTGCGCGACAGCGCCCTGGCGATCATGGAGTGGACCGGCCGCACCGAGGAGGACCCCGACCACTGGGCCGGCGTCCTCAACGACTACGCCCTGGCCGACATGGTCACGGTCGGGGTCGACTACCGTCCCGGCGCCCGGGAGCTGTTGGACGCCGCCCGCGCCCACGGCGTCCGGTGTGCGCTGGTCTCGGCATCCTGGACGTCCGTGCTCACCCACGTGGTGGACACCATGCCGGCCGGCAGCTTCGAGATCATCATCGGCGGGGACGCCGTCACCCACGGCAAGCCCGACCCCGAGCCCTACCTGCTCGCGACCCAGCGGCTGGGGCTGGCGATCCGGGACTGCCTGGCCCTGGAGGACTCCCTGCCCGGGACCACGTCGGCCCACCGGGCCGGGCTGGCCACGCTCGCGATCCCGTTCGAGCAGGAGATCGGCCCGGCGCCGCGCCGCCGCCTGGTGCCCACGCTGGACGGGCTGACGATCGCCGAGGTGGGCGCCCACTGGCGGGAGCTGCGGGATGCGTGAGCGCCTCGGCGTCGCGCTGGCCGGGGCGCTCCTGCTGGCCGGGTGCACCCAACCTGCACCCCCGCCGCCACCACCACCGGCGCCCGACCCCGTGGAGACCCCCAGCCCCACGCCGTCGGCGCCGCCGCGTCCGTTCACCGTGATGACCACCGAACGGCCCACCACCTTCGACCCGGCCGCCGTCACCACCTCGGCGGACGCGATCATCGCCCACAACGCGTTCAGCCGCCTGATGGTCGTGCACCCCGAGGGCGCCGACCTCAAGCCCGACCTGGCCCGGGACTGCCTCTACACCTCGGCCACCACCTACCAGTGCGACCTGCCGCCGGGGCTGACCTTCCACAACGGCCACGCGCTGACCAGCTCGGATGTGAAGTTCAGCATCGAACGCGCCTACCGGCTCAACGTCGACCGCAGCTCGATCCGGCTGTTCGACTCCCTGGAGCGCGTCGACATCGTCGACGAGCAGACCGTCTCGTTCCTGCTGAAGTACGCCGACAGCCAGTTCGGGCACGCGCTGGCCACCGCCTCGGCCGGGATCGTGGACGAGGAGCTGTACGACCCGGACGCGGTACGCCCCAACGAGGGTCAGGTCGTCGGCTCGGGCCCCTACCACCTGGTCACCACCGCCCAGGACCACCTCGTGTTCGAGCGGTTCGAGGACTACCGCGGCGCGCTCACCGGGCAGATCGACGAGATCACGCTGGCGTTCGCACCGGACGCCGCGGCCGTCGAGACGGCGGTCGCCGAGGGCACCACCGATGTGGTGTGGCGCAGCCTGCCCGAGGCCGCCCTCGAGCGCCTGGACGCCGAGATGACCGCCAACGACGGCCGCACCAACGCGGGCTTCACCCGGGCGTCCCTGCCGCAGGTGCGCGTGCAGCGCCTGGTGTTCAACCCGGCCTCGCCACAACGGGAGAACCCGGCGGTGCGCCAGGCGGTCGCCGCCGCGCTGCAGGCCGACCGCTCCCTGGCCTCGATCGTGCCGCCCAGTGTGCCCGGGCACGTGGCGGCGTTCCCCGTCGGCGGGACCGCCGAGATTCCCGACCTGGGCGGCCAACGGCTGCACCTGACGCTGGGCTTCTCCTCCCAGGCGCCGGGGCAGCGCGACCTCGCCTCCTTGCTGCGCGACCGGCTCGAGGAGCGGGCCGGGCTGTCGGTCCAGCTCGTCCCCGACACCCAGGACGCCGACCTGTTGCTGACCGACCGGCCTGCCTGGGTCAACACCGCCTTCGGCTGGCTGCAGCCGTACGTGGAGGACACCCTGCCCGGCTCGGCGGCGAAGGTGCAGGAGCTGGTCAAGCAGGCCCGCGAGACCGCCGACCTGACCACCCGCGAAGCGCTGCTGGCCGAGATCCAGCAGCAGGCGGCGGTCGACCTGACCGTCCTGCCCCTGGCCCTCGGCGACGAGACGATGCTGCTGGGCCCCGACACCACCTTGGAGGGCCAGCCATTCGGGCCGGCCTGGCAACTCGGACTCTGGAGCCTGCGTGACTGATTCCACCTCGACCCCCGACGCCGTGGGCACCGGCCCCCTGCGGGAGGGCGAACGCGTCGTCCTCAGCGACGCCAAGGGACGCCGCCACTCGGTGCGCCTGCGCGCCGGCGGGACCTTCCACACCACCAAGGGCGGCATCAGCCACGACGACCTCATCGGCGGGCCCGAAGGCATCGTGGCCGTCTCGGTCGGGGGCGCGGAGTTCCTCGTGTTCCGGCCGCTGCTGCACGACGTGATGGTCTCGATGCCGCGCGGCGCGGCCGTCATCTACCCCAAGGACGCGGCCCACATCCTGATGCAGACCGACATCTTCCCCGGCGCGCGCGTGCTGGAGGCCGGCGTCGGATCGGGGGCGCTGTCGCTGGCCCTCCTGCGCGCGCTCGGTCCGACCGGACGCCTCTACTCCTATGAGCGCCGCCCCGAGTTCGCCGAGGTGGCCCGCAAGAACGTCCGGATGTTCCACGGCGAGGAGCCCGCGACCTGGGAGGTGCGCCTGGGGGACCTGGCCGAGGTGATCGGCCCCGAGGAGATCGACCGGGCGATCCTCGACATGCTCGCCCCCTGGGACTGCATCGACGCCGTCGCCGAGCGGCTCGTGCCCGGCGGCGTCCTGTGCTGCTATGTCGCCACGGCCACCCAGTTGGGCCGGACCGCCGACACGCTGCGCACCCACGGCGGTTTCACCGAGCCCGTGATGCGGGAGTACACCGCGCGCGACTGGCACGCCGAGGGGCTGGCGATCCGCCCCGGGCACGCGACCTCGGGGCACACCGGCTTCCTGATGTTCAGCCGCCGCCTGGCGCCCGGCCACGAGGCGCCGCGCAAGAAGCGGCGTCCGGCCCCCGGGGCCTACGGGGCTGACTACACCGGGCCGCGTCCGGCGTGGGTCGAGCCCGCCCCTGACTAGGCTTGGTCCATGACCGATGAGGACGCCCACCGGCTCGAGATGGCCGAGCGGCGGCTCGCCCAAGCACGCACGGACGCCCGGGCGCTGGCCCAGCACAACGACAAGCTGAACGCCGCGCTCCGGGAGGCCCGCTCCCAGTTGGTCGCCCTGCGCGACGAGGTCGCCGCCCTGGCCGTCCCGCCGCAGCAGTTCGGCATCGTCACCGGGCTGCCCGAGGCCGGCCTGGCCGACGTCCACGTGGGCGGACGCCTCCTGCGCGCCGCCGTGGCCCCCGAGGTCGTCGAGGTGGAGCGGCTGGACGTGGGCGCCGGCGTGCTGGTCAACGAGGCCCACGTCGTCGTCGCGGTCGTCGACCATCGCGGCGCGGGTGAACTCGTGCGGGTGCGCGAGCGCCTCGATGCGACCTCGGCGCTCGTGGCCGGCAGCAACGATGAGGAACTGGTCGTGGCGCTGGCGTCCGGCCTGCGGGATGGTGAGCTGACCCCGGGGGAGTCGCTGTTGGCCGACCGGCGGGCGCTGGTGGCGTGGGCGTCCGTGGCCCGCACCGACGTCGAGGAACTCACCCTGGAGGAGGTGCCCGACGTCACCTGGGCCGACATCGGCGGGCTGGGAGAGCAGATCGCGCAGGTGCGGGACGCGGTGGAGCTGCCGTTCCGCCACCGCGAGCTGTTCACCGAGTTCGGGCTGGCCGCGCCCAAGGGGGTGCTGCTCTACGGACCGCCGGGGTGCGGCAAGACGATGGTCGCCAAGGCCGTCGCGAACTCGGCCGGTAGCTCGTTCTTGAACATCAAAGGCCCCGAGTTGCTCAACAAGTACGTCGGCGAGACCGAACGCCAGATCCGGCTCACGTTCGCCCGCGCCCGCGAGGTCGCCGAGGCGGGGCGTCCGGTGATCGTGTTCTTCGACGAGATGGACTCGCTGTTCCGCACCCGCGGGTCGGGGGTCAGCTCCGATGTCGAGTCGACGATCGTGCCGCAGTTGCTCGCCGAGATCGACGGGGTCGAAGCGCTGGCCAACGTGATCGTCATCGGCGCCACCAACCGCGAGGACCTGATCGACCCCGCCATCCTGCGCCCCGGACGCCTCGACGTGAAGATCCGCCTCGACCGGCCCAGCCGCGAGGGCGCCGCGGAGATCCTCGGGCTGTCGCTCACGTCCGACACGCCGTGGAACCAGGCCGAGGCGGACGCCGCGGGCAGCCAGGCCGCGCTGCGGGCGTCCGTCATCGCCGAGGCGGTGGCCGACCTGTACGCCGAGGTCGCCCGCAACGAGTTCGTCGAGGTCACCTATGCCAGCGGCCAGCGCGAGGTGCTGTACGTGGGCGACTTCGCCTCCGGGGCCATGCTGGCCAACATCGCCGCCCGGGCGAAGAAGGCGGCGATCAAGGAACTGCTGGACGGCGGCGAGCGGGGCGTGCGCCGGGCCCACGTGCTGGCGGCCGTCCGGGCCGAGGTCGAGCAGAACGAGGACCTGCCCAACACCACCAACCCCGATGACTGGGCCAAGCTGTCCGGACGCCGCGGCGAACGCATCGTCTTCCTGCGCACGCTGGCCGGCGGTCGGCGCGATGGGCTGCGCGCCCTGGAGGGCGGCGCGTAGTCGCGGGGCGGAGCAGTGGCGGCTCGGTCAGCCGGCGTTGCGGCGCGCGGGGTTGCCCGAGCGGCGCGGATCCTTGACCTTGTCCCCGGCCGGCGTCGGGCGCTGGCGCCGCACCAACCAGACGATGGCGCGCCAGCCGATGAGGAAGGCGGCCAGCACCAGGGCGGTCACGACGACGAAGCCGAACTCGGCGGTGTCGCCCAGCAGGAGCCGGAAGGTCAGGCCCAGCACCACGGTCATCGCCCACACGAACACGCCGTTGAGCAGCGTGGTGCCCGGGTGGCGCTTGAGCAGGAACCCGATCCACGCCATGAGCGTGCCGGCCAGGAACGGGAGTGCGGTGCGCTGGATGCCGTCGAAGTCGAGTGCCTCGGCGTGCGATGCCCGCCCGATGATGACGAACAGCACCACCAGAGCCAGATCCCCGATGATGGCCGCGATGCGCCCCATGGCACCCCTTCCTCGTTGTGGGGCTGAGCCTACCGGCGCGGTGGGACAATGCCCGCATGCCACTCCTGCTGGGGACCGAGACCGAGTACGGCATCGCCGCGCCCGGGCGTCCGGACCTGGACGCCCACGCCCTGTCGGCGGCCGTGGTGGAGGCCTGCGGCGTGCCCGCCACCCCCGTGGTGGAGGAGTCCCGGCACCGCATGCTGGGCAACGGCGGCCGGTTCTACGTCGACCACGGGCACCCCGAGTACTGCACTCCTGAGACCCGCTCGGCGAGCGATGCCCTCGTATGGGAGCTCGCCGGGGACCAGGTGGTCGCCGAGGCGGCTGCCCGCGCGTCGGCGGCGCTGGGGTCTCCGGTGCGGGTCTACAAGAACAACACCGACGGCAAGGGCAACAGCTACGGCTATCACGAGAACTACCTGCTGCACCGCGCCACCGGCTGGGAGGCGGTCGAGGACGCCCTGCCGACCCTGCTGGTGACCCGGACGCTGTTGGCGGGGGCCGGACGCGTGGGGCTGGGCCGGGCCTCGGAGCAGCCGGGCTTCCAGCTCTCGCAGCGCGCGGACTTCTTCGAGCGGGTCTCGGGCCTGGACACCACGCAACGCCGCGGCATCGTCAACACCCGCGACGAGCCGCACGCCCTCCCGCGACAGTGGCGCCGCCTGCACGTCATCGCCGGGGACGCCACCCGCTCCCCGTTCGCCACCTGGCTGAAGCTCGGGGTGCTCGGGCTGCTGTTGGGTGCCCTCGAGGAGGGCCTGCTACCTCCTGTCCGGCTGGCCGACCCGGTGACCGCGTTCGCCACGGTGAGCCGCGACCGTGCCTGCGCCACCCCGCTGCCCTTGGCCGACGGGCGCACCGCCACCGCCGCCGACGTCCAGGAGGAGCTGCGCGACGCCGCGGCCGGGTTCGCCGAACGCGTGCCGTTCCCGGAGGCGTCCGAGATCATCACCGCCTGGACCGGCGTGCTCGACGACCTGCGCGCGGACCCGGCCCGGCTGTCGGACCGGCTCGACTGGGCCGCCAAGCTCACGTTGTTGGAGGGCTACCGGGCGCGCGCCGGCTCGGGGTGGGACCATCCCAAGCTCGCCCAGGTCGACCTGGCGTGGGCCGAGCTAGGGGAGCGCGGCCTGGCCGAACGGCTCCAGGCAGCCGGACGCCTGCGCCCCGGCCCCGTGCCCGAGAGGGTCGAGGCAGCCATGGTCACGCCGCCCACCGACACCCGTGCCCACACCCGCGGGCTGTGGGTGCGCGACCACGTCGAGCACGTGATCGCGGCCGGGTGGGACTCGATGCTGGTCCGCGATTCGGGCGGCGCCCTGCACGCCCTGGGCATGCCGGACCCGTTCCGGCACACGGCGGCCCAGGTCGAGGCCAGCCTCAGCGCGGATAGACTCGCCCGAGGCCACGACCGGAGGGACCCATGAGCGAGCGCATCCAGCGTCACCGCAGCGCATCGACGCAGCGCGACGAGGCGACGACGCCGCTGGTGTCCCGGCAGGACCAGACCGGCGACCTCGACGCGTTGCTGGACGAGATCGACCTGGTGCTGGAGTCCGATGCCGAGGAGTACGTGAAGGGCTTCGTGCAGAAGGGTGGCCAGTGATCGAGGTCAACCTCAGCCCGGCGCTCGTGATCGGCACCGGCCTGGTCGGCGCGTCGGTCGCGATGGCGCTGACCCGCGCGGGCGTCACGGTGCACCTGGAGGACAAGCGCCGCTCCCACGCGCTGGTGGCCGCCTCGCGGGGGGCCGGGGCCGTGGACGCCGTCGATCCGGACGCCGTCCGGCTCGTCGTGGTCGCCACCCCGCCGCAGGCGTTGTCAGCGGTGATCTTCGAGGCCTTGCAGCGGTTCCCGAACGCCACCGTCACCGACGTCGGGTCGGTCAAGGGCGTCGTGTTGTCGGCGCTGCGCGCCACCGGCACCGACCTGGCCCGCTACTGCGGCTCGCACCCGATGGCCGGCTCGGCCAAGGACGGCCCCATCACCGCCCGGGCCGACCTGTTCGAGGATCGCACCTGGGTGATCACCCCCCACGACACGTCGGCCGCGCAGTCGGTGCTGGTGGTCCGCAAGGTCGCCGAACTCTGCGGGGCGCGCCTGACCACCATGGCCGCCCAACACCACGACGAGGCCGTGGGGCAGGTCTCCCACGTGCCCCAGTTGATGAGCGCCCTGGTGGCCGGCGGCCTGCTCGACCTGCCGCCGGAGCACCTCACCCTCGCCGGTCAGGGCCTGCGTGATGTCACCCGCATCGCCGGCGGCGACCCCAAGCTGTGGCGCCAGATCATCTCGGCCAACCATCGGGCGCTGCGCGTCGAACTGCAGGAGTTGCACACCGACCTCGGCCGCCTCATCGAGACCATCGACGACCCCGACGCCATCGAGGCGTTCCTCGACCGCGGCCGCACCGGCACCCGCGCGATCCCCGGCAAGCACGGCTCGCTGCCGGCCGACTGGGCCGAGGTGGTCGTGGAGATCCCGGACGCCCCGGGCTCGCTGGCGCGCCTGTTTGCCGACGTCGAGGCCGCCGGGGTGAACGTCGAGGACGTCACCATCGACCACGACACCCAGGCCGAGCGCGGCTGGCTCGCCGTCCACGTCGAGTCTGACTTTGCCGCTCCACTCGCCGAGGCGATGACCGCCGCCGGTTGGAACGTGCGTCGCTCCTAGCGGCGCGGCTCGTCGCAGACGACACCCACGTCGGCGGTGACCCGGCACGTGAGGTGATCGGCCCTGTCGACCAGGCTCTGCGGCACGGCATCGACAAGGTCCTGGGTGACGAGGGCCTCGCTGAGGACGTCACCGGCCGACAGGTGTTGTCCGGCGAAGGCGTCCGGACCCCCGACGTCGCGCGTGGCCAGCACGCGCTCGCCGAGGACCTTGCCGCGTTCCGGATCCACGACCAGCTGGGACGCCATGCCCTCGGGTCCGGTGTGGGTCACGGCCACGCCGGTCGAACTCAGGATCGAGACGTCCTGCTCGACCTCCAGTTCGGGCAAGGTGGCCAGCGCACGCAGGAGGGCAGCGGTGAGCTCGCCGGTGGCTCGCCCCGACATCAGGATGTGGCGGGCGAGTTCGAACACCCTCCTGTCCGCACCCTCGGGTCCAGCCGCGGATCGTTCGGCCTCGGCCCGCAGGGCGGCGATGAGCGTGTCGGTGTCCTGCGGCAACGTGGCGAGAAATGCCGGCGTCGGGGTCAGGTACTCCGGGGGCAGGTCGCTGTCGGTCAGGTTCATGGTGTAGGCCGAGTCGGTGTTCGGGAAGGTTGCATGGTCGGGGCCCGTGATCAGGGTGGCGTTTGTGAATGTCTGGTCGGTCCAGTTCGGCCGCTGCCCGTCGACGGCCACGTAGTCGATCCAGAGGTACTCGGCCCACCACACCGACTGCACCTCCACTCCCGGCTGTTCAGGCCCCTCACCGCTGGAGGTGACATGGCTGACGGGCATGCGCTGGTGACCGTGCTGGGTGACCTTCCAGTACTGGTCACCGCGCGCGGGCGGGTCAGCCGGCACGGCTGAGGCCGTGGCGTTGAGCACCTCGGCGGCCGCCATGGGCGGGGGTGCGGTGAGCACTTGCCCCAGCCCGAGCGCTGCCACCGCGATGGTTGCGGCCGCTGCCAGCGCCCATCGGGGCACCCGCCGAGTGGGGCGCTCGGCGCTGGTCAACGCATCGAGGTTGCGGCGGACGGTGACCTCGTCGTAGGCGGCCAGCCCGGTGGCGGGGTCGGCGTCACGCAGGCGGTCGATCAGGTCGTTCATGATGACTCCTTCGAGGAGGCGGGGGAGAGGGACGCGTCGAACTCGGCCTGGGCCCGTTGGCGCGCCCGATGCAGGCGGACCCGCACGGTGCCGGGCTTGATGCCGAGCACCTGGGCGATCTCGGATGGTGTGAGTTGCTCCCACGCCGTCAGGCGCAGGAGTTCGGCGTCCTCGGCACTCAGGCGGTCCAGGAGGTCGAGGATCGGGTCCCGCAGGGCCGGGCCCGGGGCGTCCGCCTGCGGTTGGGCGCGCAGCCGCTCCTGCAGTCGAGCCCCTTGGGCCAGGCGCCGGCCGGTGTGGAGCAGGTGGTGGTGGGCGGTGCGGTACAGCCAGGGCAGGGGCGGGTCGCCCACGGCGTCCAGCTTGCGCCAGGCGGTGGCGAACACCTCGGCGACCACGTCGTCGGCCTCGTCCGGCCCGATGCGGCGTACGGCATAGCGCAGCACCGCCCCGTGATGGGCGCGATAGAGGGCCTCGAACCAGGCCGTGTCCCGTCGTGGTGTCCGCACACCCCTATGTTCCCGGGAGCAGCCGGAGCGTTACACCGGCCGCCAGGATTCGCCGGTAGACTCCTCCGGTGCCCGCAGACCGCCTCGTGATCGCCATCGACGGACCCAGTGGGTCCGGCAAGTCCACGACCGCTCGCGAGGTGGCCCGACGCCTGGGGCTGTCCTACCTCGACACCGGGGCGATGTACCGGGCGGTCGCCGTGGCCTTCCTGGACGCCGGGGTCAGCCCCGCCGACACCGCCGCCGTGATCGAGGCCACCACCAGCGCCGCCATCGAGCTCAGCCTCGACCCCGACGAGCGCTGGGTGCGGGTGAACGGGCGCGACGTCACCGAGCAGATCCGCGAGCCGCGCACGGCCCAGAACGTCTCGGCGGTCGCGACCATCGCCGAGTGCCGCGCCGACATGGTGCGCCGCCAGCGGGCCCTGATGGACGCCGACCCGCGCGGCTGCGTGGCCGAGGGCCGCGACATCACCACCGTCGTGTACCCGGACGCCGACCTGCGCGTGCTGCTCACCGCCTCACCCGAGGCGCGCCTGCGGCGCCGCTCGGGTGACCTGGGCGGCAAGGTGAGCGAGGAGCAGCTCCGCGACCAGGTGCTGCGCCGGGACGCCGACGACTCCAAGCTCGTCGAGTTCCAGACCGCCGCCGAGGGCGTCCACCTGATCGACACGTCCGACATGACCCTCACCGAGGTCGTCGACGCCATCACCACCCTGGCCGAGGAGGCCCGCCCGTGACCGAGATCAAGCCCGTCCTGGCCGTGGTGGGACGCCCCAACGTGGGCAAGTCCCAGCTCGTCAATCGCATCCTGGGCCGCCGCGAGGCCGTCGTGCAGGACCTGCCGGGCGTCACCCGCGACCGGGTCAGCTACGACGCGTCCTGGAACGGCCGCGACTTCATCATCGTCGACACCGGCGGCTGGGTGAGCGACGCCGACGGCATGGCCGCGCGCATCGCCGAGCAGGCCGAGCTGGCGATCGGTGCCGCCGACGCCGTGCTGTTCGTCGTGGACGCCACCGTGGGCATCACCGACGAGGACGAGGCCGTCGTCCGCGTCCTGCGCCGCGCGGGCAAGCCGGTCGTGCTGGCCGCCAACAAGGTCGACGACCAGCGCTTGGAGGCGGAGGCCGCCAGCATGTGGAACCTGGGGCTGGGGGAGCCGTTCCCGGTCTCGGCGCTGCACGGCCGCGGCTCAGGCGACCTGCTGGACGCCGTCCTGGCAGCCCTGCCCGAGGCCCCGGAAGCCGACTACGAGGAGGTGGGCGGCCCCCGCCGGATCGCGATCGTCGGCAAGCCGAATGTGGGCAAGAGCTCGCTGCTGAACAAGCTGTCGGGCCAGCAGCGCTCGGTGGTCGACAACGCCTCGGGCACCACGGTCGACCCGGTCGACGAGCTCGTCGAACTCGGCGGCGAGGTCTACCGGTTCATCGACACCGCTGGCCTGCGACGCCGCGTCAAGGAGGCGTCCGGTCACGAGTACTACGCCTCGCTACGCACCCAGCAAGCCATCGAGCGCGCCGAGGTGTGCGTGGTGGTGATCGATGCGTCCGAGACGATCTCCGACCAGGACCTGAAGATCCTGACCATGGTCGAGGAGGCCGGCAAGGCGCTGGTGATCGCCTACAACAAGTGGGACCTCACCGACGACGAGCGCCGTCGCTACCTCGAGCGGGAGATCGAGCGCGACGTCCAGGCGTTCGGGTGGGCGCCACACGTGAACATCTCGGCCCTGACCGGCCGCAACGTCGACAAGCTCAAGAAGGCACTGGACGCCGCCCTCGAGGGCTGGGAGACCCGGGTCACCACCGGCAACCTCAACTCCTTCCTCGGCCGGATCGCCGCTGCCCATCCGCACCCGGTGCGCTCGGGCAAGCAGCCGCGCATCCTGTTCGGCACCCAGGCCCAGAACTGCCCGCCGACGTTCGTGCTGTTCACCTCGGGCAAGTTCGACCCGCAGTACGAGCGGTTCGTCGAGCGACGCCTGCGCGAGGAGTTCGGTTTCGTGGGTAGCCCCGTGGCCGTCGAGGTCCGGGCCCGGCAGAAGCGAGCCCGGTAGGACGTGGCCCTCAAGGACCTCTTCGCCGACACCCGCCCCTTACGGACGCCGGCGTTCCGTCGGCTGTGGCTGGCCAACATCGTCACCGTCATCGGCGCCCAGCTCACGGTCGTCGCCGTCCCGGCCCAGATCTGGGCGCTGACCGGCTCCTCGGGCATGGTCGGGCTCACCGGCCTGTTCGGCCTCGTACCGCTGGTCGTGTTCGGCCTGTGGGGCGGCGCCCTGGCCGACCACGTGGACCGGCGCTCGCTGCTCATCGCCACGACGTTGGGGCTGATCGGCACCTCGGCGCTCTTCACGCTCCTGGCCGTCCTGGGCAACACCAATGTTTGGCTGTTGTTGTCGGTGTTCGCCCTGCAGCAGGCGTGCTTCGCGCTGAACCAGCCGGCCCGCCAGGCGATCCTGCCGGTGCTCCTCCCGACCGACCAGCTGCCCGCGGCCAATGCGCTCGGGATGACCGTCATGTCCGCCGGCGCGATCGCGGGGCCGCTGGTGGGCGGGGCGCTGATCCCCTTGCTGGGGTTCGGCTGGCTCTACGGCATCGACACCCTGTTCCTGTTCGCCACCCTGTGGGCCGTGGTGGCGCTGCCGCCGTTGCCCGTCGCCGGCAAGCCCCAAGGCTCGCCCGGGCTGCGCAGCGTCATCGACGGCCTGGCCTACCTGCGGCTGTACCCGATCCTGCTGATGTCCTTCGTGGTCGACATCATCGCCATGGTCTTCGGGATGCCCCGCGCCCTGTTCCCCCAGATCGCCAACCTCGACTTCGGCGGCCCCACCGGGGGCGGGCTCGCCTTCGCCCTGCTGTTCGCCGCGATCCCCGCCGGCGCCGTTTTGGGCGGGGTGTTCAGCGGGTGGGTCTCGCGCGTGGAACGCACGGGTGCCGCCGTGTTGGCCTGCATCGCGGCCTGGGGCGTGGCCATCATCGTGTTCGGGGTGGCGGTCGGCTTCGCGCACGTCAACATCCCGGTGATGCTCACGCTCGGGGTGGCCGCCCTGGCCGCCGCCGGCGCCGCGGACATGGCCTCGGCCGCCTTTCGCCAGTCCATCCTGCTGGCCGCCGCCACCGACGCCGTCCGCGGACGCCTCCAGGGCGTGTTCATCGTCGTGGTCGCGGGCGGGCCCCGCATCGCCGACGTGCTGCACGGGGGTGCAGCCGCGGTCGCGGGCACGGCCTGGACGACCATCGGTGGCGGCATCCTCGTGCTCGTCGGCCTGGCGGTCGCCATGGTGGCCGTGCCGTCGTTCACCCGGTATCGGCTGAACCGCTAGCTTTGCTCCATGCGTTCGTCCCTGCCCGGCACCCCCTTCCTCGCCCTGGACGTCTCGATCCTGGATGCGAACATCGAGCGGACGGCCGCCTGGGCAGCAGCGCGCGGGCTGCGCCTGCGCCCCCACGCCAAGACCCACAAGAGCCCCGAGATCGCCCAGCGGCAAGAGGACGCGGGGGACACCGGCCTGACCGTCGCCACCGTCGGCGAGGCCGAGGTGTTCGCCCAGCAGGGTTTCGAGGACCTGTTCATCGCCTACCCCCTGTGGGTCGACGACGACCGGCGCCGCCGGCTGCAGCGGTTGACCGAGCAGGCCACCATCGCGGTCGGCTGCGACTCGGTCGAGGCCGCCCAGCGCCTGGCGGGGCTCGACGTGGACGTCCTGGTCGAGGTGGATTCGGGCCACCACCGCTCCGGCGTCGCCCCGGCCCAGGCCGGCGAGCTCGCCGCCAGGATCGCCGCCGCCGGCCTGCCGGTAGCTGGGGTGTTCACCTTCCCCGGGCACAGCTACGCCCCCGGTGCCCGCGGGCAGGCGGCCGCGCACGAGGCGTCCGCCCTGGGGGAGGCAGCCGACGCGCTGCGGGCCTCGGGCATCACCCCACGCGTGATCTCGGGGGGATCCTCGCCGAGCCTCGAGGCGACCGGTGACGGCCTGACCGAGACGCGCCCCGGCGTGTACGTGGTCAATGACGCCCAGCAGTGGGAGCTGGGGGCGTGCACGGCCGAACAGATCGCGCTGACCTGTCATGCCACCGTGGTCAGCCACGCGGGCGGACGCCTCGTGCTCGACTCCGGCTCGAAGGTGCTGGGCGCCGATCGTGCGCCGTGGGCGTCCGGCTTCGGGCGACTGCTCGACCATCCGGACGCCCGGGTCGTGGTCCTGTCCGAGCACCATGCCGTGGTGGAGCTGGCGGGGAAGTCGCTGCCGGCGCTGGGGTCGACGGTCCGGGTGGTGCCCAACCATGCGTGCAACGCGGTGAACCTCGCCGACGAGTACGTGGTGTTCGAACACGGACGCCTCGTCGACCGCTGGACGGTGGCCGCGCGCGGGATGAACGCCTGATGCAGGCACCCGGCCACCGCGCGGTCGGCCTGACGATCGCGCTGGCGTCCGCCGCCATGTTCGCCACCTCAGGCGCCTTCGCCCGACCCCTGTTGGACGCCGGCTGGTCGCCCGCCGGTGCGGTGCTGGTCCGGCTGGGCCTGGGGTCGCTGCTGCTGGCCATCCCCGGCCTGCGTGCCCTACGCGGACGCTGGGGAATCGTCCGGGAGAAGTGGCGGCCCATCCTCGCCTACGGGGTGTTCAGCGGCGCCGCGGTTCAGGTGGCCTACTTCAACGCGATCACCTACATCGAGGTCGGCATCGCCTTGATGCTGGAGTACCTCGGGGTGGTGCTCGTCGTGCTGTACGTGTGGGCACGGACCCGGCGGCGCCCCGGCTCGATGACCCTGATCGGGATGCTCGTCGCGGTGGGCGGGCTGGCGGTGATCCTCAACCCGACCAGCGTGGCCGGCGCCGACCCCCGCGGGATCGCCTGGGGCCTGTTCGCCGCCACCGGGATGGCGGTCTACTTCGTGGTCTCGGCGCAGACCGACGGCATCCCGCCGCTGACGTTCGTCTCGTTGGGGTTGGGTGTCGGAGCTCTTGCGCTGCTGCTCGCGGGGATGGTGGGCCTGGTCCCGCTGACGTTCAGCACGGCGGACGTGCGCCTGTTCGGCGGACTCGTCCCCTGGTGGGTGCCCCTGATCGAACTCGCGGTGATCGCGGCGGCGCTGGCCTACGCGTCCGGGTTCGTGGCCGCTCGGCGCCTCGGGCCAACCGTGGCGAGCTTCGTCGGGTTGACCGAGGTCGTCTTCGCCGTGCTGTGGGCGTGGTTGTTGTTGGGGGAACTGCCCGGGCCGGTGCAGCTCCTGGGCGGGACGATCCTGCTGCTGGGAGTGGTCGCGGTCCAGGCCGGGGTACGCCGGGACGCGGTCCGTGATCTGGTGGCGGCTCCTGCTGCTGCTCGCGACGCGGCCCCGGACGCACCAACGCCCGGGCGGTGATCCGGCGCGACAGGGGCTGTCCTGGGGGCGTCCGGGCCACCGCCCGGGCGGGCGGGGTGCCGTGTGGGGGTGAGTCCTTACAGCGGTTCGTTCCCGCCAGCCTGATCCTGAACCGTGTCGTCCATGATGGGCTGGCCGACGGCCGGCTCGTCGGGCTGGCCCAAGCCGGGCCCGTCCTGGGTCTCGGCGCCCAACGTCTCCGGACGCCCGTCGACGACGTTGATGTACTTGTCGTCAGAGGTCTCTTCCTCACCCGGACGCTCAGCGGGAGCGTCGAGGTTCACCACGGGATCGTCGCCCTCGGGCACCCGGTCACGGGGTGCGTCCACATCGTCGAGGTGGTCCTGCGGCAGGTCGTTGCGCGGGTCGATGCGCGGGTCCAAGGGTGCGTCGGTCATGGGATCTCCTCACTCCGTGACCGGACATCGGCGTCCGGTCGCACCAGCATGGGGGAGACGTCACCCCTTGTCAATGGGTTCTCGTTACCAATTCGAGATCAGGTGGCGTGTTCAGCCCGTGTCGGATTCCTCATCGGCACCGCACGTGGTGTACCGTTGGTCGCCGTGGCCGGGCAAGAACGCCGGCCATGGGCGGGCTGTAGCGCAGCTTGGTAGCGCACTTGACTGGGGGTCAAGGGGTCGCAG